>DAHUYT010000003.1:33922-48819 GCA_027315065.1 Nitrososphaerota archaeon | reverse complement strand
ACCGCACCACCAAGCACTAACATGTCAACTAGTACCGCACCACCAAGCACTAACATGTCAACTAGTACCGCACCACCAAGCACTAACATGTCAACTAGTACCGCACCACCCACAACTAGTACACAACCAGCACCACCCACAACTAGTACACAACCAGCACCACCCACAACTAGTACACAACCAGTCAGTGGCACCGAGTCAGGACAAATGTCAGGATGGGTCATAGGCATGACAGTTGCCGCAATCATGAGTGGCATAGGAATCTGGACTGCAGTACGACGCAGATAATAGATAAGTCAAAAAATGACCACCTTCTCTTTATTTTTATAAAAACGCTTCAATTAAAACACGGTTTTTCACTTGAGTGTTTTATGCGTACTACGTTTTCAAAAAGTATTTGTCTACATTTATGAACTCTCATTAGTACGATCTTGTTTGCGAGCAAACATGCATATTCCTTGCATAACCTCATTACACTGATGCATCATGTACAATCATCGGATGAAAACATGAGGCTATTCTAGAGTCGGTTTTACATTATTTTTTATAAAACAAATTCTAGGTTGCAATCATATGCTATTTTTTAGGTGCAATCCAATACGCCGTCCTTTTTTTAGAAGAGCACAAACTTGCGGAATAAAAAGAATTGGAATTTGATGATACTGTGTAACAATTAAAGGGATAAACGTCATAGTACGCTTTACCATTTTTTCAGAGTAATTCCACAGTTCCTCTTCATATTTACAAAAATTCCCATATGCCTTTTCTGCATATTTAGCACACTTACCCCAATCTTCTTTGAGAATTTCATTTGGATGGAATTCACACAGAAATGGTATTTTGGAGCCAAGACCATATTTATTTGAACTTTTGCCAACAGAGGGTTTTTGGATATCTATATTTCCATCAATACTGCACTTGTGATCGGTACGAAGTATGTGATATGCCTCATTTATTAACTTGAATTTTTCTTCATCTTGTTTTGAGACACTTTTATCAGGATGGTACTTTAACGCCATACTTCTATAAGCGTACTTTATCTCCTGTACTGATGCCCCTTTCTCTAGGCCAAGTAGATGATAATGTTTACAGATATCCAATATCAGATATTCGTTAAACTATTTTAAAAAAGTTTAATTTCATTTTCTTGTTCTAATTGAAAAATAAATTCAATCAAGAGTAGTATGGTTACATATAGTCAGATGCCTCAAAAAAAGACAGTAAATCAGTTTACCCGTAAATAAACCACGTCAGTACAATCATCAACTTTAGAATACGTTCACAGTATAATTGAAATATCAAGTAATCAATTCAATATTAGTTGAAAATACCAGTACTTACAATAATAATCTGTGGCGGTCTTACCGCAATAGGATTATTTCTTACACTAACGTTCTTACCAATACTTCCACCCTCTCAAAAATACGATGTCTTAGTAAACCCTGTACTCATAAAGGGCAGTTTGGGAACAGAGTCGCACGTTGAAATTAAAAACACTGGTTCTGAAGTGCTTACTAATGTCACCGTCTATTATAGTGGTACTGTAAAACATGACATAATTCCCATACTCGATCCAGGTCAGAGAATCTTCCTTTCACCCCCTCAAGGAAGTGATCTTATGGCTGTCAGGGTAACATCAGATCAAGGCATTAACGTAACCAAACCATACACAACTCCTGCAAGTGCGCCCTTTGTTGGAAATTCTGGCTTTGGTGGATAATATCAGATGCAATCACAAATGGTTTAAAATCATTATTATAGAATTTTAGATTTTCTGATCTTATTAGACCCGTATGAAAATTTCAACTTAAAAATATAATCAGATATTTTCAGATGATTTTTTTATGAACTTTTAAAAACTTTCAAACAGTTTACTCTCTTCTTAATGCAACCATTGGTGATAGTCGTGATGCCTTCCAGGCAGGATATATTCCAGCCGCCAAGCTTAGAGTAACTGAGAGAACCCAGACCTTTAGAAGATCAGTTAAAACATAGATAGGATGAATGTGAACACTGCCTGAACCTGGAACATTTGTAGTTGTAAACATACTCAGCACATATCCTGCACCCATACCGATGATCAATCCTAAAGAAGCTCCAATAACACCTATCAATGCAGCTTCCACAATGAAGAGTTGGAGAATGTCAGAGTTCTGTGCACCAATTGCCTTCATAGTGCCTATTTCACGAATTCTTTCTGTTACAGAGTTGTAAAGTGTTGTTACAATTCCAACTGCCCCCACCACAAGTGCAATTATGCCTACCATTAGCGTGAATTCCGCGTTTCCACTTGATGCCCTCTGTGTTATTGCCATTATTGCCGATGGGGTCGTTACACCTAGAGTTTTACCATATTGGGTTGTTATCTCTTGCTGTACCGTACCAACATAGTCTGGAGATACTGCGGCTACAACCAGTTGATCATATTTTGTAGATTTACGCAATAACTGATTACCTGCGTCCAAGCTGATTATGATGGAATCATCAATTCTAGTATTTCCTGACGGTTGCATTATCCCCGATACAATGTAATTCATGACTTCGGTAGCTGGTTTTCCGCTAGCATCAGTATATGAGGATGTTAGCTTTATGGTCTGCCCTAGAACAATAAATGGTGTGGACGCACCAGGTGGATTTGCAATAGTATCTCCAACTAATACTGCAGACCTATCATCTGGCCTTACTGTAGAACCATCAACATACTGAAGATTTGGCAAAATTACAGTAAGTTTTGTTGGGTCCATGGCAGTTACTGAAACATGCTGAGTTTCTCCCTGAGTATCAAGCTCGACAGATCCCAAGTATTCTGGAACTACGGTTTGTACGTACGGCAGAGTACTTATCTTACTCAATACAGCATTATTGATTATAATTGAGGCCTGAGAGGATGAGCCATGGTATGAATGCAGGCCTGAACCTACATAGATTACATTTGCTGCCAGTGAGCTAAACTGGCTTTCTAAAAACGCGGCCTGGCCTGCACTCAATCCATTGAGTACTACAACAAGGCTGCTACCTAGAACTACCATCAATACCGTCAACAAAGTCCTGACTTTTCTATCTACCAATGCATCAAACGACAGTGAGAAGATATCTCCTAGATGCATGTTACTCTTTGTCAGAACCGTCAAGTGCTGCCACTATATCAGTATCACTCCCTGTAAGCATCTTCATTTTTTGTTTTTTTGACTTTATTCTTCTTGCCACAATCACACCTGCAATTGCTGCTATGATAATTCCGATTAGCGCTGGCAGAGAAATTGGAAACTGATCAAGAATGGATTTATGCTGTCCAGTGTTTGTCTGTGGCGCTCTTCCTACAAATACGGTCCCATTCAAGACTAATGTGTGCTGGTTCTTTAGATCATCTGCATATACGACTTTGAATGATACTGGATAGGATCCCGGTTGAAGATAACTTATGCCGCTGAGAGGAATGCTAAATGGTATAGGCGAATCAGGGGTTAGATCTCCCAAGAATTGTGGGGTCATAGCCTGGGATCCTCCCACCATTCCACCCCCGTGATGAGTGTAACCAGAGCCACCAGTGCTTCCAAAACCACCAGCCTGATATTTAGTGGAGGAATTACCAGTACCGTTACCAGTAGCATTTGCAATTCTTGCCTCCCTTATGTCCTGCAAGATCGGGGATTTGTAAAGTTGTACTGTAGTATACAAGCCAGTTGTACTTCCTTGGTTTAATAGGCTGCCTGCCAAGTTCGGCGTACTTCCGACATAGTTTACTGTCAAACCATACAGCTGTAATTGTATATTGCCAATCACAAATGCGCCTAGTGTAAGTGAATTAGTTTCTGTCTGCCCCCGAGATACATAGTTGGCAGTCAAGGTAAACGATGTTGGTGTATCAATCAGAGCATTAGCTGCAAATACACTTGTGGATAATACCTGTTTTTCACCGGGTTCCAGTTTTGGAATAGTCCACGTGGATTGTCCTACAACAGAAACAGAAGACGACGACGTATTTTCAGGTACAAGTGAGATCACTACATTTGTGGCCTCATTGGTACCGTTATTTGATACGATAAAGTTCAGAGGAGATACGTTTCCCGAAGTGATGACAGGAGAAGTATCGTTACCGGCATATGTAAGGCTCAGTGACTGCGGAGGCATAGGAGTAACTACTATACCGCTATCCAATTGCGTGGTTAACTGTTTACCCCATGCGTTTTCATATGTAAGTAATATGGACACATCCTGAGTTTGTCCTGCAGCAGAAGTTGAAGGAAAGACAGTTGTATGTATCTGTGCAGAGCCGTTGGCTGGAATATCACCCAAATTAAACTGATTAGGACCTAGATTGACAATATTGGTCGTAGTAGATGACAATGTAAGAGTTCCTGACGATCCTGAACCAGAATTTCCTTTTTGACCAAGATTTGTTATTGTTGCCACCACACCAGTTGCCGGAGCTGATCCCTTGTTTAAAACAGTAATACTGATAGGATCCGCTCTCGATGGAGCTATGGTATTTGTTACTGTTGAGACATCCATTATTACCTTACCTGGAAGAACAAGTGGGACTTCAAGTACGGCAGAGGTACAATGCAGAGTCAATGCTGCAACTGCCGCACTTTCATATAACTGGTAATTAACCACCAGATTAGTAGAATGTGTACCAACCACTGCCGTCGGTAGAACATTTACGTTAAAGTATAAGATAAACGTGTTTGTAGGTTGAACTGTTCCATAATAGCTGGCTAATGCGTAGTTGTTTGCCACCTTTGACGCATAATTATAATTCTGGAGAAGTTGTGGTATATCACTTTCCCCAGTTGGAGCAAATCCCGCGGGTAGATTCAAAAATCCAGTTATAGCACTGATTGGAAGATTACCTACATTGGTTAAGACAACAGCAAAAACTTCAGATCCCTCCCCTGGTCCTACCTCCTTTTTGTCTATGTTACTGCCGCTATTTGTTGAATTACCTGAGATGTTTACATTGACGCCTTGATCCACCCAATATGCATCTACCACAACAGGTCCTTGATAGTTAGCGTTAATACTAGTAGTTAGCGGAGCTGAACAGTCTGTTTGTTGAAGAACTTGGGCATATGATGACGCACTAAATAATGATGTAAGCATGAGTACAGTCAAAGCGACCGAAACAATTTTTTGTGCAAAACCTCTTCTGAAAATAATATAAAGTGTTTTGGAAGGACTAGTTAATGACATCTTGTTCGATTCTCCCATCTTTTAGCAATATAGATCTATCAGTAGATTCTGCGAGTTCTGGATTGTGCGTGACCATGATTATTGTACGTTTGAACTTGTGCGACAATGTCTTGAGCATATCAAAAACATCTTCTCCAGTTTTTGTATCAAGATTACCTGTAGGTTCATCTGCCAAAATTATGGCAGGATTGTTCACTAGAGACCTGGCAATTGCCACCCTTTGTTGTTGACCTCCACTGAGATTAACTGGTTTTTGTGTTGCCTTGTCTGCAATTCCCAAAGATTTCAAGATCTTCATTGCACGCGTATTAACCTCAGATCCATTCATGCCAGATATGGTCCCCGGCAATTTTACATTATTAAGAACAGTTGTCCTGTTGATGAGATTAAATGACTGGAAAATAAATCCAATAAGACCGTTTCTCATAGTTGCTATTTGAGAGTCGTTCAAGGAGAAGATATCCACCCCATTGATATAGACATTACCAGAAGTAGGTCTGTCTAGAGCACCTATCATATTGAGAAGGGTGGATTTACCGCTGCCAGAAGGCCCCACTATGGAAACAAATTCGCCTTTTTTTACAGTGAAATTAATGTTATCCAGAGCTACAACTTTTCCTGCAACAGAGTCAAATATCTTGGATAAATTTTTGACCCCAAGTGCTATTGAGTTTGAACCCGTATTGTCAATCTCTGTCAATTCAGTTACCAATTTAGCAGAATTGCCAACATTACACGATTTATCCTTATTCAAAATACTTGCTACACCGCGGATTGTCTTTCACAATATAAGTAAAGGATCTTGCAAAAAATTTATCAAGGCTGTAAAAAAAACAGATGTTTGTGTGAAGATAGTTTGCGTTGGTATCCCTGCCCAATTGGCATGCACTAAGATCAGAAGGGTTGTAAAAAACACTCACTTCTTTCATGATAGAACTCAAAATTGCGTCCATAACTTCTCATTAAGATAATGGAATTAAATAATTGCCAAACTTTGTTCAGGAACATTGTTACTGGAATCATACAATTAATCTATTGTTTCTTGCAGTGATATCATTGTAAAAACTTAATATAGAATTTTACTTCCAACAAACCGATATCCTTGTCGCATGAGTATCGTGATCGTGTGTATATAAGAAAGGATATACTCTTGAAACTCGCAGAGTTTAGCGAACTCAATCAAACAAACCTGTTAAGCTACTGCGGGTTAAACTTGATGAAGCATAAAGGAATACTAGAAAGTCTGGAACGAAAAGGTTTCATAGGAAGGATGGAAATACCGTGGGGAAATAAGAAGGTGATAAAATACTCTATTACAGAAAAAGGCAGGCAATTTTGCAAGATGATCTTAGAGCCATATGAGGAGATTTTTCCAAGAAGTGAAAAAAGTGATCGTGAACAAAGTTAGCGAAATGTTTTATTCACATACCAAGGAGATTTAGTTGATTGTCAAATCCTGAAGAAAATCAAGATAAAGATATAGATAAAAACAAGACTGAAAGAGAATCTCGAGAAAATCCGTTTAAGATGTTGGATGACCTGCTAACTCATACAAATAAATCCAGACAGTTATTCTTGATCTTTATTGGAGCAACACTTTTTTTTGCGCCCATTTCCCTTGTGTTAGGAGGGGTACTACTAGGGCACCCAAAATACAACATATGGCACTTAGAAGGAGGTTTTGAGAATGACTCCACATACATTCCACTTCACGGAGCACATCTGCAATTGGTTTCACAAAATGGTACCGTCATACGTGAAATGCCTCCCCTTCACACTCTAAATCATTTACACCGAATAGGATTCATCTTTTTAGGGATTAGGGTTTTCATTATGATTTCCATCATATTTGCAGGAATATTACTGTTCATTGCCATAAAGGAGTATCGTTTCTTTTCAAAATGGAATACAAGATATGCAAAATTCAAATCACTACAAGATAAAATTGACGAAGACCTGAAAGATTAAGAATCTTTTCATCAAGTCATAGGTGATAATTTAGTGTTTTCATAATAGATTTAGGCTTTGGCATTATACCATGCAAAAAATAATGTCTGATTTTGCGTCCCGCATCTAATACAGGAAGCAGTTGACCTCATATCACCAACATGACTACTGTAAAACACATCTTTGGATCTAGTTTGATCATTAGATTACATGTTGATTTGTATATTTTAATTGAAGTTTTGTGCATTTACATTTTTGGTCTAATCTCTTCTTAGAGCCATCATGGGAGATAGTTTTGATGCCTTCCAAGCTGGAAAGATCCCCGCAATAATTGCCAATGTCACAGACAGAACCCAAACCTTTGCAAGATCTGCCGGAATAAAAATCGGAGGAATGTGAATGGCCGGACTACCTGGCGGTCCTGCGTGACTAACAGTTACTTCACTCATAAGATAACCCCCTCCAATTCCTACTGCCAGACCAACTGTTGCTCCGATTATTCCAATGAGTGCAGCTTCTACAAGAAAGAGTAAAAGAATATCAGCATTTTGGGCCCCTATTGCCTTCATGGTACCTATTTCCCGTATCCTTTCAGTAACCGAATTGTATAATGTGGTCACTATACCAACAGCCCCAACAACCAGAGCTATTATCCCAACCATCAAGACAAATGCGGCATTGCCGCTAGCGGCCTGCTCGCGCACTGCCATTATAGCTTTTGGCGTGGTTATACCAAGTGTTTGCCCGTATTGTTCTGTAATCTCTTGCTGAACCGCATCTACATAATCTGGTGATGTTGCAAGTACGGCCATGCCGTCATATTTACCTGACTTTTGCAATAGTTGGTTTCCAGCATCAAGGTTGATTATTACAGAACTATCAAGATAATTATTTCCTGACGGTTTCATGATGGCAGTTACTACATAGTTCTCAGATAGTTGCACCTGCTTTCCGGTTGGATCAGAATATGTGTATATGGCACGTATAGTCTGACCAACTGTAACAAATGGAGTCGTAGCGCCTGGTGGATTTGCGACTGTATCACCTACTATCATGGCAGCACGATCAGTTGGTTCTATGGTAGAACCGTCAACATACGCTACGTTTGGGAGAATTTCAGGTATCTTGGTTGGATCCATAGCATGTACAGACACGTGTTGTATATTTCCCTGAGATTCAAGTTCGATTCCTCCGCTATAGCTTGGACTTACATCCTGCACAAAAGGAAGAGAACGTATTCTCTGCACAACCACATTATTTATGATAAGCGAGGCAGATGATGATTGTTCGTGATATGAATGCTGCCCCGAGCTTACAAAGATTACGTCTGCGGCTAGTATGTTAAATTGACTTGCTAAAAACACCGTCTGACCTGCACTCAATCCATTTAGCACTACAACCAGGCTGCTACCTAGAACTACCATCAATACCGTCAACAAAGTCCTGACTTTTCTATCTACCAACGCATCAAACGATAGTGAGAGTATATCTCCAAGGTGCACTATTGCCTTACCTCATCAATATCAGGAACTGGCGTTGATTTAACTTTCATGTAATTACACTAGCATTAGAAAGTATCAGATTGAAATAAAAGCCATTACTCTGTTACCAAGTAACATTTATGCCAAAGGATGACAAGTCCACCCAGAACCCTAAAAATAACCCACGAACCAATTGGCATATCATGTTAAGATGCTCAAGGCTAATAATATATTGAATTTTGCCAGAAATCACACAGTTTCAAGATATGCCAAATATGAATTTTAGAACATCATTCTAGTAGTTTCTTTATTGTTGTAGAAGCAAGTGTTACAAAAACAATGGTAGAAAAAAGTAGTGCCAGTATATCAATCAATAAATTTCCATACGATCCAGTAAGAAGCATGGATCTAATTGCATCCACCACGTAGCTGAGTGGATTTACTATAGAGACATACTGAAGCCAGACAGGCATTACAGATATTGGATATATGGCATTACTTGCAAAGAAAAGAGGCATGGTTAACGCTTGACCAATACCCATCATTCTGTCACGAGTTTTCATATAAGAGGCAAGAAACATTGAAAAACTTGAAAAACACATGGCAAACAATACCACTACGGCAAAAACGCCTACTATGTCAAGTAGATCAAGTCGTATCTTGACTCCAAGTAACAATGCTAAAGCAAATATCATCATGGCTTGAAAAATGCCTCTCAGGCTTGCCGCAAGTGATTTTCCCAGAACTATGGATGAGCGAGGAGACGGAGTCGATAAGAGCTTGGTAAGTATCCCCACATCTTTCTCCCAGACTACTGTTATGCCATAAAAAATTGAAATAAACAAGACAGATTGAGCCAATATGCCAGGAGTGATAAACTGAATATACGAAAAGTTACCAGTTGGCATTGCCTTTATGGTGTTAAACGTCTCTCCAAAAACCAATAGCCATAGCGCAGGTTGTATGATCCTAGTCCAAAGCTCTGTTGGATCATGACGGAGCTTTCTTGCCTCCATCTCTGCGATTGTGATAGAACTGATGAGAAATTTCTTGATGTTCATCTTGCATGTCTCACAAAATCACGACGCATGTTGCGTGTAGCTTTGTACATTTCATCACCAAGCCTTCTCTTGGCATATTTCATAAAAACATCATCCAAGTTTGCTTTGTTAATTGAGATGGATTCAATCCTTATTTCATGACTCCTAAAGAAATCTGCAATAAGGGGAATTGCCTCTTCTCCATTAGTTGTCAAAATTTGAATTGATTTTTCATTATTATGTATAATATGACCTATCTCTTTTGGCAATGAGATGGCTGGAGAAGTGGAGAAAAGGTTAACTGTTACAATGTCTCCTCCTACATTTCTTTTTAGATCCACAGGTGTTCCTAAAACTGCTATCTTACCTTCAGACATGATTGCTATCCTATCACAGAGTTCATCAGCCTCGCTCATGTCATGAGTTGTGATTAAAATGGTAACCCCAAATTCATGATTTAGTTGCTTTATGTTCTCCCACACTTGTTTTTTTGACGAGGGGTCAAGACCAATACTTGGCTCATCTAAGAGCAGAATCTTCGGCCGGTTTACAAGCGCTTGTGCTATTTCCAGCCTGCGCATCATTCCCCCACTATAACGCTTTACAAGATCATTTGCCCTACTTGAAAGGTCCATGTATTCTAGCGCATCATTTATTCGGGTATTGCGCTCCTTCTTGCTTACGTATGATAGTTTAGAAAATATCAATAAATTTTCATATGCAGTAAGATCAGTGTCAACAGATATACTCTGAGGCACATACCCTAGCATTCCTCTTGCCGTTTCCGGTGATTTGAAGACATCAATTCCAAAGGCATGTAGTGTTCCAGAAGTAGCCTTGGTTAGAGTTATTATCATCTTTATTGTGGTAGTTTTTCCAGCCCCGTTTGGGCCAAGCAAGCCAAATATTTCGCCTTGTTTAACGGAGAAACTTATTCCATCCACTGCCCTAATGTTATCACGATAGACTTTTGTCAGATTATGTGCCTCTATTGCAGGTACGTCTAGGATTGATACACCATCAGAATCAAGATTCATAAATATTCCTGTCTTTATAATGTGTTTTACATGTGTAATATAACACAATCATGTTATCAAAACTAATGAGATCGATCTTATTGTGATGATTCCAAAAGTCGCGATAGATTCAAGAAACTGTTGCTTGAAAGCATAACAAAAAGTTTTTCAATACTCCAAGTTTCAAGTTCCTAATTGTCAAATAGAAAACTAACACTTCGTTCAAATTATAATATAATTTGATATTAGATGTAAAGTGAGTTTTTGAAATGGAATACAAGTGGATCGTGCTAACAAATACTACATTAGCAATTCTAATGGCATCGCTTGATGCCAACATTGTGATAATAGCTCTGCCCAAGATCTCGTCTGATCTTCACGCATCAGTGCTTGAAACAATATGGATTGTTTTATCCTATGGACTTGTCACTACTACTGTTCTTTTGAGTTTTGGAAGACTCGCTGACATGTTTGGTCGAGTCAAACTATACAATCTCGGTCTCATAGTATTTACAGCTGGCTCTGCCCTTTGCAGTCTTTCCGGGTCTGGTCAAGAGTTGATTTTATTTAGAATAGTTCAAGCACTTGGAGCAGCTTTTCTCTTCTCAAATAGTGTAGCCATAATAACAGATGTGTTTGATGTAAAAGAACGCGGAAAAGCGTTAGGACTAAACCAAGTTTCTATAGTAGTAGGCTCTGTAACAGGACTTGTTCTCGGTGGCTTGTTAACTGATACACTCGGTTGGAGATCTATATTTTGGGTAAATATCCCAATTGGAATATTTGGAGCAATATGGTCTCACAAAAAGCTCAGAGAGATTGGAACAAAAACTGGGGGTAGAATTGACTGGACTGGCAACTGCCTTCTAGCCTCTGGATTGATTTTGCTTTTGCTTGGACTAACACTTGGACCATTGCAAATACTAACTGAGATTGTAGAACTACTCATGATTTTCGTCGGTCTTGCGTTATTGATATTATTTGTCTTTGTAGAATCAAAGACGGATGATCCAATGTTTGACGTAAAACTATTCAAACTGCGAACCTTTACCACTGGAAACATTAGTGTGTTTCTCAATGCCATTGCAAGAGGCGCACTCATATTGATAATGACGTTTTATCTGCAAGGACCAACCATGAAGCTTAGTGCATTGGAAGCTGGATTATACCTCATACCCGTATCATTTACAATTGCAACGTTTGGCCCGATAAGTGGATGGCTCTCTGATAAATATGGTTCCAAGTTTTTCATAATAGGTGGACTCCTATCCTCGGCCGTTGGATTTCTAATCCTTACCGGATTACGACCGCATGAGAGTTTTTCACATCTTTTGATACCATTTGTTTTGGTAGGTGCCGGTATGGGCATGTTTGTCGCTCCAAACAGAACAGCTGTGATGAATTCAGTTCCTACCCATAGAAGGGGTATCGCATCTGGCATGAGCACTACGCTTGTAAGTCTTGGCAATATCATGAGCCTTGGATTATCGTTTCTAATAATAACACAGACAGTTCCAATCTCTGATCTTGAGGTAATCTTTACTGGCAGGAATGCAAATTTTACAAATGCGGTAAATTTTGTTAATTCTATTCACATGATCTTTTTTCTATCTGCTGCAATACTTTTTGCTTCTATAATTCCCTCAATAATTGAACGATCTGCTAAAATACAAGACTGAGTCCATCTCAAGTTTCCGTAATACTAAAAGATCATGACATAGTGAAGAAATAGCAAAGTATGTTTTCGTAGATTGTTTTTTAATTTTGGTATGCTTTTTTGCTTTGAAATTTCTAGACTGGTTTACACTTTGGGTGTAAACCTCAGTTCTGTCTTAGTTGAGATTACAATTATTGATATGATTGCAATTGCAAGTATCATGACTGCAATGGAACCAAATTCCGGAATTACAAATGTACCAATTATTTCTATTTGTGATGTTCCGTCGATGAATGGAATTTGGAGTGTTCTAGCAGTGACAGTGTTACTAGTTTCTTTGAATTGATCGTTTTCTTGTCCATCATTTAGTATAAAGAATTGATCGTCGCTACCATCAATCTTTTTTGCATCAATTAGTGCTCTTGGCATGTTAATTGTTAGTGTACCATCACCAGTTGTCTGAATGGATACAATTAGTGACTTTGAATTAGTGTCAGCTTTTATATCAAGAACCTTTCCGTTTGTTATACTATACGTTACAGACATGTTTGTACCATCTACAGGAATAGTATTTCCTGAAGAAATGTGTGAGCCTGAGAACTGGAATGTCGTTGTTGCAGATCTTTCTGGACCGCCATATTGGACAGAGGCGGTATATGTCCCAGCTGCTTGCCATAGAGGACCGCCTGCTGTTAGACCAATGGAAAATGTCTTGTCAGTCCCCACTGTAATTTGATTAATCGTTACAATATTTCCAACAGGATTTCTTAGAATGAGCGTAAGAGGGGTATCACCCAGATAGTCTTTTGTTGAGCCTGAAATCATTATCTTGTCTCCATCATTATAAGACGGTTTATCGGTTGTAACTGTAACTACAGGGGTAGACATGCCCATCCCTGCTATTTTACCTGAACCGCCAGATTCGTTTGTTATTACGTAAGAAGGAGGTGGCAAGTTAGCAGGAATTGTAGAATTGTAAACAGAGGAAGGTGGAGACATAGCGTTTGATGTTGTTGAATTAGAACCTGTATTGGTAGAGTTGGTCATGGTAGAATTGGCACTTGTAGAATTAGAGTCAGCAAGTGCTGGAGATACCCCAGCTGCACTAATCAAAATACCGAATAACACAAGTCCTTTAGCGCTAATTTTCACTACAGTCGAGTTTGTTTTCTTGTATATAAGCAATTACTAAAAATTAATTAATTTCTGAATGAATTGCAATTGGCAAAACTTACTCTTGTTGGATACGTTTTTGAAGACTCTTTCCGGTATTCAGTTAATCATCCACCTATAAAAGATTCCTAGTATTTTTTGATAGTGAAAATAACTTACAATCAAGCTTTTACTCCATGCCTGTAAAAATCTTCACATATGAATTACAAGATTCTACAACGGATCATGTTACCTCGAAAACATCTTAATGAACTAGATGTATGAAAAAACAACATGAAATTATTAGATAAATTGAATATGCCAGGCATGTCAAATGTAAAAAACATCCTGAACACGCGTTTACTTGTAATCTGCATATTATGTTCGTCACTTTTAGGCAGTGTTATCATTCATCCAGTAATGGCTGGCAACAGCAGTTTGATATTTGAGAGCAGTAATAGCACATCAGTTTCCAGTACGCCAGATCCTACAACTGTCAATATTTCCCCCAATTCATCAATGGTAAATTCAGGATCATCCATTACATTTACCGCAACTGTTACTGATACGTCAAACTCGCCTAGTACACCCACTGGAACTATATCATGGAATGATAATAATGGCGGCGGTACATTCAGCCCTTCCTCCTGTACATTGTCATCAGGTAGCTGTACGACATCATATACAGATTCTACAAATCCTCCGTCAACTATTACAATAACTGCAATCTATAGCGGTGATTTGGCTCATGCTACAAGCAGTGGGACATCAACTCTGACAGCAAGTAAGATCGACTCCACAAGTACAACCATTACACCAAGTTCTGCAAGTCTGCCTTCTAATAGGACATTAACATTTTCAGTTCAAGTAAGTGATACATCAAGCTCGCCCAGTGCACTTTCGGGTACTGTTTCCTTTAGCGACAACAATGCAGGAGGCACGTTCAATCCGGTTTCATGTACAGTGTCACCAGAAGCATGCGTATCGACGTATACTGCTTCTGCAAATCCTCTTAATGTAATTACAATCAACGCCACATATTCAGGGGATGAAAATCATTTGAGTAGTTCATCCATATCGCACATATCAACAGATACCCTCGATCCAACAATTACTACAGTTACACCAAGTTCTTCCAGATTTGCTCCAGGAAGTACAGTTACTGTTACTGCAGCTGTTATTGACACTTCAAATCCTTCTTCTCATTTGATTGGTATCATATCATGGAATGACAATGGTGCAGGCGGAGTTTTTAGTCCAAATGTGTGCATACTTGCGAATAATCAATGTGCACTAACATATACTCCATCTTCCAACCCACCTAGCAGTATAACAATAACTGCCACTTATGCTGGAGACTCCGGTCATTCTGGTAGTTCCAATACGGCGCCATTGTCCACATCTACAACTT
>DAHUYT010000003.1:0-33823 GCA_027315065.1 Nitrososphaerota archaeon | reverse complement strand
CTACTCCATCTACACCGTCCACTACAACTTCACCATCAACCACCCAGTCTACTCCATCTACACCGTCCACTACAACTTTACATACACCAAGTACAACTCCGTCTTCAATTACACAAAATACTCCAACTACTACATCCTCTAACCAACAAAGCGAATCAAGTAAAACTATTTCATCAAACCCTAACCAGCCACAGCAGCATAATTCCGCTACAGTTGTCAACCAAGTAATGAACATGCCAGAAGAAATATTCAGCAAAGTAATTACAATAATAGAAAGTATTTTTCAAAAACTTCGATAAATTAATAGATGAATAATACAAATTACTCAAGCCAGCCTCATTCGTTAACATACTAGCAATAGCATGAAAAAAAAAGAATCCATTCCAAATAATTTAGAACTTGGATATTCTTCGCGGATCTTGTGTAATAACTTACATATCATAGTTTCAAATATGATCAAATATTTCCAGTTTCATAATATGCAGAATTCTATTATCCTGAAATTATCTCGTTCCATAGTCAAGAGAGTGGAATAGGATTGATATGGAGTGGAAGCGCGCGCTACCATATCATGAAGCAATTCCAAGCGTTACCAATAACATAGGCATTATCGATTTGGACGAAACCTGCGCTATAGCCGAAAATACATCACCATAAAAAGGTGTAATCATCGTAATGACTGATGCAATCATCACATTGTTTGTTATCCTCATATTAATTTCAGTATACAAATGATTTATAAAAAATTGTGCTACTTTGTTAAGGAATATTGTTAGTTGAAAAGTTCCAGATAACAAGTACAATAGTTATCATAAATGAATGTGGTTATCTGAATTATTTTAGCTCTTTTACGTGTAATATTTTATATTTTATATTTTACAGTGAACAGACATGAACAGTTAATGCATTGACAGTACAAAAGTACGTCAAACATTGCAAGGTTCTGAAGAGTTAGGAATTCAAGCCCCCCCTAATGTAACAATGAGATCTGTAGCAAAACCTGCGCACACACCAACAAAAATTCCTATCATGAGAATATTGTTTGTGGTCTGTTTTCTTCCAGAATGATACATCAGCATGGTCACATAAATCAGCGCGCCTCCCGCGATTGACAAGAACAGTATGTATGCGATATTTGAGAAAACAAGGCTTCCCAGAACAGTTCCAAGAAATGTAGGGCCGCCCCCCACAAGACCAACCACAAGTAAAAATTTTGCAGTAGGTTTTTTTAAGACGCTGGTAAGCGGTCCTGCAATTCCAAATCCCTCTGTTGTGTTGTGTGCCCCAAATCCAATTATCAAAAGAATCGCCAACCCTATCTCTCCTGCAGCATACGATTGCCCTATAGCTAGTCCCTCGCTAAAGTTGTGGGCTCCTATTCCTACCGCAATCATCATTGCAAGCCGGTATGCATTCGTATCATGAAATATTCTTTTTAGATGATCATCGCCAGCTTTGATATTTTCAAGTGAGAGTATATCTGGAACATTTTTTGTCATGGTCTTGTGCTCATACAATGCAAGTCCAAGTAACCCAATTGCTATACCGCCAAAGAGTGCCAAAAGGTCAAGTATGGAATTTCCAAGTGATCCTTTTCCTGCAAATGCAGCAGTTGCAGCATTAGAAGCAGTCTCATAACCATGACTAAATACATCAATTATGAGAAATACCAGTATTCCAAGAGCGACTGCATTGAGGAATCCTTTCTTTGTCGCACTAAGGTTCTTCATCACAGCTAGCGGCAAGCCCAAGAAGATAGTAAAACCAGCTATTGCGCCAAGTATCAAGAGTTGAGAGTATTCCATGATTTGCTAACTCCTATTCAAGTAGAACACTATAGCAAGACCTGGCATCTTTTGTTACAAAATTATACTTCGTGTATCTCATTAGGTTGACCTAATTCAAGCATGTATTTAATTTATCAAATAAAAATTACTCATGAAAACAAATAGTGATTCTAATAATATAGAATACAACAATAATAAGAATATCATCTCAAAATAACTTTTTTGCGATATGAACATAATGACGCGTAGAGTTATAATGAATTCTCACCCTACATGTCAGAACATCATCTCCTGCCCATACAAAATACCCATACCGCCTGTCTTCTAGCCTAAACTGTACCTAACAAGTCATTTTCAGCCCTTTTAAGACACACATACCAAGCCTTGTGTTACATTGACTGCAGGTTAATCATCAACAAGTAACACAGTTACACAATACATTAAATTCAGATTATATCAGATAATAGCGGTATAGTGACGACATATGAAAGATGAGCAAAAAAAATTCAAGTGTAAAGAATGCAAAATGGAATTTGATGACCCTATAAGATTGGAGAGACATTTCAAGGCAGCACACCCCCAAAAACATAGTGGCTTTAGACAAAAATGGTACTGGGAAGGATGATAATGTACGAGACTAACATAAAGTACTATTTGTGATTTTTACTGAAACTTGGCAATCGCAGATATTTAGATTGATTCCATTCGTTTTATTATCTTTCCAAGTGTTATCGTATCCAGATTTGATCGAGTCTTTCCTTCTTTTATTTTGATGTGCCATTCCTTTACCTTGTCAAGTTTGTCGTGTTCACTGATTATCTTTACAGCAAGAAATGGGTTGGAATTATACCAAGATATTGCAGACTGGACAACATACTGCAAGTCAGTGTCTGTCAATATTGGCCAGTGCCTGCCAATTGCGCTCTCAAGCGACATATCCAAAAGTCCTAGCCGTTTCTTTACCATCAATAAGATTTCAGAAAATCTAGATGGATCTTCGAGCGCAGAAATTGAAATCTTTATTGTGTTTCCGTCCTGCACACTCTTGTCATCATCTGAAAAAGTTAGCTTGACAGAGCCGCGCTTTCCCGAGATGACAACATGGTCTTCTTTGCTTTCAACCATACCTCCCATCTCTTTTATGATGTCAAATAGGACTTGTAATCTCTCTTTTGTTATTTTTTTAATCAATATCATGTCATCGTGTTTATCATTGGATTTTATTATTACAACCTCAGATGATTTTTCTAAATTTATCTTAATACAGCTTAGTACTGATCTTACAAGTTCAATGTCATCGTTTTCAAAGATCAAGGTGCCAGGAATTCTTTTGTCTTTGGACCCAAGTCTGCTCAAAAAGCTGAAAATCTCCTCAGGTATGTTGTCCATTTCTTTGAGTTCGATGAAAACATGTTTTTCCAAATCATCGGATCTCCAATGAGATACGGTTGGTTCTGCCACAGTACACATTATGTTGTATGCAGCACGTTTTTCCATTGGCACAAGGGTCATGGAACCATTACTATCCCTGTTTGTACGATGATATCTTACTCCCTCAACGCCAGTACACTTTAAGATGTTGCCAAGGTTGACTTTGGCGGTAGATTTTTCATTTTTATTGCCAACTTTTACTTGAATCCAAGTTCTGGTTTTAGGGTCAAATTCTTCCCATGTATCCATGGTAGAAAGATCGATACTATCAAGAGCCCCCAATTTTCTTATTTCCGGCTTGTATAGCCTGGTCAGCACCTTGGCATGATCATCCAATGTATGAACAGAGACCCCAATTCCCCACAATGAGTCAAGAAACTCCTTTCGTGTAGAGTTATCCAATGTACAGGCCCAGCGCCTATCCACCATTCTTGGCATTACTTGTAATTTATTGAGGATTCTATCCAATTTAGCCTGCTGTGAGAAGTGTATTGAATTTATTTTCGTAAACGTATTTTTGTATGTCTCACAAAGATTTGGTTTTTCCTGTTTAAAACAAAGATCACAGAATTCAAGTGGATTGGCGTCATTTTGGTTCTTCACTATATTTGCACCCAATTAACGCTAATTTCAATTTGGTGATTATGTAACTTTTGCCCCTACTAAATTAGTTGTCTATTATCCTTAAATGTATTATCCTGAAATTAGTTGGGCATCAGATGAAAAGCAGTATGGATTTCATATCACTTGGACGGATAATATCTGAAGATAGGCCTTAATTTTTAATTAGATATAATCTGCACAATATATGTTAAAAACAACCTCATTATTTTGTGTATTACCCAAAAATATGAAAAATTCGTTTTTTAGTGTCTGGCACCGACCTAAATACATTCAAGCCAGAAAACGATAGTTTGAAAAGACTATTGCAGAAATCTTGGAATCTTTTTTGCAATATGTGATATAGATATCCTGCCAGGTCCCAAAACTATGATTGTCAGCAGTATGATAAACGCCAAGAGTTCAAGTTCGATTCCTTCATTGCCAGAGAACGCCTTTAACTTTTTTACATAGAATATTGCTCCAAGCATGTCAATTGCAATAAGGCTACTTGCAATCCTAGACAGTACGCCCACTACAAGAAGGACACCACCTACCAGTTCAAGCAAACCTACAAAAACTGCCAGCTCAGCTGGAAGGCCTATACTTGAAAGAAATTTTCCAAATCCACTACCAAACTTTATCTGGCTGTGCACCATGAAAAAGACCCCGACTACAATTCTCAATCCAAAATGGCTCAGATCATGCAGAATATTTGTCCTAAGAGTGGAATCAGTCACATCTTACTTTTGATTTGACATCAATTATAGTCTTTGTCAGTATTTTTAAGAAAAAATGAAACCATGAGTTAATTCTGTTGTAGTGATTTTTTGAGGAATTTACAGGTAATCCCGTGATACCATAGAAGTAGGAATTGAGATGGCTATGAATTGGTACAAAAATAAGGCATCCAAAAATTGGTAAGATTCTATGGATGTGTGTAATGCGACCCAAGATACTAGTTGGTAAATGCAGGAATGTAAATCATTAAACTCAAAATTTTAATAGGCATGAGACTCGAAAGAGTGCAGAAGTAACATACCATGTCGTTAACAAAAACCGAAATTTCTACTCGTTCAAGATCTCTTTCAGTCATAATTCCAACATACAATGAATCCCAGAACATTGCAAGAATGCTAGGTATTGTCTCAGCGTGTCTCCTCCCAGAAACAAATGCCGAGATCATTGTAGTTGATGACAATTCTCCAGATGGCACAGGGAGAATAGCAGATGAATATGCAAGAAAATCAAGAGATTGTGGCTGTTGTGAAATCAAGATAATAAATCGCAAGGATAAGAAGGGCCTTAGCTCGGCAATACTTGCAGGCATAAGGGCATCAAACGGCGAGTCGGTGGTAGTAATGGATAGTGATTTCTCCCATCCTCCTGAGACCATAACAAAGATGATAGAAGAGATGAAAAAATCTGATTGTGACATTGTGGTAGCATCAAGATATGTCAAAGGTGGCTCCATCACCGGATGGCCATTCAAGCGCAAGCTGATTAGCAAGGGGGCAACAAAAATAGCACAGAAAAGCCTTGGAATAAAAATAAAGGACCCAATGTCTGGATTCTTTGCGTTTCGTCGACATGTTGTTAGAAACATCAACTTTGATGCAATAGGATACAAGATACTCTTGGAGATACTTGTCAAGGCAAGAGGAGCCAAGGTCAGAGAGATACCATACAATTTCACAGACAGGAGAGAAGGTACAAGCAAACTAGATGCAGCGGTAATACTGGATTATACAAAATCTGTGTGGAGGCTATACAGGTATGGCAGGTCCGTAAGGGAGAGGAGGACTTCGGTTCACTTTCTATCAAAGGCAGGACGATTCTACACCGTTGGAGCTACTGGATTGCTTGTAAACTATCTTGTCTCGTTCCTCTTTGGCGCAGTTCTGTCTAATCTTTGGTATATTTACGCAACTATGATTGGAATCATGTTTTCAATGACATCAAACTTTATTCTAAATAAGATCTGGACGTTTGAAGACAGAAACATGAACCTGAAGAGAACCCTTTTGCAGTATGGTTCATTTTTGACATTTAGTGGAATTGGCGCAGGGTTCCAACTTGGAATGGTATACTTTATGATAGAAACAGAACACATGAACTATGCGTTAGCTTTATTCATATCTGTTGCAATCGCATCGATTGGTAACTTTATACTCAATAAGAAATGGACCTTCAAGGAAAAAATCTGGAGCTAGTGCTTTTTTTATATTTACACATTTTCCCTTTTTAGGGTAAATATCACTTTTCCTTAATCTTGATGGGATTTTCTTCATAGTTTACCTTGAGACTCGTATAAGGATAAAGCGAAATATTATACCCTTGAGTGTTACCTGCAAACGTAGCGATCGTCTTTGAGTCATTGTACAATTGTTGAAGTTGTTTTCCTCTGCTCATATCTACCATCACGTAATGTTGATCTGCAATCAATACAATTTTTTCAGTAGTTATTGGTTCAAAGAGGGCAAGAGAGTAGTCAATAAACACATTTTGTTTGTGAAATACATAATTAAATATCCAAGAATACACAGGGCTTGCAAGGATTGTGGTCTTGTTGTCATTATCCTTTACGTGTTGCAAGACAAATGAAGCCGCCTGGAACTCGCTTGATGACATATTTGTAGTTATGAGCAATAAAGTTCCTCCCAGGCCGAATACTCCTATACCCAAAACTACAACAATTGGAAAACTTTTTCTTAGATTTACTCTTTTGATTCGTCCAAGAGATTGTACTATTAGAATAGATGCAGATATACAAAATACGGGCAAGACAGGAATCCAATAAAAATATTGGCTATATCCTATGGCAAGAAGAAAAATTATGAAAGGTATGAACCACATCAAAATAAAATAGTCTTTTCTGTAAATACAAAAAGCAATACCTCCAATTCCCAAAATAAATAAAATGGGATCCATCTGGAAAAAAAGGTATGATATGTATGGCAAGCCATAACTATGCCTTTCTGTTTGTCCAAGGACATCTTTAGTCCAGAGATCAAACTGTCCAGTTTCTATACTCTGAAGAGGCCAGAGAAATGGAATCAGAATCACTGGAACTAGCCAAAGCCCCACAAGTTTTGGTTTTTTTTCATTGAAGTATACAATACCTATAATCAGCGGCATCATAGCAAATGCCGGAATTTTGGTAAATATCGCCAACCCCATACAAACGCCTGAAAGCAAAACCATCAAGCTTTTGTGATTAGAGTTTTTTGAATTTAGGGCCAGCAAAATGGACAACAGGAGAAACGGTAGCAATATCGAATCAAGAAGTATTTCCCGCACAAGCCATGTGATTGGCATGACAGCAAACAGCATGGATGAAATTAATGCAACTTTTTTGCCATAGCGATTTTCCGCAATCTTGTAAATTAGAAATGTATCAACTATTGCAAGTATTCCCATTATAACTCTGGGCACTAGATATAGCATGGATATGGAATTTGGGCTTGTAGATACATGAAGAGAGCCTGGAAACCCAATCAAACCTAGAACTGATGCCAGAAACATTTGACCAAAGTAAGGATGATCATAGAAAAATGATTCTTGCGGACCAAGACCTGCTAATACATGCATGGCCCTCCTCATGTATACACCCTCGTCGAAGAAAATCGCTGGAAATTCTACAGCGTTCCAAATATGAGTAAATCCAGATAACACTAGTAATCCTAAAAGAATCCAGTTAGCTCTATGGGAATTGATTTGATACACTACTTGAGTTCAACCGCATTGTTAAAATTGCTTGTCATTTCACATATGAAATTTATTTAGAGACAAACATGTAATGTATCAAGAGATTTGTTTTATTCTGTTCTATTTGGCATAGATTCTTTCTTTGATTTTGTATGATATCGCACAAACATAGTCCCAGCTGTAACTGGTGCAGCATATACAAGATACTGAAGCCTTTCAGAGAGATGGTTTGATTCAAGAGACTGTTTTAGAATTATTCTATATATTGCCATCAGAATAAGATACAATGTAGATAAGACCGTCTGGTTCCACCTTGATATCAGTTAGACATCCAAAGCAAGTACCAAACGCCGTTCATCCATAGATTTTCCAGTTTTTACAATTTTATCTAGTTGATCAGACTGAAATACAAAGACGCCTCCATTTTGGTTTGAGTTCTGTAAGACTTGCAAACTGTTATCCCTGTCTTCAAGACTTCCAATATTTTTGAGTCTCAACTAAACATTTACTGTATGATCGTGTCTATAACCACAGGATTGACACAAAAATATCTGATGCAAGTCTCCCTTGATGTCTTTTTTAATTTCTGAAACTAGTTTGTCCATGGCAAGCCCCTTTCTTGGGCAGTCATCATTGTGGCATGGCATATCATAATCTAGTATATGATCCAAACAAAAGTATCCTCGCTTTGAAGAGTAACTGCCTTCTTTACCGCATTTTTCTTTATCACAGTTTCTTTTCTTGTAAACGGAATCTTTTGGAATTCTGTTTCCAGGTATTTTTAATTCATTCATGTCATGTATTTGGTAACTTTGGTATTTTTCAAATGTTTCCACTGGACACACAATTACTTTTCATCTTCGTAAAAATCAGGCCGAATCTTTGAACCATACAAGTCAGGATTTTGGGCTTCCCTTCTTCTTTTAATCCACAAATGAATTCCGCCAAAGAGCATTGCCCCCAAAAGAATCATTCCTGGAAGAATCCAGATCATGCCAAGTACCATGACATACAGGTACCATTATACCATAAAAAGTTCCTGCAATTATTCCAATATAGTATCCACTAGGATTCAAAATAAAATGAATCGTCGCATATAGTCTCTATGTATGTGACTGAACTGATGTATTGGGTTGTTAGTGACGGCCAGCTCACCCCTCGCCGAAGCTTGGGATTTATACTGCCGTTCTATCAACGCGATCTTCTTTCGCCACCCTTTACCTTACGGACGGATACCTTTTCTCGGGATGGGTTTCCTCCTTAGATGCTTTCAGGAGTTAGCCCAAATAGCTTAGCTGCACGGCCTGCCTTATCAGACAACCGTTAAACCAGTGGCTACGCTGCTCTGTTCCTCTCGTACTCGGAGCAACTTCCCCTCAAGTATCCACGCTTCCATCAGGCAGAGTCCGACCTGTCTCACGACGGTCTAAACCCAGCTCATGTTCCCCTTTAATAGGCGAGCAGCCTCACCCTTGGCCCCTGCTGCAGGGCCAGGATGGGAAAAGCCGACATCGAGGTACCAAACCGCGGGGTCGATAGGAGCTCTCGCCCGCGACGAGCCTGTTATCCCTGGGGTAATTTTTCTGTCACCACGAGCCCCCAATAGTGGGGACGTCATGGATCGCTAGGCCCGACTTTCGTCTCTGAATCCCGTGCGTTTGGAGATCCAGTCAGTCCAGTTTGTGGCCTTGCCCTCTTCAACGGATTTCTGACCCGTTTGAACCGAACTTTGGGCCCCTTTGATATCTTTTCAAAGGGGTGCCGCCCCAGCCGAACTGCCCACCTGCACCTGTCCCACCATTACAGTGGTAAGCGGTACGAAAAGAAATGACTGGTGTTACACTTTCGCTTCCAACGCCCCCGAAAAGGCGTTAGCATGGCTACCAGTTACTCTATGCACTTCCCGCCATACCGCAAGCACAAGCTGCAGTAAAACTCCACGGGGTCTTCTCTCCCCGATGGAAGATGCTGGACTGTTCGTCCAGCTTATGTGGCTTCACCGGGTTGTAGGCGGGGACAGCGGGGCCCTCGTTGTTCCATTCATGCACGTCGGAACTTACCCGACAAGGCATTTGGCTCACTTCTGTTACTTTAGTGGACCTGATTTTATTTTGGAAACAAATCGAGGCGAGTTTGCAGTTTTGCAAACTTCCCTATATCGCTATAGGGGTCGGACTTTATCTTAATCGTTCAAAACGATTTCTGGCATAAAGTCTCTGAGGATTCTAGAAAACATGGTTTCACTTTTCTGTTCATTGGCCAACAAAGATTTGCAATATTGGTCAAACCTTTAACAGTTAGATGTTTTTTGTTATCCACAACTCACCACGCATCTAGCCTTTCCTGCTGATTATCTGCAGTCATTGCATTTTCAGATCATTCAAAACTTAAAGTTTTGAAAAACCTAGCCTGACATTCCCCAGACTTTCCAGCATATAGCCAGATTTTACTAAGGCAATCAAATGTTACCTTAAGAGAGTCAGAGTTACTCCCGGCGTTTACAGGCCCTTAGCTCAGTTGAACCCAAGTTTTAGGTACCTGCACTGGCCAGGATTCAGTGACTATACAAAGGATTTCTCCCTAGCAGTCACCTGTGTTTTTATTAAACAGTCGGGACCCCCTTGTCACTGCGACCTACGATGGCAGTTCTACACTACCGCCGCAGGCATCCCTTATACCAAAGGTACAGGACTAGTTTGCCGAGTTCCCTCGCCTACGGTATACCCGATACATCTTAGACTTCTCATCCAGCGCACCTGTGTCGGATCTCGGTACGAGCCTACAGGAATCTCACTACGTCACCTTTCATGGTCTCTTGGAGTCGAACAAACTCAGCTAACGCCAAGCTATTCCAGCCTCGGGCGAGTTCTCGTCATTACGACACTCCCTAACCCTCAAACTGTTAAACAGAACGATGGTTCTGTTTGTCCTATCCGAAAGCGAGTGACTAGATTATAACGTCTCCTGTAAGGTGCAGGAATGTTAACCTGCTTCCCATTCATCTAACTCTGTTGAGGTTAGACTTAGGATCGACTAACTCCCGGCTGACGACGCATTGCCGGGAAACCCTTACGCTTACGATGGTGGAGATTCTCACTCCACTATGCTGTTACTGCCGCCAGGATCTGCAATAGACGCCGGTCCATAGGACCTCACAGCCCTACTTCTACCCAACGCCCACGCCTAACTACCATGCACCGTGCTTACGCACGGAGATCTGAGGTATCGGTACTTTGCTTTAGCCCCGTCCATTTTTGGGGCATCAAGGCTCGGCAGGTAAGCTGTTACGCACTTTTTAAAGGATAGCTGCTTCTGAGCTTACCTCCCTGCTGTCTTGGCCTTAATACGCCCTTTAGTTTGACACTTAGCAAAAATTTGGGGACCTTAACCTCAAGTCTGGGTTGTCCCCCTCTTGATTACGAGCCTTACGCCACGTAAATCCGTATCCCTGCTTCTTCGACGCACATCCCTTCGGAGTTTGAAAGGGTAGCGAATGATTTCTCACCCGACATACCCGATCGGTGCTCTACAGGACACGCTGTCTCCACAGAGTCTGTACTGCGATACACTTCGTTAGGAACTAGCGATCACCAGACTAGATTGGTTTTTGACCCCTATCCCCATATCACACAAACAAATTGCACGTTAGAACTGCTACAGACCTCCATCGGGCTTTCGCCCAACTTCGTCTTGTACAGGGATAGATCGTCTGGTTTCTAGCCTTGCCGCTATGACTCAACGCACTTTCACACGCTTCCCCTCGTTTATCACTGCGGGAACTTGATTTCTCTTCGCCTACGCTCTGATTGAGCTTAAGCTTGCCATAACAGTAAGCTCCCTGGCCCGTGTTTCTAGACGGAACTTACGACACTGGAGCTATGAACGCCAGACCTTCAGCTCTATTGCTAGAACCTCCAATCTGACAAAAACTCCTTCCATGCCGTAAACGTCTGTAACCAGTTGGTTTCAGGCACTTTTCACCCCCCTTCCGGGGTACTTTTCAGCGTTCCCTCGCGGTACTAATACCCTATCGGTCTTGAGAAATATTTAGCCTTAGATGCTACTTTCACCTATATTCACTGCCCACTACCAAGGACAGCTACTCTTGTCATAGTAAGATCCCCTCCTCTTTTGCTCACGGGGCTATCACCCTCTGCGGCGGGTCGTTCCAGACCACTTGAGCTCTAATTTGAGGATCGTAATACCATGACGACACCACATCTCTACCATGTTACCATGGCAGATTCAGTTTGGGCTGTTTCCATTTCGCTCGCCGCTACTTAGGAAATCTCTGTTGATTTATTTTCCTCGTGGTACTCAGATGCTTCACTTCCCACGGTTCGATCTCTGCTACCTTTGTAACAGAGTATGCTTACGCATAGGATTCCAATTCGGACATCCCAGGATCAATGGTCGCGTGCACCTACCCTGGGCTTATCGCAGCTAGCCACGTCCTTCATCTCTTCTCAAGCCAAGCCATCCTCCAACTGGCGTCGGCACATCAGCATATTCAGTCACATATTACACGACTATACACGACGATCATCGCTAGTGCCGGGTCTCGACTACCAGCTACATCCTTCACCGGATAGTTTCCTATCCAGTTGCATCTTTTGTTGAAGAAAGTGTGTGAATCCACACAACCCAATTATTTTCTAAGGAGGTGATCCGACCGCAGGTTCCCCTACGGTCACCTTGTTACGACTTCTCCCTCGTTGCTAAACTCGTGTTCGATGATGACAATTAGTCATCACCTCGCACAAACCCAACTTCGATGAAGCGACGGGCGGTGTGTGCAAGGAGCAGGGACGTATTCACTGCGCGATTGTGACGCGCGGTTACTAGGGATTCCATATTCGTGAGGGCGAGTTACAGCCCTCAGTCATAACTGAGATAGTGTTTAAGGATTGCCTCCACCTTTCGGCTTCGGGACCCGTTGTCACTATCATTGCAGCCCGCGTGTAGCCCCAGGGTTTCGGGGCATACTGACCTGCCGTGGCCCCCTCCTTCCTCCACTTCAGCAGTGGCGGTCCTCCTAGTTAGCCCAGCTTTTCCTGAGAATAGCTGTGGCAACTAAGAGCAGGGATCTCGCTCGTTACCTGACTTAACAGGACACCTCACGGCACGAGCTGGCGACGGCCATGCACCTCCTCTCAGCTTGTCTGGTAAAGTCTTCAGCTTGACCTTCATTCTGCTGTCTCCCCGGGTAAGATTCCTGGCGTTGACTCCAATTGAACCGCAGGCTTCACCCCTTGTGGTGCTCCCCCGCCAATTCCTTTAAGTTTCAATCTTGCGACCGTACTTCCCAGGCGGCAGACTTAACGGCTTCCCTGCGGCACAGCGTTAGCAATAAGCCAACGCTTCACCGAGTCTGCATCGTTTACAGCTGGGACTACCCGGGTATCTAATCCGGTTTGCTCCCCCAGCTTTCATCCCTCACTGTCGAACGTGTTCTGGCAGACCGCCTTCGCCACTGGTGGTCCTCAGAGGATCAGAGGATTTTACCCCTACCCCCCGAATACCGTCTGCCTCTCCCACTCCCTAGCTTTGTAGTATCTCCAGCGGCCAATCTGTTGAGCAGGTTGATTTAACCGGAGACTTGCAAAGCCAGCTACGGATGCTTTAGGCCCAATAAACGTCCTGATCACTCGAGGTGCTGGTATTACCGCGGCGGCTGACACCAGACTTGCCCACCCCTTATTCACCGGTGCTTTTAGGACCGGCAAAAGATTCCTTTAGCAGGAATCACTCGGACTAACCCAGTCGTGCTTTCGCACATTGCTAAGGTTTCTCGCCTGCTGCGCCCCATAGGGCCTGGGTCCGTGTCTCAGTACCCATCTCCGGGCTTCTCCTCTCAGAGCCCGTACCTGTAATAGTCTTGGTGGGCCATTACCTCACCAACAAACTGATAGGCCGCAGTCGCATCCTACGGCAGTAAACTATTTGGACCATGGGCCATTCCAGGCACCATGATCTATCGCGGTTTATTCTCAGTTTCCCGAGGTTATCCACGTCCATAGGTTAGCTTGACCACGTGTTACTGAGCCGTCTGCAGTGTATTGCTACACTTACTCGCATGGCTTAGTACCAATCCGATAGCAATCAGGTCCGGCAGGATCAACCGGATTCGTTTAATCGGTACTTTTTCAAGTACCTTGTCGAAGTACGACTTTTAATTCACACATTATATTGGGAATTGGTGGATTCACACACTTCTTCAAATTTCAGATAAAACCGTTAGGTCATACCCACATCTTGTATGCGCAACTGGAGGCCTGTGAATCATACGATGGTACAATACCAAGTTGTCATCACAAGCGCCGCCTTGCTGTTACGTATGCAAAAATGGGATCAAAGCGAAATAATATAAACCATTAGGGTTCGGTCTGATTTTCGGTTTGTAAATTGATAGATCGCGTTATTATGAAATAACCTGCTGATTTATTATGCGATGTCAGTAGAACTGGCACCTTGTTAGTATACAAAGCAGTAAGACAACGATTTGCACAAAACCAAGAACTTTGTACCATGATGGAAACATTCCGTCAAATGGTAAACGAATGTATCAGAATAGGTCTTGATAACAAGATATCAACACTGAAAAAATTCTCATCAAATCACTACCATGATCTCAAAAAATATGATATCCAGTCAAGATACAAGCTTACCGCCATCTCTCAGGCCTGTGGCAGGCTAGCCCAAATGAAGCGCTCAATTAGAGAAGGCAGGACTCCAAAATCTCCATACGTACAAAAACCATATCTTGTTTCATGTTACGGCTTCAAGATAAATGGAATGTTACTTTCAATTCCAGTGGGAGATAGAAGATATGTTCACATTATACTTAACCACCATACACAAGCAATTCTCTCAGACAAGTCACTCAAGGTCAAGTCATTTGTAATCACGCCAGATTCAATCAGTCTTGGCATACAAAAGGAAATTGATGAAACTAAATGCGATAATGTAGTCGGAATAGACAGGAACCTACGAAATGTTACAGTTGGAAATTCTGATAAAGTAACAATGTATAACATGGAGGACCTTCCAAAGATCACATATCGAACCAAAAAAGTAACATCATCATTCAAACGCAATGACCACAGGATAAGGCAGAAAGTCTATTCAAAATTAGGTAACAGAATGGCAAGAAGAGTAAGACAGTTTCTAAACCGAATCTCAAAAGATATTGTAAGTAAAGCAAGAGAATCTCGCTCCATGATTGTATTGGAAGATATCAAGGGAATTAGAAAACTGTACAGAAAAGGAAACTATCAAGGTAGAAAGTACAGAGGCATGATGAACTCTTGGCCTTTCTATGAGCTGCAAAGACAGATACAATACAAATCAGCATGGGAAGGAATACCAGTACGATTCGTATCACCGGTGCGCACCAGCATACTGTGTCCAATATGCGGGAGTAGAACCCAAGAGGACATGTTTCAACATCGTCAATTGTGGTGCAGTAGTTGTAAGAGAACAATAGACCGTGACGTCGTAGCTGCCATGAACATATCTTACAAGGGGTTGCAACGGTTCTGCAATCCTAGTGGGCTCTCAGATGAAGCGATGAAGGGGAACCTGGGAACGCCGGTAATCCTCAGAGCGGATGGAAGCAAGTTGGGTTTGAAGGCACGGAGCCGATAACTTGACAGAACCTAAACCATTCACAAATCGACGCTCAAAATCTGCATTTTTTTCCGATCAATAATATTGGTCCTCAACTCTAGTTTGTTCATTGTCTTCTGCAGTTGAAATCTACAAGAAAAAAACTAGAAAATCTGCCCAAGTGTTTGAGAAATCAAAAAAGTTTCACGTCAATGGCGTAAGCCATAACATAAGATTTTTCAAGCCATATCCGTTTGTTACCAAGTCTGCAAAGGGCAAGTTCATTTCAGATATCGATGGAAACCGATATACAGATTACTGGATGGGACACTGGAGTCTCATACTAGGACACGCCGCACCGCCTGTTGCAAGTCTTGTCAAAAAACAGCTGCCGTCATGCTGGATGCATGGTACTGTAAATGAGATGACAGTATTGTTCTCCGAAGTAATACAAAATGCAGTATCAGTAGCTGAAAAAATTCGGTATGTTTCTACCGGTACCGAGTCTACAATGTACGCAGTAAGGATTGCACGAGCTGTTACTGGAAAAAAGATAATTGCCAAAGTTGATGGGGGCTGGCATGGTTATACCACAGACCTGCTCAAGTCAGTCAACTGGCCATTTGAGCAGCCAGAAAGTCTTGGCCTGACAGATGATTCTCACATCGTATCAATACCATATAACGATCTTGAAAAGTCAGTTCAGATATTACAATCAGTAAAAGATGATCTTGCAGGTGTGATCATTGAGCCAGTGCTAGGCGGCGGAGGATGCATTCCTGCAACAAGAGAATACCTATCAGGCATACAGGAATTTGCCCATAAAAATAATGCATTATTCTTGCTTGATGAGATTGTAACAGGATTTCGATTTTCATTTGGATGTATGTACACTTCCATGAGACTAGATCCTGATATTGTAACACTTGGAAAGATTGTTGGCGGTGGATTTCCAGTTGGTGTCATATGTGGAAAAGAAGAAGTAATGAAAATTTCCGATACACAGACTCATACAAGATTTGATAGATCATATGTTGGCGGTGGAACATTTTCTGCAAATCCCATTACAATGACTTCAGGAAGAGCAATGTTACAATTCCTCAAAAAAAATCCCGGCGTGTACAAGAAGATAGGAAAGCTTGGAGATCTGGCAAGAAGTGAACTTGGTAAAATTTTCAATGATAAGGCTGTCATTACCGGAATGGGATCCCTTTTTATGCCACACTTTTTGGCAAACGGAGTAACGGAGGTAAAAAATGCGTCAGATGCTGCAAAGTGTAACATTGATCTATTACATCAATATCACTTCGAGATGATTGCAAGAGATGGAATATTTTTCCTGCCAGGAAAGCTTGGGGCAATCTCATATGCCCACGACGAATCAGACATCAAGGGTCTGATTGAAGCATCAAGTAGATTTTCAGATTCGCTAAAGTAAATAACGATACCTGTTCTGCAACAAATCTTACTGATGATACATAGCATTATTTTTAAATCCGTAGCTTATATCCAACTACAAGTATTATCAGTTGTGATTTATCCGTTCCCCGATAGATTCAGCTGTAATGGTATTCCATAGGTTATTGTCTAATGTGCAGCTTTGTTTTATTGATTTTATCACGCATCACAACATTACGAGTTGTGGCATGAAAATGAATTGTGATTATACAAACATTGTCAGGATCATCACAGATTTAACAGAACCAATAAATGCATGTTTTGATTTTTGACAACAATATGGTCCTTTCACCAAAAAGTCCAAACGAGTCAAAAGCAGAAATGACTGTCAGGATGTTTCCGTCAGATGCAAACCCTGCAGGAAACGTTTTTGGTGGTGAGATACTAAAACAGATCGATTTGATTGCAGGACTGGTATCGCAGAGACATTCACGAACCAACACTGTAACTGCAAGTATAGACAGGGTAAATTTTCTAAAACCAGTGTACGTTGGAAACGCGCTTATTATCAATGCGAGGCTAAACTATGTTCATCGTTCATCAATGGAAATAGAGATCAAGGTAGAGGCAGAAGATTTACTGACTGGAACCAAAACCCTGACAAATACCGCCTATGTTACGATTGTTGCGTTGGGACCTGACGGTAAGACCACCGAGGTTCCGCCACTTTTACTTGAAACCGAAGAAGACAAACGAAGATTTGCGGATGGAGAAAAAAGAATGCTACAAAGGCTCAAGGAACGGGAGAAAATAAGACACAGTTAGTTACAACTAAAAGATCCTGGAGGGCCGTTTTTGAGCACATCGTTGAATTGCACAGCAGAGTACTGTTTTACTACTGAAAACGGAATAACTCCAAATATCGGGGCGTCAACACTTGTGGTAATTCTTGCAAGTGTTGGATCAAATGTGGCATTCTCTTGCTTTAGTTTTAATATGGCGGTTGTATTTAATGCAAAGACGCCATCGACTGTGGTCATTGTTTTGGAGGATAACGTGCTTCCTTCAATTTCGGCCTTTTCTATAACGCTTGAATTGTAAAATGCCGTTATCACATACTTGTTAAAACTGGCAGGAAAGAAGGATGGATTACATACATCGGCCTGTATGTGAACCTCCGTTGGGGATATTTGATAGTCATTACTGGTATTAGGGCGGAATTGAAGCGTACTGACTGCATATGAGTCAAGTCCAACATATGCCACAACTATTGCAACAATCACAGCCGTTACTATCGCAATTTTTTTTCTTGAAGGCGCATTTCTAGTATCACGTATTCCTGCATCATCATCTAGACTTTCGCTGGCTTCTTCCTCTTTAGGCGCAACTTCTAGAGAATCAAAAGGCTCTTGCGTGAGTGTTTTTTTATCAGAAAAATCTGAAATGATTGCAGAGTCTTTGGATTCTGATTCTCCAGAAAGCTCTCGTAGGTAGGTTTGATCAGAAATATCAATAGCGTTACCTTGTTGCAATATATCGAGTATTTGCTGTAATCTTGCGGTGTCTCCTTTTTTAGCATCAATAAGTGATCGGACTAGCCTAATTGTATCGTCTGACATTCATTTAACCTCCGATCTGCTCAATTTAAAGGGTTAGGTATGCCCATATCGACTTTGGCAATATTACAGATACTATTTACGGTATGAGCACCTCCCATTAGTATCAACAGTGCACTGTGACTTTTTCTAGCCTTGGCCTAACCTGTCAATGACATCCTCAAGATGCAAGAATCAGAGGCCCAATTACCTATATTCAATTGGATTTGGATCTGCGTATTTTAGAAAGGCAAACAAGTAGGAGAAATTCGTTGTAGACTTTTCATTAGAGGATGGAAACAAATTTCTCACTGGCTGTCATGTTCATGGAGACAAGATTCTTGTTACACGTCAGTGGAAGGAACACGATACAAATCTTATTTCACTAAAAGAAAAAACATCTCATAGAATTCTTGCATGAGTTTTTCATGCACTGATAAATTAGTGTGAGATGTTCATAAAACTTAAGTATTGTGTATTGAATGCTTACACTCATGTGCGAGATGATTGAGGATATTGAAATTGAGCACCTTAGGATGGTACTTACAAGAGCACGAAAAGAAATGCATGAGGAACAGGCAGAAGAAGAATCGTTGGTTGCTGTTGCTAACTAAATTAGTCGAGTCTTTACAGGACTGAAATATCAGGGATTAAAGATAAAGAAATGTTGAACAATATGTTAAAACAGCACCTACGCCAGCAGATTATATCATGATGTCAAAACCAAAAATCCTTGCATTTGCAGGAAGTACCCGTATTGATTCATTTAATAAAAAACTAGTCAAGATAGCTGCAACTGGTGCGACAGAAGCAGGTGCTGACGTAACCGTGATTGATCTTCGAGATTTTCCAATGCCACTTTATGATGGAGATTTGGAACAGCAAGAAGGATTGCCTCCTAATGCGCGCAAGCTAAAAGATATCATGTTGGAGCATCAAGGCTTTCTCATTTCTTCGCCAGAATACAACAGCTCCATCTCCGCAGTTCTTAAAAATACAATTGATTGGACATCACGACAGTCTGAGGGTGAAGCCAGTTTAGCTTGTTTTAAAGGAAAAGTCGCAGGCATCATGAGTACTTCTACAGGAATACTAGGCGGTCTTAGAGGATTGGTTCATGTCAGATCCATACTTGGAAACATAGGGGTGATTGTCATACCAGACCAGGTTGCGGTTGTAAAAGCCAATGAAGCATTCAATTCGGATGGAACACTGAAGGACAAGAACCAAGAAGGGCAAATCAAGATGATCGGTGCCAGCGTGACAAAAATGCTGTCAAAGATAAATAATTGATGGTTGGGTATAATTATTGGCCTGATTTTACCTGCTGAAAAATGATTTAATGAGAAAATAAGGATCATTTGGAAATATCATTACCGTCCTTTCGTGACCGTAAAGGTAACGAAAAGAAGTCAAATAGATACAAGGTCAGGCGTACTGCTGACTTCGTAGTTTGTCCAATACCTGCTTGATTTCATTCTCGACAGATATTGTCAATTTGCCATTCTTCTTCAATACCCATTCTTCTGCCCACTCTTGCAATGTAGCTAGTTCTGCGGTAATTCCTTTTCCCTGATTTCCTAGCAATTGGTAGTTGTATTGGCGCATCATGGCCTTTTCGAGATCTTTCATACTGTATAATAGTCTCACTTGGCTTTTAATTTTAAAAATTACAAGTTTGAACTGGAAGAAATGCGCCAATTGAGGATGTTTTTAATTCATAAAGATACAGATTCACAATACAGATTCAAGGTATAATGTAGATCTCTATTTGGGGTATAAAGTATGATCTGGAACATCATGCAATTTAATTATAAGAGATTTATCTGTGTAATCAAACTCGGCTTTGACTCCAAGATCATCAAATACATTTTCATAAAATGTCTTAAAGTAGATGGACCAGTTCTCTCCCATATCGTGCTGCATGATAATGATAAGATGTTGGTTTTGTTGGTGTTCAGTCAGGTGAAATCCTGAACGCTCTGCTCAACCCTTTATTATCGAGAGCCACTCGTGGAGTTCATGCTTTCCTTTCATGTAATGCGTAATATCTTTTGCCATGCGTTTGGAAATTTGCGATATGACGTTTACTACTATCTCCTGGTCTAGTTTCTCAAAAAGCTCTATTAGGAATGGTTTTGGCATGACCACCCATCCAGCCTCTACTGCATTAATCTCCCACTCCAAGAAAGAATCCACTATCTGGCTTACAAGCGCATTTGCGGTCATGTTCTTTTTTGTTGATATTTTTTTCAGCTTATCCACTGAAGACTTGGACAACCGCAGTGTCAAAGACTGGGTATTTTGCATGTTTGCATCTCCCTCCTTGATATAATATCGCGTTTCAACGCTAAAGGTTTGTTGTTTTGTAATTACCACATCAAGGAATCATTGGATGGGTTTGGTTACAAGAAAACAGGAGTCCGCTCTAATATTTGACAGATTAAAAAATCTGACACTAGTAAACTAGTGTGAGAGTTCCTATCTTGTTTTGATGAAAAACTAGCAAGTTCCAATTAAAGCATAAATATTTCGGTATCCTATTTATAATATGGTTAACCTAGGTACGGCAAAATTGTCTGGAGTCATCATGGTGGTTGGCATACTTGCTGTTGCAGGTACCAACTCAGCCTTTGCACAAAAACCATGTGTAGATAATGCACCCTACGTATACATTGGGTGCATACCACTAGTTACAGCACAACAGTATGGAGCAATTACAGTGGCAGGCGTAATTGCTTTTGCTATAGCATGGGGAATTGCTGGGCGCCAATACCATACAATTCCATAACGCTAACTAGACTCAACCTGAATGGAGTCAATGTCTAGTGTAAATTTTAATTCATAACAGACTACTTTTGACAAGGAAAAAAATCAACGCAGATTATACAGCACCAGAAAACAACAGCCCTGTATGATATGGATCGTATGTTGTACTATTTTTCTTGCATAAAAATACAAGCCTTTTTTAGATTGAATTACAAAATCATTATAAAATGAAGGTTCTGATAGTAGAAGACAACAGCCAAACTGCGATGCAATACCAACTTGCCCTAGAAGAGCGGAGTCACGATGTGATTGTCACACATAATGGTGAAGAAGGATGTAACGCTTACAGTGATGCCATGAAAGTGACAAGATCAGAACAAAAGAACAATTCACCGTTTGATATTGTGGTACTTGATTACAGGCTACCAATAAAGAATGGCATACAAGTTGCAAAGAAAATCACGACAAAGAATCCTAAACAGAAAATAGTTTTTGCCACAGGACATCTCGAGGAAATTCTCTCAAGCTAGGTCATTATGAAGATACTCTGAGAAATCGCTCTTCAACTTCGGACCAGTTGACAACATTCCACCATGATTCAACATAAGACGCCCTCTTGTTTTGATATTTGAGGTAATACGCATGTTCCCAGACATCCAGGCCCAAGAGAGGAACGCGTCTCTGGGTCCACGGGCTTGTCTGATTTTGTGTAGTCATAAATTCCACTTTTGCATACGTCTGATTATACACTAGCCATCCCCAACCGCTTCCCTGGATTGATACCGTTCCTTCCGAGAACTTTTTTTTAAACTCATCAAAGCTTCCAAAATAGACGCCTATCTCGTCTGCAAGTCTCCCACCTGGCTTGCCTCCTCCATTTGGCTTCATGCTATCCCAGAAGGTCCTGTGGTTTTCATATCCACCGCCGTAAAAGTTGATTGCATCCCTTGCATTTTCTGGGACGGTGGCCATATCGGATAAAATACCGACAATGTAATTTTTATGCGATAACGCGTTTATCTTTACAAGGGCATCATTTAGCCCATCAGTATAAGCCTGGTGGTGCTTTGTGTGATGAATTTTCATGGTGGCCTCATCGATGTACGGTTCTAATGCATCATATGAATATGGAAGAGGAGGCAGTTCATACTTGCCCATGCCTTGAATTTCAAAAAAACGCTACTTATATCTTCCATAAAATAACTGAAGGTATTAATGATTAAGTGATATTAGGACCAATGTGAAATTTTTACAAATAAAAGAACCAGATCTACAAAAGCCGCTGATGATTGCCGCGATGCAAGATATGGGAGATGTTGGAAGCATAGTTATTGATTTTATCAACACAAATCGAGATACTGCCGTATTTCGCGAAGTTCTTCCGTCTTATCCTGCTTATGTGATAGATAACGGTGGATACATTGACTTGCCGGAAGAAAAATGGGAATACAGATGTGACAAGAATATGATTGTCTTTGGCGGAGGCTCGGGTCAACCATCTTCAACAGAGGAACTCAATGTATTGTGCCAAGATGTGATAAATGTCGCAAAAAAGTATTCGACAAGATTCATCTACACCCTAGGAGGATTTCATACAAAAAAACCAATTGGAAAGGAACCCAAGACCTTTGTTACTACAACATCATTAGAAATGACAGAGCAGGTAAGAAAACTCGGAATTGAGACAACGCCCGAAGCATCGATAATCACTGGATTTAATGGTCTCATATTGGGATTTGCAAAGATGAACGGCATTCATGGAATAGGTATCTATGCAGAACTCAACGAGCCAAAATTTCCACAATATCGCTCTGCAAAAAGCATACTTAGAACACTTGAAAAACTGACATATCAAAAACTCGGCGATATGTCAGAGTTAGACATAATGGCAGAGGAGGTAGAGTCCAAGACCAGTCGAGAACAAGTGGACTAGAGATAACGTGCGTGTCTTACCTAGTTAATTCCGCCACATTTTTTGCCATGTCTCGGCAAACTTGTTCATCATGTCGCCATACGTCTTGAGCTGATCCAATCCTGATTCGCTGATTGATTTTTGCCAGTTTTCTCCAAATTGCTGGAAGGCAGTTGCACCTGCTTTGGTCATGGCCTTTTTCCAGTTTTCTTGAAATTCATTTATTGTCTTTTGGCTTGATTCACCAATTGCTTTTGACATAACCTCGTTGTACTTTTCTTGCACTTCGGCACTTGTTTTTTGTAGAGACTCTAAATTCTGCATCCATTTTTTTAGCAGTTGAGTGTACTCAATCCACATGCTATCCCATACTTCAGTTTTATTATCTTTTGACATGATATCCTATTAGAGGCATCATTTGATAAAGATGATCACGCAAAAAGATTCTTTTTAAATCAGCATCATAGTTGGATTGTTATGAAAGACTATGACTTTTCAGGAAAGGTTGCACTTGTTACTGGTAGTAGTGGAGGATTGGGAATTGAAGTGGCCCGTACCTTTCTCAAGGTAGGAGCATCTGTTATTCTTACATATCATTCTAGTGATTCTCTCCAGTCATTGCAAAAGATCTGTGGAGTGTCAAAAAACATCTTTTTGTTGAGGGGGGATTTCACAAAAGAAGACGATGTAAAAATTTTGGTCTCTGAATCAATACATCGATTTGGAAGAATAGACATACTTGCAAATATGATTGGTGCATATATTGCAGGAAAACCTGTGACTGAGATCGATGAAAAAGAATGGGATGACATGATGAATATTAATCTCAGGGCGGCCTTTTTGTTAAGCAAGCATGTTATTGCACATATGACAAAACAGTCGGTAGGCAAAGTGATTCATGTCGCTGCAAGGTCTGGACTCAAGGGAACAGGATTTGATGCAGCATATGTGACATCAAAGAGTGGCGTGATAAGGCTGGTTGAATCAATATCAGAAGAAGTCAAGTCGAAAGGAATCAATGTCAACTGCATCATACCAAGTATTATTGATACAAAAGAAAACAGAGAAGCAATGCCAAGTGCTGATCATACAAAATGGGTAATGCCACTAGATATTGCACGTGTGATTCTTTTTCTATCATCCGACGATGCAAGGTCAATAAATGGGGCAGCTATTCCAGTATACGGTTTGGCATAACTCTTGTAAAAAGCATTATTGTGACAATTGATATTGCAAGAACTAGGACAGCGATTGGACCAAATTCTGGTACTACATGTGTTCCTACAATGCTGACTTGCTCTGTAATTGGCGTAATTGGTATTGTGAGAACCGTCATCCCCTGCTGATCAGTTTCAGTAAAGTTTCTTGTAAACTGTCCGTCAAGCTGTACTCCAAAGAATGGAGGCGTGATAAGACCGGTTGGGAGGTTAAGCACTAGATTACTACTCTGATTTGTCTGTCCGACAAGTACTAGGTTAAGGGACTTGTCCTTTGTCCCGATATTGGCTGAAATTATATTTTTTATTGACATGTACTGGACATCAAACGTTGTCTTTCCGTCACCAACATCTGAGCCAACGTCATGAATTACTTTGTATCCACCAGGCGCTTCCTGAACTATGACATCACCTGTCATCCATGGATATGCCTTGTCGTAAAAGTGGAGTGTACCGACATCATATTCTGTAAGAGTATAAGAATAGTACTGACCTGGATTTAACGTGCCACTATCAAATTTCCCATCAGCACCCGTGCTTGGGGTTCCTGACACCACATCATGCATAACGGTATCACCATTTCCAAACTCTAAAGTATCTCCAACATATGCCGACGACGATGGAGGATAAAATGTCAGATGTTGATTCTGGTAGGCAGAACCTGCATGAATGTCAATCTCAATATTTGATGCAAATGAGTTAGATGCAAAAGGAATGAGCAAAACTACTGCTGCGACGACTATGACTATTTTGTACACGAGAACGACTCTACAAATATTAGTTAATAAATTTGGTGGATCAACGAACTAAACGATTCTGTCGTAAACTCGGCGGATAATAGTATAGATCACGTCAAGTTCCGGTCTTGTTTGTGTCTTGTTGTATAGATTTGATTGCATTCAGTAAGTAAAAACACGCTATTTACAAAAAAAAGGCGTCATGTTAAATGCCTTCCGCGGATGACAAATCAATGCATAAGACTAGCCCTTGGAATGGATTGAATCTGGTTAGTTGTGATGTGCTATGATCAACTGTTGGTTTGATAGAATTCATTCATGAGTTGTTTTTGCTATTCTCGTTGTCTTTATCTTCTGATAAGATGCGGTCAGATTCATCGTACGAATACAAAGAGTCATCTCGTACATAAGTTCCATTGTCAGCAAACTTGCTTGGGTTGTCTTCTTTCTTTTTGTACCAGAATCTGAAAATCAGTGTAAGAGGACCTCCAACGAATACAATGAATAAAGGAATAGTCCAATCAATGTACGTGTATTAACTCACCTCAAACTCTAATGTCATAAATGTCTTCATTTTATAAAAATTGGATCTGCCATATCTTATGGCAACAGTCGCACCAGAGTTTCAACATAATCTGAAAATGTCTTTATTGTAGACATGACGCCATTGTATGATGAAGTATTTTTGGTGGAGATTCTTAGATTACGCAACTGGAGTATTTGTCGGAGGGGGTGTTGTATTTCTCATTTCAAAGTTCTTTTGTCATAGATGTCTTGGATCATATACTACCATTCTATTTCTTGCAATATGGATTAGTTTTATGCTTTTAGTGAATTTTGTATTTCAAAGAACCAAGCCACAAAGCATATCAGATGATAACTAATTTTATCGTGTTTGCAGTGTATTGCACTATATTCCCCGTGTTTATCATTTACATACACCATAAAAAATCATGCAAGCAAAACTAGTTACAAGTGAATATGATCCATTCAAGGTAAGACATTCATTAGATAGACTCTTGATAAACAGGAGCAACGAATTTCGCGAGATCGCACATGCAATTGGATATCCCGTTACACATCAGTGTTGGGAGGAATTCATATTGAGATTCTGTCTTGAATTTGATGACTGCTTTAAGATGTGGTCAGATAAGGAAGACAATGCAGACCATAACAGAGTCCACAAATGTATGACAATGATGAGACAGATTGCAGTTAGAAAACAAAACATGACCGAGGTTACCAAGCTTCAAAACGCAGCGTATAGAATTGCGGAAGACTTTAAGGTGTTGTATCACATACTCTGACTTTCCAGAAAACAAATATAGCTATTTACAATACCCCTATTGAATGAAGAGCCTATTTGAAGAGTTTTGCAGGGATGTGGTTGAACTAGATCCTAAAATAAGATTTGCAGGAATTGCAGATGTAGACGGGAAGCTAGAATCCACAGCAGATAGAAAAGGGCTCGTGCCATTGCTAAACGCAGAAGAAAGAGCCCAGTATGCAATCACTGCCGCAACAAGACAATACACCAGATTGAGATGGGAATACAGACTTGGAAAGATACTATATGCAAGTTCTCATTATACAAAATTGATAAGAGCTACTATTCCCATTGCAGACGAGAACAGCAGGCTGGCACATGTATTGTTGCTCTCATTTGACTCCGATGCCGATAATTTTCACCAGATAATTACGAAGAAGATAATCCCCATGGTTGCAAAAAACATGGGTAAGTTTCTCATGGCTACCGAAAGATAAATCTACAGACCAAGATAAAATATAGGATAAAATCCTAAAGGTTAACCTCAGCCACCATTGACTTTAATCTGAGCCACATTGCGCTGTTCTATATACATCTGTACTCTATTATCCGAACAAAACGAATATGTTTGTTCTTGACCCTTGTTTTGTTCGCAGAATTTTGATATCTGTAACATTTCTTGATCACAATACGATGAGGGGTTGGACATACATGAGTCTATGTCACTTGCAATTGTGCTTATAGTATCAGGGGATTGTGTACTAGTAGAAAATGGCGAGTTTCCTTGATCATTTGGCTGTTGATTTAAAAGTGGAAAACTAATAAAAATAAAGAAAAAAGCTGATGAGATGGCAAGAATGACTCCAGTAATGATTCCTCCCTTTCTGTCCATAAGTTTGTCGTATATCCTCCAAATTATAACAGATGTGGAACTAGGTTACTGTTACCTTCATGACAAGAGGGGATGACAAGGCATCAGGATTGTTTATTCCTGACCAAACAAAGATCTGGGCTGTATAATTTCCAGGCACGGTAGGAGTCCAAGATTGTGACGGGTTAAGTGACTGCCCAGCACTAAGTGTTCCAGTAAGCCATGAAAGCTGAATCGCAACTCCGTTCTTGTCCAATATTTGAACGATATATGCAAACGATTGATCTCGATCAAGGCCATTTACGACGTCAGCCGAAATTTGCACCTGTTTATTTGTAGGTACTGTCCAGACACCATTTTGCAATCTGGCTGACACTCCCCCAGAAAGCTGCGAGTGAGCTAACTGTACTGTTGATGACAAGACAATTATTGTTATGACCATAAGAGCAAGTCTACTTTTCATCTGGATTTCATTGTCAGTCCCTATTTTTTAGGGTTTGTAGTAGACATTAGAGAACCTGAATTTATCTATAGGGCTAGTTCTTTCTTCGTTTGATTAAGAGAGTCTTCTGTACTTCGTTAATACTGCTCAGGAACTTTTGCTTTGCCTCATATTCATCTGTTACTTTGATTACAATCTCAGTAGGAGAGAACATAACATCTTTTACAAGGATGGGCGAACTTAATCCTAAAAGCTCGCTTAATATATCAAATATGTTCCTAAACGCTGAATCACCTTTGTATTTGAAAAGAGTGTTACCATCCGCAATTTTTGGATTAGGTTCCAGCGGAATTACAAGTTCTTGCGATGTAAATTCAGTGATAAACGTAGAAATGTCTTCGTTTATCTTAGTTGTTAGAGTTTCCTTTTCTGCCATGAGTCGTTCCTTTGCAGATTCTAATTCTTTGGTGGCATCGTTGTATTGTTCACCAATCATCTTTGCAAAATTTGATTCAGTTGATATCTTGAGTGGAATCTCATGAATTCTAAAACTTATTGTGGATAGTTCATCTTCAACATCGGTTAGTTGTTGCCTATTTCTCTTGATTTGGGTTGCAACTTGTTCCAAGAAATTAAAGTCTACCATACCTAAGCACTAAACTGATGAACGACGTCCATTAGGCTTTGTTTGAACTCTTCAGTTGTTAGCCCCCATTTTCCATATTCTTCCTTGTAACTATCCCAGGATGCTTCTGCCTCACTTGCTATCTCCAAAATCTTAGGCCCGATTGCCTTGGTGTTTACAAGTATTGTAACATTGGCTTGTTCTGTTTCTAGTATTGGAATCTTGACAAATATCATTCTAGAGTCTTCAATATGAAACCTATCCTTTATCATGTTCTTTAGAACCTCTCTTTCCTTTACATCAAATTCTCCCTTGATTTTGACTAGCGCGACACAAGAGTCGCGTTGTCCTCCTTTGTCTCTTATGTCATTTTCGTCTATATCAAACAATACCGCATCATTTTTCTTGTGGATGTGGTCTATAATTGCATTCATGGTATTTCCCTTGCCTGCAGACATCAAGTCATCTCCCCATTGTTTTTCATCTGGCATTACTGGAATAACCCATGATACTGCAAATCTCGGCTTCTTTGTTGCAAGCCATGTCCTATAATTTGACATATCCCATTCTGTCTCTCTTGCAAACGACGCGATGAACATGGATATTGCGTTTGCAGCGATCAAGTTCATGCCTTTGTAATCCTTCCAGCCTATTTCATGCTCTTTTGGAAGATCATCAATAATTGACGGTATTTTTTCAATTCTTTTCTCATTTTTATGAGCCACCTCCCTTAGTTTTTTATTAGAGAATAGAATCGAACAGTCACTATATTTTATCTGGTATTCAAGATTCATTACGATGTTAATTGCAGCCGCTTCGAAGATCACCGGGTCCCATCCAAATTCGGGCAAGAGTCCAAATGATGCTATTGTTGCATGCTCCTTGGAATCCTTTTTTATATATTGCATAAACGCACTAGCAAATGAACTTCCGGTTCCCCCACCCATTGCAAAAGGTATTGTAAAACCCCTTACTGGTTCGGGCGATAGACCAGACAGTTGTTTTTGCAAATCAAACTTTTGAGTGACTTCATTGGTAAATCTACTTCGTCCTTCAGCCCAGTTTCTTGCAGCACCTCCTGCCCCATGGATTACATGCTTATCGCGGAGTGCAAACAGATCAGGATATGATTGCAATATCAGGTTAGCTGCTCTTGGATCCAAGTCAACCAACAATGCCCTAGGGATCAGCGGTATATCGTTTCCTCCATAAGAATTTGGAAATCGTAGAATTGTGCTACCATATCTTTTCAAAACGCGGGATTCTTCCTTTTCTCCTTTTAGCGTAGGCTTGAGAGGATTAGCTCCTACATCAATCAACAGTCTTCTGTATGCCTCCGCACCCAAACCTATTCCGCAATGACCAAAACATGTCATCAACACAGGCGCTGGCGGTAGAGGAGCATTAAGATTTGACAATACTAATCACCATATTACAGAGAACATCTCACTTTAATCGGATAGTGTAAGATTGTAAAGTCTATACTTGATTGTTCTAGACATACAAATGAGATTATTACCCTTGAATGCATCGTGTGTATAACAGTTATCTCTTTTTTTAATTTAAAATTTAAGAAGAAATCATTCTTTTAAAGAATTTATATCTCAGTTATAGCTTTTTTCAGCCCTCTGAACTCATCTACCGTTATTTTTCCTTCTGCAAGCCGTATCCTGAGAAGATACAACGGATTGTCTATTTTTACTTTTTCCGGCATTTTCGATTCAGTTTCTGATTTATGTTCCTCCGATTCACCAGAAATTAAGCTTTGAACGTACTTGTAATCTGACATGTAGACTGGGTTTTTCTGTTTTATCGAATTCAATATTTCACATAGTCTCTTTGCATCTCCCCTACCAGACGCAAGAAGAGTTTTCACATCTTTTAGTAAATCTTCAGACATGTATTATTTCACTACTGCCTTGAATCGTAGATCGTCTTTTAATCGATTAAATACAGAGTCCTTGACCGCCCATCCCTTTATTGTCTTTCCGTAGTACGATATTGCCTGTGCAAGCAACTCGAGTGCTTCACTGTCCAGTCCAAGTTCTGCCTTACTCCTTGCCTTGGAGTAGATTACTGTACCATTTTTTGGATTGTCTTTTAGTACTTTATCAAACAGTATGAGCGCATCTTGGTGTTTGCCAAGCTCTGCAAGACTAGTGGCCTTGTAAAACAAGGCTTCAAAATTTTCAGGTTCCTTTTCCATCACCTTATCAAAACACAATAATGCGTCATTGTGTTTTTTCTGCTTTCCAAGTACAAGACCTTTAAAGTAAGTGGCAGAAACATTTTCAGGCTCGACAGACAAAGATTGGTTAAAACATCGCAATGCTTCGTCATACTTTCCAACTCCTATTTCTGCAATGCCCTTGTTGTAGATAACTGGCACAAAAGTTGGATCCACCTTCAATGCCTTTTCGTAGAAGTTTATTGCTCGCTCAAACTGCTGTTGTTCAGCATATGAATTTCCTAGGTTGTTCAGAGATAATACATGATTTGGGTCTTTTTCAAGTATTTTTTCAAAACATACAACTGCATCTTTATTTTTCCTTAATTGAATAAGAGACAATCCTTTATGATACAATGCATCTACATTTTGTGGATCGTCCTTTAGAACCTTGTCAAAAAAAGATACTGCATTCTTGTGCTTGCCTAGTTTGGCATAGCTCTTGCCTTCAGATATTATTCCAGTAGATTCGCTCTGATTTTGTGTCAATTTAATACTGTGATTAGTATCGATGGATTATTTTATGATTGGTTCTGTCAAGGTCTTACGGCTCATGCATTTAAACCCAACTTGTTTCCATCCATTCAGAGAATCACTGACATTACATTACCCAGATTCCCTTCATTGCTTCAACTGAGCCCATTGGGATTGCAGAACCTTTGCAATCCCTTGTGAGATAGGTTCATGACATCTAAAACATCTCTGCCCATGATTTCCTACAACTATTGCACCACAATTAACGAGATTAGTACCTGTCCTCTTGGATTATACTTCCGCATATTAGGACCCAGTGGGGGTTATTTTGCAATAACTGCGATCTATGCATGATTCATGAGCCTATAGCTTGACAGAACTTATTGAGGCATTGCAGTTTCTGGAAATGCTTTCTTGATGTATCTTGCTAGCAATGGATATTGAATTATTAGAGATGAGAGTACGACTCCAAATGTTATCGGTTCCAATATATTTTTGAAATTGCTGTCTGGTAGAGTTGCTACAAGTGCAACGGACAGAGCCCCCCGCATTCCGCCTAACATTACTACATGTCTCCATGCACTTGGCCATTTTTCGTGTGTAAATCTATGAGTTGCAGCAAGTATTGGATATGTGGATGCAGCTCGTGCTGCCAATACCACACCAAAAGCCATTGCAATCAATGGCAGATTTTTTCCCATGTTTTGAATATCCATACTTAATCCAAGATACAGGAACGCTACAGAATTTGCAAAAAAAGCAATCATCTCCCAAAAGTTTGAACTGTACACTAGTGTTTTTTCGCTCATTATTCCCTTTCCCTTCATAACCAAGTTACCAAAGTATAGACCAGAAGCAGCTGCTGCAACTAGACCAGAAAATTGCAATGAATTTGCAACAACCACAGAGCCGAACAAGACAGCAACAGAAAGAGCAGTCTCTGCTAACGGTTCATCCATAAGTTTGATGAGGAATCTTGCGCCCACTGCAAACCCAAGACCTACAGCTATTCCACCAAAAAATACAATAGCAAAGTGTACCATCTGTTCCGGAATATTGATATTTATCTGCCCGATAGTATCCGATGATCCCAGTACGGAACCTTGAGCTGCAGCTATTGCTATAATAGAAGAAAACAGGATAAGACCGACTGCATCGTTAAAACTAGCTTCTGACTCCATAAGCATTGCCAGTGCCCCTGGTACCTTGACTTTTTTGAATACTTGAATTACAATTGCAGCATCGGTGGGTGCAATCAGCGCTGCAAATGCAAAAGCGACAATAGTTGGCAATCCCGCAACATAAGAAAGTAATAATCCTCCTACTAGTGTCGCAAGAACCACACCAAGAGTGGCAAGCAATAATGATGATATTCTTACTGTCTTGAATTGCTCACGATCTATTTTCATCATAGCTTCATAGATTAAGGGCGGTACAATGAAATACAGAATTAATTTTGGATTCACATGGAACTTAGAAGTATTAAAAATGCCAAATCCTGATGTGTGTATAAGTGATACTGCTATTCCTATTCCTACCAGAACCATGGTATACGGTAGCCGAATCTTTTTGGCAAACAATGAGGCAAGGAAGATCACACCGAGAAATATAGGAAAGATCCATTCTGTTCTAAGCAATGTGTCTATGCTTATGCCAACCATCTTTACTTTCATGGTATCAAATTATAAAAACAGTTCCAAAATGTGGGTTAATCTCTTTTTACTTTTCTTTTTTTCGGATTTTGATGCTATTGTTTTTTCTTAGCTGTCAAAATACCAGAAAGACTCCATGGGTTATGTTTATCACCCTCAGTGCATCAAGAGGAAAACAGATTTGTGGAATAAAACATTCCCATTGAGAGCCATCAAGAACCAATACACGGAACATCATCGATATTGCCTTTAGTTTTTGTGAAGAGATTGCCTATCAGTGTTGCTGACTTGGGACTTGAACATTGAGAGTATTATTTCAAAAAAGAAGTGCTATTGTCCAAATTCTTTTCTTATGTTTTTAAGAAACTTGGCATGGATTCTGATTCTTTCAAGACTCTGAGCAAGTTTCATTTCAGTTCCTGGGACATGATGTTTTGCAAAAAAACCACGAACTTCTTTTTCACTTTCCATATCTGCCATAACAGATACACTTCCAATTATTCTATTAAGTAATGGATTACCTACACCAAATTTTGTGATAAGATACTTCCAGTTCTTTCTAATCCATGGCCATACCAACTCTTTTCCATATGGATTTGCAATCATTCTTGCAACTGGCATGAAGAGATTCTGTGTCCTTACATCCTTTGATAAAACAAAGTCTAGAGTCTTGGCAAGTAATCGTTCATCCTTAAAGTTTGCAAGTGAACCAAGAAACCTTAATTTTTCTTCTTGGGTGGATGCCTTACGATACAAACCAATGAATTGTTGATATGTGTCAGAGTTTCCATCCCATGCAACAGTAGAGTATATCGCGTTTCTTAGATCTGGACTTAGGGAACCTGATCTGAGAAGATTTGAAAATCTAGATTTGGCTTCTTTCAATACCTCTGGATCGTCTAGTTTTGCAAGAGAGTTTATCAGACTACCTCTCAATAGAGCATATGTAGACTTTTCACCCTTGATTGGATCCCACCCTATCCTTTGGAATATAACGTTCATGAAATATTGGTTGAACTCTTTTATCTCATCCCAGAATTTTTCGCCTGATAACAAGACATACAAAAAGTTCAGAAATCCAATTATGTCAGATAGCACAACATAGTCATCATCTTCTTCATAATGTCTTACAAAGTCCAGATAGTGCTTGATAGAATACTGGTTTGACATTACCAGTGCTGTCAGGTCATGATGTATGCTCCAGCGGTCAAGATTTGATATCTTTTTTTCCTCCACAAGTCTTCCTAGTTCATCTAACGTAGATTCATCATACCTTACCCTGTAGAATCCCTTCTGACCATCATTTACCTTGAACCAACCTCGTGTATATGGAATAGTGACAGAGTCACGCATCATCATCTTTGTTACTACCTTGTATTCCATCCTAATTGAGATTGGAATTATCCAGTTTTCTGGACGTGACTTGCCGTCATTTTCAAGCAAAAATCTCTTTTGTGATAATTTTATTTTTGAATCAACTACCGTTGCATCTATCATGGGATA
>DAHUYT010000039.1 GCA_027315065.1 Nitrososphaerota archaeon | reverse complement strand
CCTCTTCCGTGAGCCAAAATATTGGCTGTTAGTGAAGAGATGTTGAAAATAAGGTCACGGGGAGAGTTCACTTGCATAGTGGATGTATCAAATCGATTCGTATTTTGTAACCATATTAGAGAGGTTCCACTTAGCGTTTTTACTTCCATCATTATATTAAATTGTAAATTGGCTCCGTCTTGGTATTGTGGTAAGAGAGGGTTGTAGGCTGATAACGAGTTGATTTTTGCAACCGCAAGTTCTTTATTTGTAGAAACAACGATAGGCTGTAAGATATTGTTGTTGTCATAATAGAAACCATAAGCTCCAATTCCAACAGGTGCTGGCTCTTGTGAATGACTGAGATATGTCTTAAGAATTGTAAGAGGGTTAATTACTATGTTGCCAGTAAATTTGACTAATCCACTATATGCATTGACTGGAATACTCGTGAAAGTAAACAAAATCAATACCGCGATTAACATGATAAAACATGCTATATCTATAGAATTTTGTTTCATTGCTAGTCTTGTATCTTGCAATGACTATATTTGCATTATTCAATAGTTTGGTTAAACAGAGCTACTATCTGTAAAACAATGCTACTGTCTTATGAATAGAGTCTAGTTTATCCTATTTCGTGGATTGGAAAGAATTCTTCCAGATCAGCGATATTAGAATATTGATGTATTTGAGCAAGGGTAACAAACTGGTCCAACAATTGAATGGTATTCAGAAACTAGTTCTATAGCTATCCGGAAAAAGTTGTTTCTATTGTAATCCACTCAAGTACCAATAAACAGATAGTAAAATGATTAAATCTTCCCCCCATTTGCTGAGATTAGGGTCAAATTACGATAGTTTTCTTTAATTCTTTACCTGTTGTAAAAAGGGGGGTTTGCCCATCTCTGAATTTTGCAGTTCCATGTTTTCTAGATAACACTCCATAGCGCTATTCAATGCATCAAGTAAAGGTATATCATATGTTTCTACATAGTCCAAAAACTTGTCGCCCGAGTAAAACCAAGATTTGTGGTTCAGCATATTTAGTAAAGAAGTTTCAAGCATGTCACGTTCCTCATCCAAAAGGTCCGACAGTTTGTTCTCTAGTTGATTGTATTGTACTACATGACATCGTCTATTTTGTTCTGAAATATCATTAGTCAGCAAATCATCTAGGTGACTCATCTCAGACTCTAGCCTGATCATCTCGTTTCTTCTGCGATCTGATGACGTTTTGTTTGAGATGTCCTCATTTTGAATCAACCCGTCTACCATGTCTCGCAGCACATCGCTTACCGTTGTGCCATTCTTGTTTGCCAAGTCTATGAGGTATTCATGGGATTTTGAATCAAGTTTGGTAGATACTGTTTTCATTGATAGATCACGGTCTACCTAGTCTACGCAGATCTACCGGATAAACCCCTAGCACATACGTTAGCTATAATTTTCATAGCTAGTCAAATGAAACAGTGCTGTCTTTACCCCCTTAAGTTTTGAGGAATTTTAGCGAGACAATATTGAGTATGTTTAAAGAATCCGTTTACAAAATAAGATGAATGAAACACCGGATAGTTTCCTTTCTCCCAAGTGCAACTGAGATACTATACGAACTTGGGGTGGGAGATCAGGTACTTGCAGTAACACATGAGTGCAATTATCCATCAGAGGCAAAGACCAAATCAAGGGTGATTAATTCCGTCTTTAATCCTAAAAAGATGACAAGCAAAGAAATAGACAATAAAATAGTCGAGCTGGTACAGACAAAAAAAGACATCTATGTGCTAGACGAGCAGGTACTAAAGAAAGCAAATCCGGATCTAATCGTTGCCCAGGGCATATGTGAGGTATGCTCTCCTTATACCAAAGAGATCAACAAGGCAGTTTCAATACTGCAAGGCAAACCCGAAGTTCTAATCTTAGACCCACAAAGCCTCAGTGACATACTTGATAATATAATTGAGCTTGGCAAAAAAGTAGGAAAACTTGGTGAATCGCAAGCTTTTGTTCATGACCTGAGGGCTAGAATAAAAATTATACAACATAGACAGAAAATTGCACGACCCCAAGTTCTCTGTATTGAATGGCTTGACCCATTGTTTACTGCAGGTCACTGGGTTCCACAGATGGTAGAACTGGCAGGAGGAATAAATGGAATTAGCGCAACAGGAGATCGGTCAAGAAGAATGGAACTAGATGAGATTGTCAAGTTTGACCCAGACATAATCGTGCTTATGCCATGCGGCTTTGATATAACCCGAACTATGCAAGAATATGAAAAACTTACAGACAAGGAAAAATGGAGATCATTGAAAGCAGTAAAACAAGGTCAAGTTTATGCGGTAAATGCAAACGAATACTTTAGCAAACCAGGACCTAGAACTGTAATAGGACTTGAGATCTTGGCAAAGATAATCAATCCAGATACGTTCAAAGATTTACAGGTTCCAAATAATTCTATTCTGGAAATAGAATTTGAATTATAAAAATATCCTGACATCCTTATTGGGTAGATATGAGTACCTCCAACTGTTTGGTAGCATCTACTTGCTATGTCTTTTTATTTATCTTGAATCGACCTTTTACTTTCTTATTCTAGATCTGAGAATATCGCAAGCCTATTGAAGCTCCCTGATCTATCCTTCCCAAATCTTATTAGTTATTAAATAGCATTTTTTACCGAATTGAAAGTCTTGCTTTCTGTTATGATATTGATCCTTCTTCCTATTTTCGGTCACGCATGGGCAACTACTAACTTGAGTAAAATTGGAAGCCCAGTTGTCTCAATTTATCCAACGTCAGGCCCGCCTGGAACTAAGATTACCATTACAATTACTAATATTCCAGATATTTCGAAGGAGAGTTATCCATATGCCGATCTTTACCTATATCTTCCATTTTCACGATCATTTGGAACAACAATACAGAGCCAATGTGATGGTGAGGACTGTTTTCCAATCTACACTTATGGTGATGCACTAAATCATGACTTTGCTAATAGAACTATAACGCTTACAACATTTAGTACAAATAATCCATCACTTGTATACCTTAACGGATTTGAAAATTCTGTCTGTGATGTTATAGTAAACAACAAAACAGTTGAGCGATACTCTACATTATGTAATACAAAAGACCAACCCACAGGTACTTATGAGATCAAACTTACCTGGGGTCTTGAAAATGATGCTGAACAAAGTTATACAGTAAAAACAGTGCAATTCACTGTTACACCAGGTTCACAATTACCTCCTCCGCAGGCTGCAGATAATGGTAATTCTATCATAACGGCATATCAAAATGGTCAGATCTCGGAGCAACAATTTGAGACAGAACTTAAGGCACTTGGATGGAATTACGAGCAGATACGTCAGGCCTTGGCTGTAATTGGCAAGCTACCGCATCAGATGAACGCGTCTGCGCCAAGTGAGATGCAACAAATACAGCAAGGAGTAGAAAAGGCAGCAGAACAATCGACACAGCAATCAACCAAACAAAATATGTCCATGACGGATCAATATCACACACAACCGGTGCAAAATTCAGACGTTAAGACGGACACAAGTACAAGTCAAAGTAATTCATCATGGAATGCCATGGTAATTCTATCATCAATCGGTGGGGCTGTTGCAATAGCAGGTGGTATATTTACATTAAAGCACACACGAAAAATTACAAATTAGGAGAGATATCAGATAAGTCATTGGATCTAGTATTTTCTGATATTCATGCTGATATTCATGCTCTAGATACTATATTTGGCATAGCATCAAGTCTAGAGTTTACAAAAAAATATGGCGCCTTTTCAAGAATAATAAATCTGGGAGATGTTCTTGAAAGGGGAACACATCCAAAAGAGGTCCTTTCCAGATTAAAGTCAATTGAAGCAAATTATCCGATTTTTTCTGTAATGGGAAACCATGATGAAGCATTTTTGTATAATAGGTTGGTAGGCAGAAGCTCAATTGAAAGTATGGATGCACATACAAAACTAAATTCAGAAGACATCTCGTTTTTCAAAGAAAATGGTAATGGAACATTTGGAAACCAGGAATTTATCGATAAAAAATATGGCATTTTCTGTGTTCATGGGGGTCCACTTGACCCAGAAAAAATAAAACCAAAAACTATCACAAACGAAGAAGCTTGGTTGTATCAAAAGTCTTGGCAGAGATTAACAGAAGAAGACTTTGAGTTCTTTACTTATTCTGGGTATCATTACAAGGCCTCCTCTGCTTTTGATGAGATCAAAAAACATATGAAAAATCACGTTATTCTGTGCGGTCATCAACATAAAGAGGAAATAATAATGCAGGACAGCCACATTCATAGTCTTTATCCAGCCTTAAAGTCAGTAAAGGAAAAACTCTCAGGTTATATTCTTGAGAGTAAAGAAATTGAAATTGATTCTTCTAACAATTATCTTATCAGATTGGGTATTGGTGGACCCGAAGGTCACTATATTAAAGATTCTGAGGTTCCTCATTTTGCGATTATTCAATATGATCCAAAGAAGGTAATACTATTTACGATATTACCTGATACCGGATGGAGTAGACTATGAGCGGCACAGAGACACTAAGAAACGACCACAGGCAGATGCGCCGTCTTGAAAAAATAATTGTTCAATGCTATACAAAACTCTACGCCGGACAAGATATTCCATTTTCAGATCTGGAAAAAATGGTTATGATAATGTCTGAATTTCTCGATACCATTCATTATTCCAGAGAGGAGGATACGTACTTTGCCTGCGTTGGGAGCTATGGATCCCTAAAAGAAGAGATACGGGCATTTATGATCGAGCATGAGTTTAGCCGTCGTATTGCAAGCAACATCTCCGGATATTTGCAGAGATGGAAAGAAGGAGAAAATGAAAGGGAACCTGTTGCAAGATTTCTTAAAACTTATGCAGTTTATCTAAATGATCATATGACAAAGGAAGACAAGTTTTTTGATATCACAGAAAAACAAATTCTGTCACCTGAAGAGGAAAAAATGATGTATGAAGAATTTTGTGCAGTTAACGCTGTTGCGACAAAACTTGTTGAGATGATCAAGTCATTAGATTATCTGGAACAAACTTGCTGGATGAAAAATCAATAATCTTCAAAAACAGATTTTACTTTAGGATAAAATGAAACTATGTATTGCTCTGGTTTATCTTTTTGTTGCATGATTTGATTAGGAATCAGAAATTATTATATATCATCACCTTAGTATGCAAACAATGCATAATATTATGAGTGTTGTAAATCTTGTGTACACTACAGTAGATTCTGAGATTAACAGAACTACAATTATGGTGAGAAGACAGTAGAACTGACTTTTAATACATGGTAAACTAACAAAGGATGGTAGAACCCGTTGGATAAGATTACACCGGGAAATTGCGTGGTCGAATTTCTTATCTAGATAGGCTTGGAATATGCCAAACCCTCATGTAGATCCTCTTGTAGCAAGCTCTGGTTTTAAGGTCCAGACAATCCCCATCGCTATAAAAGGAATCGAAACTATTGCTGCAATCTCTAGGTATACTTTATACTGTTCTGGGTCTTGAGGGTCTGGATTTGACCACAAAAATGGTACTGGTAAAGCTGCAGCAAACCAGACTACGGCTAATATGATGATTATCTTGAGCGATTGTTTTCTCTTGACGTCCATGCCATAAGTAAGGTAGGGTTCTATTAATTTGATATGGCTGATTTACTTTGTCGTTGCTCCACCGTCTACCGGAAGAATTGCCCCTGTAATCCACGACGATTCCTCCGATACAAGGTATTGTATGGCTTTTGCAACATCTTCTGGACTGCCAATCCTTCCTATTGGATGCTCAGCTATTGCCATGGCTCTATCTGTTTCTGTCCTAAGATAGGGTTTTGTCATGTCTGTCTCAACTACGCCTGGGCAGATACAATTTACACGAATCTTGTACTTGGCATATTCAATTGCCCACGCCTTCGTTAGATGTATTAAAGTCGCCTTTGTGGCCGAATACGAATCGGCTTCAAAATTCTCAAATGACTTGAGCCCTGCATCTGATGAGATGTTTATAATACATCCCCCATTTTTCATCATGTGTGGAATGACTACCTTTGTAAAACGAAATTGTCCTGTCAAGTTTATGTCAATTATCTCATTCCATTCTTCTTCAGAGATTTCATATAACGGCTTTACATCTGGAAATATCCCTGCGTTATTTACTATAGTCAATCGACTAACTTTTGAATGATATTATTTGTTAATTGGTTACGATTGTGTGTTTTTATGACCAATTCAAACACATAAAACCACAAATGTTGATTCCATACGGTTCAAAAGTTGGTCAATATACTATAATATGTCTATCTTGCCAAATTTATCCAGAGCTTTTTTTACAATGCTTTCAACATCATCATTTCTTCTAATATCTCCTGCAAGTCCAGTTACTCCTAATTCTTTAGCTGCTAACTGAAGTCTGGTATTGTTTTTTGCTGTGATCACAACATTTGTCCCCTCTCTTGCAAAAATCTTGGCTGTAGCTTTTCCTATGCTCTACTACCTCCTGTAATAATAGCAACTCTTCCAGAAAATTTCATATTCTACATCTTAGAGTTTTATTCCAAATGTTATGTGTCTATTTAGAATAAAGTTTATACCTGATGCAATAACTATCGAGATAAGCGCTGCCAAGAGATAGTACAAATGTGCTTTATCCACAAACAGATAGTTGAATCCAAGTTGAATTAACATGCCAATAATACTTATTCCAATGAACTTGGCATACATGAAAATTACAGGCTGTTTTATCGCTGTATCATTGAAGGTCCAAGCTTTATTCAAAAAGAAGTTTGTTGTCATTGATACATAGATTGCAATTGCGGACGAAACAAGATACCATAATCCAACATACTCTTTTAGAACATACAAAATTCCAAGATTTATTAGTACTCCACTTACTCCAACTATATAATACTTGAATGCATGTTTAGCAAAAAGCGAAACTCTATCAGATATATCATGTTCGCCTATTACCATTAAAGCTCTTCAACATTACATGTATTAATAAATGCTAAATCTTTTTTTGATCCATTATTGAACTAGATCATAATTCAAGTTATAGGACTGTTTCCAATCTCTTGTAAATATTGTACAAGTAGTTTGTGCAATTATGTGTCATTCTAATCTTTTTTTCTAATATTTTTAATAATTATAATTTAAAATATTAGAAATATACATAAAATAATAAATACTTTGATCTTCTATGAGAATTAATGCAGAAAGATCTAAAATCTACTGCCTAACGAGCGTGGCTTCGCAGATCTTGATATGAAATCCATTTTGTGGATTGTAAGAGGTAATCTCTGTAAGTCTGCGGTAAGGGCCACGCCCCATTTGTTTTACAATATTTTTGTCATAAACTGCTTTTGTTGAACAACTCTGAATTTAGTTGAGGCTTGGGCACAATTCTCGTCAAAAAATAAATCTAGTTTCCAAGCATGCGCCTGACACATCTTGGCCTGTCATTGCCTGTGCATGATGATGTCATGGCATAATGGGTGATCTGATCGTTTCGGTCAGATGAAAATCACTTCAGAAAGCTAAACTCTTACGATAATCCGATGTTTGCCTTCTAGATGAATTTTTAATTATAATATACAGTGCAGCTAATTATAAAATCATTCTCAAGATCAATCAAATTTGTAATCAAGAACATAAATTAATTTTAAAAAATTTAGAGCTTTAGGGATTCCTTTAATCCCTTGTATCTATTTCGTATTGTTACCTCGGTTACTCCAGCTGCTTGTGCAACGTCTTTTTGTGTTTTATTTTCTCCATTCATTACGCAAGAGAGATACAGTGCTGCTGCTGCAAGTCCCATCGGATCTTTGCCGGCAGAAATTTCAATTTCTGCAGCATCTTTTAGAATTTGCAGTGCTTTTCGTTTTGTCTTTTCACTTAATCCAGCTTTACTCGCAATTCTTGCTACGCATTTTATTGGATCAACCACAGGCATCTTGAGATCCAATTCTCTGAGCAAAAGTCTGTAGCATCGTGCAACGTCCTTTCTCTTAATGTTGATTCCGCTTGCTACATCAGTTAAGGTTCTCGGTGTTTCAGTATCTCTACATGCTGCATACAGTGCTGCAGCTACAAGTCCAGGAATTGATCTTCCTCTTACAAGGCCTTTGTCAAGTGCCTTTCGATAGATGTATGCAGTTTTTTCTATTACTGCATCTGATAATGCAAGCTTATCTTTTAGTCTATCAAGCTCACTGAAAGCTTGTCTAAAGTTTCTATCTACTGGTTCATGAACTTGACTTCTACTGTCCCAAGTTCTGAGTCGTTCAATGGTGCTCTTCATCGATGCAGAAAGCGGTTTTCCTGATGCATCTTTGTCGGCAGGACCAATTATTGTTGCTAGTCCCATATCATGCATTGCAAGCGATGTTGGAGTTCCTGTTCTGCTTCGGTCTTCATGTTCCTCTTTGGAAAATGATCTCCATTCTGGACCAGATTCCTCTACACGTTCTGTCATAACAAATCCGCATCCACCACAAAACATTTCGCCTGTAGTACTATCTGTAACCATTGGACCTTTTCCACAACGAGGACATCGTCCACCAGAACCAAAGGATTCGCGAGCCATATTATATCTTATAAGAATTTCGGTTAACATAAATAAAAAGGTTTAACTATAAGTGAAATGAGTAAAATTGGAAGAATTTTATAATAAAATTATATATTTTATATTATTATATTAGATTAATTGTAAAAGCTTGAATCGTTATATCCTAATATCATAAAATAAGAATCTGATCTGATCATGCCACCAAAATTTTTTGTAACTTGATTTTTTATTTTTGAAAATTTTATGCTACTCTATTTTTCAAGATGATCGTAAATGTACATACTAATAATAAGATGCATCATATGAGGATCAAATTAGCAAAACTTTTTCGCGAATACTTTATCCCACTTTTTTCAAAGACAGAAAATTTTCAAAAATTTGACAGTTTTCTTTGTTGTTAGATAATCCAACCAAAACCTTAAATACGTTAGTTCTGGATGACAGGCAATAAATAAAATGGAAAAATGTCCACTTTGCTGTGAATCACAGCCATCAAGCAATGCGCTCGCGATTCACATACAGAAGATCCACCCGCAGAGAAATATTGCAATTCAAGTAATGCAATAGGTTTTCTGCAGTGGGGTTGAAACGTAGGATATATCCAATATAGGTTATCCAAAAATTTTGATTTTTTAATTATATCGAGAACTTGCATTATCATCTTATGCCAGGTTTTGTTAGCTAAATTTAGCATACTGTGAACCACATTTTACACCTGAAATTAATAACCAATTTTATTAGTCATATCCATGACAACGTTTGCTAATAATTGGCAAAAACCACAGACACCAAGTATTAATGAACGAATTAATGATGCAATAAGACCAAAAGGCCCCCTGAAGCCAAGAATAGAACAAGCAGTAAAAAGACTTCAGACCCAAATTGGAAAACTTGATGGAATGATTACAAAATTAAAACAAAGAGATGAGAAGTTATTCAAGAGAATTGTAGTTGCCACTCAACAGCATGATATTACCGCTAGCAGAGTTTTATCAAAAGAATTAGCTGAGGTCAGGAAAGTTACCAAACTCCTAGGAAATGCCAGAATTGCACTTGAACAAATCGAGCTTAGACTAAGTACCTTCCACGATTTGGGTGATACAGTCAGTACAATCATGCCAACAATCGGTTTGATGAAGAGCCTACGATCATCACTAGTACAGTTTATGCCAGAAGCAGATCGTGAGCTAGCTGGAATGACTGATATGCTAGGTGGATTGATGACTGATACATTCCATAGTGGCGAGTTTGGAGTCGATTCTGGAGTCTTAGATGAAGAATCGGAGAAGATCATTCAAGAGGCCGCGGCAGTTGCAGAAGCAGCAGTCAATGACAAGTTGCCTTCGATGCCTGCCAGCAGTCAATCATCTTCTACTCGTTACATCTAAGACAGTTACAAGTGAGTATACAAAAACACATTTGTACTATTAACTCACAAGTATTTTCCTTTAGAATACTATGATATATTTTTGAAAAAGATGACCAAACTTTGTTAAAAATAGAAAATGCAATAACTAGAATACGCGATGAAGTAATTACTATTGTTATCCAGAAACATTGATCATTATAGAGAATCGCAGTATATTCTATTTTTATCGTAATTGTACTCTGAAAACATGTAATTGGAAAAAATTCTATCATGCAGACGTGTGTGAATCACACGCCATGTGAGAATGCACGGGCATTCAAAGACATGAACGACCATTGTCGTCATTTCCTCGGAATTTTTTCTTCGGCACTTCTACGGAGGGGTTGACCCTGATCGTATCACATGTTTGCTGCATGATGCCTGTCTTGGGAGGATTTCCTTTGGCAGGGACTATTAATACGTATACAAATTATTTAAGTATTGTGAACAATTTCATAGCTGAAATCTTGAATTTTTTAAGATAACGCAAGTTGTTGCATGCAAATGGCGAATTTTTTGAAAATTATCGATGAAAGCTTTTATGATACAGTTACGTAAGGCAATCGTGATAAAGGATGGAGACGTTTACCAATTAATTTACGAATCTAATCTGGACAGTAAGCTAGAGCAAATTTTAATTGGACTGATGAAAGACAATCCCTCTCCTAAAATTGAAATGACTATTCGAAAATTTTTACTTTATGTACAGCATTCTACAGAAAACTTTTGGACTATCTATTACAATGCAAAAACCTATCAGGAAAAACTAGATTGCTATTATCAGTTCTCAAAGAACCAATGTCTTGCAACAGAAGTATTAATCAGAGATCTTGATTCGTTGTTCTCTGAAGACGAGATAAGGGAAAATCTGAATAGTATTATGAAAGAAGGTTTTACTTTTTAGCTGAAAGAAGATTCTGAATTGGGTCTAGCGCCTTTGAACTTCTCTATCTTACTACCTTCTTCATTTACCACTCTATCTATACTCGATAACTTTTCGCGCAGATTGTTGATAATTGCGGCAACATCATCTGCCTCTTTTTCAACATTGCTTCTCTTTTGCTGCAGGGTCTTTATTCCCTGTTTTTCTTCTTCTATATACTGACCAACCTTAACTAGTTTCTCCTTGAGATTCTTAATATCTACAGATTCATCTTCTATACTCTTTTCTAAATTTGTCCTCTTATCTTTCAAATTTTTGATCATCAAACCCACATAATCAATTGTCTCCTCAAGCTTATTCCGTTTGTCCATGAGATCTCTAATTCCTATGCCTTCTCCAGAAGTGTTCACTGTCCTTTGCTGCATAGGTTCCGGTATTTTTACCTGTTCAGAAGGCTTAGACTGTTCAATAACACTAGAGATTTTCTCTGGTTCTGCTTCTTGGGGTCTAAGTTGCGTAGTTTCAGTTGTGATCTCCTCTTCTTCCTTTTTAGCGGAATCTGATTCAAGTTCATCCTTTTTCTTTCGGAACTTTTCAAACATATTGCTTATAACTACTGTAATGTGTAATATATAAAAAGTTAATAGATGACAGAATCGTTCGTGTTATTTACTAAAGCGGAGAAAACCCTCTTTTAGGCACGATTTAGCGATCAGGTTAGTTTAAACCAAGATATATTTAGAATCAAATTCTTCTGCTTTTCGTTAATTGAAAAAGAATAACCACAGGATACATCTGCTTCCCATCGTAGAGGATATCTTAGAACTAGATCCGATGATGCGGTTTGCTGCAATTATAGATCTTAAAGGAAATATATCGGAAGGCATAATGAAAGAAGGTAAAACGTCCCTCAAATCACAAAAAGAGGAAGAACACTTTTGTAAACAGGTAGCCATAAGAAGGAAGATCCGTATGCAATTTGACAAGAGTTTAGGTTCTGTTAATTATATACATATAGAACGTCAAAAAGTCACGCAGATAGTTGTTTATCCAAAACACAAAACTGTCTATGTTACCATGGAACCAGACATGGATATCACAAGAAAGCTGGAAATTATAGAGATTATAAAAAAGAAAACTAGTAATTTGTAAGAAATCAGAAATACCACTCAGAAGACAAAGTCTATTCTACTTCTGTCTGTGGTGTTCCTTCTCCTATTAAATCAGCAGTAGCAAAGCGTTCGCCAACCTGCGTAATCCTTACTTTTGTGTTCTGGCCTGCTTGTCCACCCTTGACAAATATTACAAAACCTTCTACTCTTGCAATACCATCTCCTTTTCTACTGATTTCTGTTATGGATACATCGTATTCTTTACCAATTTCTACTGGTTTAGGTCTATCATCAAAGCGTTGTCCACCGTCTCTGAATCTTCGACCTCCACCGTATTCTCTATTCCTACCATGTCCTGGGCTCTCGCCAAAACCAGAGTCGTTAAAGCTCACTGTTGCACCTCCTTTTGTTACTAAACCTACAGGTAGTACCATATAAAATCTGTTCAAATAACTGTTAAAATGTACTGTTGATGGTGTCTCCCCCGCTTCGTGAATACCTAATTTTAAGCCATTTCAGAGAATGGAACACCCGTTCCGCTAGGCGTTCCGCTGTGATAGTTCATGCTGTCCCTGATAAAACATCCATTCCATAATGTATCCATGTCAAAACAACAATACAGATCCGAAATGGGTATCATTTCTGATATCTTAGGTGTGACCATGGACGGCGGGATACAAGGGGTAATAATCTCTGCTATTTCCAGAAGAGCAAATCTATCTCACTACGCGGTATTGGAGAAGTGCCAGAAGCTGATAGATGCAGGCTTGGTAGAATCAATGAAAGATGACAGGAACCGGCTATTTAAGATTACAGAGAAAGGCATCAGATTCTTTCAGGAATTCCAGAGATTTCAGGGTGTAGTTCAGGGACTTAACCTAAGGTACTAGTAAAATGTACCAGAAAACCTCGGTGATCCCAACAGAAGCGCAAGCGGAAGCAATGCTTTTTGTAAGGATTACCTATATCTTGACAGCGATGGTAAGGGCCCCAATAATTGCTGTCTGTCTTCTTTTACTTGCTTTTTCTTCTTGTATTCAGTATGCACTAAGCTCTACCAAGGTGCTTGAATTTACTATTTATAATGATGGTACCACTCACGTCTTTTATCAAACCGATGTTGACCCACAATCCCCTGATTTTGTACTAGGTTTGTATGGTAACACCACAGATAACTTTGTTGTACAAGACCAGAATGGAACATTACTTTCAAGCAAAATGAACACAAATAATATAGATATTGAAACTCTCGGAGCATCTGCGATCAAAGTCAACTATGATACTCCCGATCTTGTATCCAAGAGTGGAAAGACTTGGACATTTCGTGTAAATTCTCCCATTGATTATTCTGTATTCTTACCTGCAAATGCTGTAATTGTAGGCATGAGCACGATTCCATCAGACTTGCAGGTTGTGAATGGTCAATCACTCATTTCATTTCCAAGTGGTTCGGTAGATATTAGTTACATATTTGGTGTATTAGGCACAAGCCAAACTGCAACTTTAGCAATTCAACATGCTAGAGATTTCATAAGTACAGTAAATTCGGAAGGTATACCGACTCTTCTTGCTTCTGAAAAACTTGCCGAAGCAAATACAGCTTTTAATGAAGGAAGATATTCTGATGCAGAAGCGTTGGCCAACGATGCCAAGAACTCAGCTATTCAGGAACAGCAAACATCTCTTTCTGCAAAACAAACTGAAGACAGCAATAATACTAGTCCAATTTCAACTGGAAACAATAATGATATCATTCCAATTTTAGCTGTAGGTGCTACCGCTGTAGCAGTAATTGTCGTGTTTATCATATTGAAAAGATCTAGGATAACAAAGGAAGTACCTGTACCTCATATTCCACAGAGTAATTATGTATCTCCAGATAAAGAGACAATATTTAGACTCAAACCAGAACTACGCCAGGAAGACAAAGACATTATAGCGTTTATCTCTGAAAAGGGCGGAAGAGTCTTTGAAAGTGAACTTCGCAAGAAATTTCTTCTACCACGTACTACAACATGGCGAGCAGTGAAACGATTAGAACGAGAAGGAATCGTCGAAATAGAAAAAGTAGACCAACAAAATCTCATAAAATTACGAAAGGTTGAGGAGAACCAAGAATGAAAACACTATCGTTATTTCTTTTAATATTGGTTGGAACTATGATGTTTGGTATACCCAGCAAATCCTATGCCGATCCACAATTAGATCCTTTACTCCAAATTGCTACTCAAGCCAGAGACAATCTCAGCATAACAATATCACAAATTAGTAATGTGCCTAATGAAATTAACCAGCTATATAGTCAAGGTTCCAATGAAACTGATGCGCTAGCGGAGGCAATAAATCAACATGATGCTAATTCGGCTAAACAACATTTTCTTGCTGCCATGAAATTTTTCCAAGACACAAATGATCAGATAAATTTACTTAATGCAACATCATCAAATGATCAGCAAAAAATGGAGATAATACAACTGAGAGGGGAGATATCTAGACTAGGGAATATGGAAATCCTTCTAAAGTCCATCGTGGCAAAAAATAATATAAATATTAATTTTACAAACTTTGATGAAATGATTCAGAGCGCCAATCAAGATCTTAATTCTGGAAACTTTACTGATGCATTAAAACAATTACAAAATGCTAACAATTTTGTTGCTCAGACGCATAACTCTCTAACTAATATTGCGCGAGAAAGAATTTCTGAAAGGGAGAAAAATTTTGCTGAGAATCAAATTGTGCAACTCAATAACACAAATCAACTAACTGTTAAGCAAAATACCATACCTACGAATTCATCTCATGCTGTACCTATTACAAACAACTCTAACATTACTACAGAAAGTAATCCAAAAGATATGGTTGCAGAGCTAAAGCAGTTGGTATCTGAGGATAAAGTGGAACAAGCAATAAACCTGATAAAGATAATTCAAGCTTACCAAAAGACTCAATCAGCTGAGAAATCTGTAGAGCCATCTTTACCTACCAACTCTACTGAATCCAACACCCCACCCCACCACACAACTACATCTTTACCTACCAACTCTACTGAATTCAATACAACTACATCTTTACCTACCAACTCTACTGAATACAACACCCAACCCCACCACACAACTACAACTTTACCTAC
>DAHUYT010000038.1 GCA_027315065.1 Nitrososphaerota archaeon | reverse complement strand
AGACCAAGATTGAAAAATTTGGTTACATGTTCAACCCGATTATTGCGGTATCAATAACATCAGCATCAAGATTGTTGCTTGCCGCAACAGAAATTTTACTTGCAAAGCATGATAAAACACATGCATACTGCGATACAGATTCTATGATGGTTCCACCAAAGTATACAAAAATGATCCAGGAATTCTTCAGACCTCTTAATCCGTATGATTTTGATGCAGAGATATTCAAACGCGAATATGATACCAGTAAATGGTTCTATGGAATCTCTGCAAAGAGGTACTGTCTTTATGATAACAAGGATGGAAAAATAACAATAAAAGATGATGAATATTCTTCACATGGTTTGGGTCATCTGTTGGATCCTTTTTCTAAAGATGCAGATGATAAGAGTGACTGGCACAAAGTAATCTGGCAAGACATTCTTGATTTACATTATGGAAATGTCACAATGGAACAATTGATGGACAAATATCAGAACAAATATGCGCTGTCAAAGCTTGCAATTTCCAGTCCATACATACTTGACAGATTTAAGGGGTTTAACAAGAAAAGCGATTATTACAACCAGGTAAAGCCATTCAATTTTAGTCTGGTTGGATATTCCAATGTACCAAATGAGAAAGGTGAGACAGTCAAGCCACTTGCTCCCTTTAGACGACCTGCAAGAGAGGCCGTTTACCATGATTTTGTGGATTATAACGACAAGACACGAACAAAAATGAGAGGAATAGAGTACTGGAAGTCTCTTTGGGATACATTTCAGGAATATCTCAGGCATCCAGAGTCCAAGTTTGATGGAAATACTGGAATCTTGAAGCGAAAGCATGTCAAGATATCTAGAATTGTACACATTGGAAAGGAGAGCAACAATTTGGATGAAAGTGACGTGTTGGGAGTGGATTCTGACAGTTATGAAATCTATGAAAAAGTTGAGGATGTAAATAGTAAGTTTAGAAATATTGCAAAGAAAGTTTTTAGGTTGAGTCCAAGGGATGCCAAGGAGTTTGGGATATCGAGGCAGACTTTGTGGAATGTTAAAAGAAACATACGTGAGAATAAATACAAAATTTCAAAAAAGGTTTTGATGCAATTAGTTCTCTGTCTTCGATAAATCTTTAATTTTTCAACTAGATTTTTTTCTTTAGTATGACTCTAACTAACCTGTCTGACCAAAATCCGTAAATGCCCTTCACTGGCACACTACATTAGATAAATCAAGCACGAAAGGATGGTTTTAGAGTCTAAAACTGTTTACGAACTTCTGTCCGGCAGGTTAGATCTTGTTGTTAGTTATGCGACAAAGCACCGGACACTCTTATTTACTTCATAAAAGATAGTGAACTATGAAACCAGCGGCTACAATTGGCATCATAATCGGTATAATAATTGCAATTGTAATCGGCCTTATTGCCTATTCCTATACTCAGATTCAAGTTAGTCTTGATAACGTATCGTTTGGAGGATTTGATTGGGCTCCGGCATCGCTTACAACACTTGCAAAACTAGTATTCAATGCATTAACTGGCAATCTAGTTGGTATTGTTCTGTCACTAATCACAGGAGTAAAGCTAAACCTGATATTTGCATTAAGCAACCATGGTATCTTTCCAGTCTACATTCCAGATTTGTCATACAACCTTTCTGTTAATGGTGTCAGTGTTGGACAAGGTCAAAGTACAGTAGACATGACAATCAGTCCAGGTGAAACAAAGACGCTGCCAATTTTACAAGACTTTATGATTAGCAGTTTGGAGCCAGCCGCAGCTTCGGTATTGGATGCAGATGGCATTATGGATATACAGGTAAGTGGTATTGCCTACTTCAAGTTCTTGGGACTTACAATTCCTGTGCCTTTCCAGTCCACAAAACAAGTCAATGTTATCCAAGAAGCAAAGAATCATTTTCTTGGTAGCGGTTCGCAAAATTCCGGATACCAGTCCAACACATACCAGCCTCCGCTCACGGCAACAAACATCAACCTACAAGCCTCGGCTTATACTGTTTCCCAAGGCCAATCAGTTACTTTCTCTGGGAAATTAACGGATTCAAATGGAAACGGTATTCCAAATCAGCTAGTTTATGTTAAAAGAGACATTACCTTTGCACCTGATTCTTTCTTGGGTTCATCATATACAGATTCAAATGGTGACTATACAGCAACTTGGGCTGCAACAAAGCCATTGACTAGCAACACGGCAAATGTATATGCAACTTTTGAAGGCTCGTCTCAATATGCATCTTCAAGAAGTTCCGATATTTCTGTTCAGGTTATGAATTATCAACCGCCAGCTACACAACCACAAACAGCCTCACCACAAACATCCCAGCCATATTCCACACAAGCCGCTAGATTTGCCATAGCAAACTCCCGGTATCAAGTGGGACCTAGTACATACACCTACATTCCATTTAACATGCAGTGCTCTGGAACGGCAACTGGATCATTTTCTGCCTCTGCCGCACTTGGTGATAACATCATTGTCTACATCATGGACTCTTCTGAGTTTTCCCAGTTTCAAGCAGGAAAATCATCAACTGTATATTATAATAGTGGAAAGGTACCATCAGCGAGTTTTAACATCGGTCTACCATCAGGTCAGTACTATCTCGTGCTTTCCAATACTTATTCTACATTTTCTACAAAGAATGTAAGTATAACAGCATCATACACTTGCTCTTAATTTCTGTGTTTATTTCATAAAACTCAAATTTGTAGGGTTCTGGATAATCTATGAGACCTCTCTGTAATTTTTTTGTAGGCAGTCTCCAAGCCTCGCTTTTTGATTATTATCCAATAATAATCAAAACCATAATTTTCATAGCTAGTCAAATCGAACCGTTCTGTCTATACCCCCTCAAAACTTAAGAATGGCCATTTACTCGATGAGTCTGTTGACTAGCTTTACAGTTATTGGAGGGTCGTCATCTGATCATCTAGCTAGAAAAATAGCATCAAAATTAAAATCAAAATATATCGGTTGTGAATTGCGAGTCTTTCCAGATGGTGAGAGCAAGATCACTTTGAAGGCAAAACCAAAAGGAAGGATAGTCGTAGTTCATTCCGTGTATCCCCCTGTTGATTCTAATCTTATTCGTGTTTTGGCTCTAGTTTCACAGGCCAAAAAATATTCTTCTGAGGTTTATGCTATAATTCCATACATGGGTTATGCAAGACAGGACAGAGAGTTTCTTTCAGGAGAAGTTGTCACCATTTCTCTTGTTGCGAATATGTTCAAAGTTGCAGGTGCAACAAGAATCATAGTGGTTGATATTCACAGTATACTGGCGCTAGAACATTTCCAGATACCAATAAAAAATGTGACTGCCATAGGAGAACTTGTAAAATATTTTAAGAGGCTGCATCTAAAAGATCCGCTTGTAGTATCTCCAGATATTGGAGGAATTGAGAGGGCAAGGAACTTTGCAAGCCTGATGGGAGTAGACCACATTACATTAGAAAAATACAGAGACCGAAAGACTGGAGAAGTCGTTATAAAACCAGGGAATCATCAGGAAGTAAGAAACAGAGACATCATTTTAGTCGATGATATGATAAGCACTGGGGGTAGCATTGTAAAAGCAGCGGAATATTTGAAAAGACAAAAGTGTGGCAAGATATACGCAGCCTGTACTCATGCTCTTTTAATAGGAGATGCCGAAAGAAAGATCAGAAAATCTGGTGTTACAAGAATAATTAGTACGAATACCATACCTGGTAAGACAAGCATGGTAGATGTTTCTCCTGTAATAGTGAAGGCAATAAGCTGAATGCCACAAAGTTTCTTCATACTATCTGGCGAACATTTAGAACTTGGTGCAGATGAAGTAGTTTCAATATCAAAAAGTTATGATATCAAAACAACATTCTTGGTAGAGTCTAAACTTGTAATCATAAAATCCAATACGCCGTGGCATAAAATAGCTGAGAGGGCCACATTTGTTAGAGATTGTGGTAATATTTCAGGTACATTCAATGACATCTCAGAGATAGAGATTCCCGTCCAGAATCCAAAATCATTTGTCTGTAGAGCATTTAATCTGTCCTCAAAAAAGATCAATATCTCCAATATTGAAAGAGATGCTGGAACCATTCTGAAAACAAGATGGAGTTCCAGCGTATCGATCTCAAACCCTTCACTTGTCGTATACCTAATCATTACTGATAAGGCAAAATATGTTGGCTATGCTGATAGTACAATTACTCTTAAAAGGCCCAAAAAGACAATCAAATATCCGACCGAGCTTGATTGGAAGCTGAGTAGATGCATGGTAAACTTGTCACAGCTAAAAGAAGGCGATACTTTGTGTGATCCTTTTTGTGGAACTGGTACTATACTACTTGAAGCAGAATCCATGGGAATGCATTCTATTGGAATTGATTTTGATTTTGATATGTGTGATATTACTAGAAGGAATATTGTTGCGAATGGATATGATCCGAGAGTTGTAAATTCTACCTATCAGTTCATACCAAAGATCAAGAAAGAAATAGATGCCATAGTTACTGATGTTCCATATGGTATTGCTTCAAGATCATCGGCTTCACCAAAAAAAGTGATCGAAGATCTACTTTCAGCCATACCAAAGAAGATGAAATTAGTACTAGTATACAAGAAAGGAATCAATATCACAGAATTGAGCAAAGCAAAGAAATACGAAATCTATAGGCATAAGAGTCTGACAAGAGTCATTGTTGTAAGATGAAATTGATATTCTTGGGCACATCAGCTGCTCAACCAACAGTAGAACGCGGTATGACTTGTATCTGCCTAGTTTTAGACAAGGAGATATTGATGTTTGATGCAGGAGAGGGTGCCCAGATCGCATTCCAAAAGGCAAAACTTGGATGGAATAAGAAGATGAAGATCTTTGTTACTCATTTACATGGAGACCACTGCGTTGGAATTCTTGGTTTGTTACAAACAATGTCGCTTCAGAATAGAACCGAATCAATAGACATCATTGGCCCTACAGGGATTGAAGAGTTTCTCGCAACAAACCTGAAAATACTAAGCTTTGGACTTACATTTCCTGTTAGAATCATTAGAATAAAGGAAGGGCCAGTTTTTGATGATCCTGCATATACAGTTCATGTTTGCGAGGCGGAACACTCCATACCAGCATATTCGTATCTCTTCTCTGAAAAGGACCGTCCAGGTAAGTTTTATCCTGAGAAGGCAAAGCGTCTTGGAATTCCAGAAGGAAAATTGTGGAGAGATCTTCAGAATGGCAATGAGATAAAGATGACAGACAAGACGGTGAAACCGTCTGACGTAATGGGAGAGAGTAGGAGAGGTAGAAAGATAGGCATATCAGGAGATACAAGACCTACAAAGAAACTGGAAGAATTTTTCAAGGGTTGTGATTATGTCACCTTTGATTCCACATATTCTGATACATTACGCGACAAGGCAATGGAAAATTATCATTCTACTGCAAAGGAGGCTGCAGAGCTTGCCAAAAAAGCAGGAGTGGCTAATCTTATTTTAACACATTTTTCGGCAAGATATAAGAATACGGATGAATTGATAGTAGAGGCAAAAATGATACATAGTTCAGTAATTGCCGCAAAGGATCTTTTAGAGATAAATATCATGTGAGACATGTTTAGACGAATTGCCGATAAACTACACCAAGCAGAAAAAATAGTCTTTGTCACCGGGGCAGGAATTTCGCAGGAAAGTGGCATTCCAACGTTTAGGGGGAAGGACGGCTTGTGGAGAAAATATGATGCAATGAAGCTTGCTACAATAGATGCATTTTATGAAAACCCAAAGATTGTCTGGGAATGGTATGAAGAAAGGAGGAAAAATATTCTTGCTGCAAAGCCAAACCCAGGTCATCTTGCTATGGCAGAGCTTGAAAAACACAAGCCTGTCCATGTATTGACACAAAATATTGATGGTATGCATAAGAGGGCTGGAAACACTAAAGTCTATGAGCTCCATGGCAGCATTATCACAATCAAATGCACTGTGTGTGATTTCAAAGACACCGTAATGACAAGCTTCTCCGAACTTCCTCCAGTTTGTAAATGTGGAAATATTCTAAGGCCTGATGTTGTGTGGTTTGGAGAGTCACTACCACAAAATGTGTGGCACGCAGCAATACAGCAGGCCAGTTCTTGTGATATAATGATTGTAGTCGGTACTTCACTTGCTGTATCTCCTGCAAATCTTTTACCAGTCTATGCGCAGCAAAACGGGGCCATCATGGTTGAAGTGAATCCAGAAGAGACTCCAATGTCTGTGAGCATGGATCTTTCAATTCGTTCCTCTGCCGCAAAGGCCTTGCCTGAGCTTTTACTATATTTCAAAGATAAGTTATAGAAAATTATTCAAAAAAAGAGGTGACATTTTTATTGAATTACTGTTACATATCAAATAATTATTGAGAAATCTATGTTTAATTGTGATAATCATGACTAATTGTTAAATATTATGAAGATGCATAATAATCAATGAGAAAATACGCAAATTCTATCGACTGAATTTGCGTGGTCCTGTGAAAAACAGTACATAGTAGAGTGCACAAAGGTGCGCAAGTGGCAAGAGAATGCTTTTGCCTATACAGGATCACGCCTTTACATTTTCTGACCATGTTACCTTTTGCGGTTATTGAGACGGCAAAACTGTTTTCTAAATTATCCTAAAAAATCCTGTTTTTTGAGATACAATTTTTATCGCATAACAGCCGCTCAGAGATCTACTATAACACCAGTAGAAAATATTCGGTATTGGAGAAATCTATTCAGATGAGTTTGTAAATATTCCCGATATTGTAGAATTCTGAATGTTGGATGGGGCATAGACTGATGCATGTAATATACCATAGATTGAGTTTTGTATGGTCATTTCTATTATGTGTGTATTTTGGGCGTCATTTATTGCAGTATGAAACTGTGATGCATAAAAAGCGCCCGAGAACAAGATCTTTTCACTATTTTTCATAGTTACAGTGACTTGTATGGTCTGTCCCGTTGTGTCATCATATGAAAGCAATACGTTTGTTCCCTGATTTATTACATTTAACTGAATAGTTTGGAAATAAGGAGGAGCTACGGGAGTTAAACTGGTTTGAGCATTAGAAAAACTTGTAGTAGATGGATTTGAATTATCATTGTTATTTGAATTCATATATGGGACAACCTGAATTGTATTTCCTTGATCAGGTGATTGTGTATCATTCTGTTTTGGAGTAATTGTTGTTACCTGTACTGGTCGGTTTACGGATAGATTACAATTTGGAACTTGAATTATGTAAGTGAGCTCTGTCTGACCATTAATTGTTTGTGCCATGTCTGGTACTGAAACTTGACAGGTACCATTTGTATTCTGAAAAACTTGACCTACATGGGTTTGTTTGATCACATCTTGTGATGGAAGCGATGTTATGCTTGTAGTCTGACCGGTAGTGACAGAACCGTATCCTACAGAGCTTGTATCATTTCCTTTCCCATGATTAGCCGGGACATAGTCTATGTGATTCTTGATTGCTTCAAGCGTGGGATTATACGAATTCTTTACCAAATTAGGTACAAGAAGTACTACTGTCACGGCTATTATTCCAAATATGATTAGTTTTCCTATCAATCAAGTATCAACTCTTTATTTTTAATAAAAAACGTGTAATGTATACAATTTGAGCAAATGTAGAAAAAACTTAGTCTACAAACTCAGGGGCAAGCCAGTCAACTACTTTTTCTAAATCTTCACAATGTATTATTATCTTGATTGGTCCCATGGGAGACTCTTCCGCCTCGTCACAGATAGCAATAATATTGGCATATGCTGCTTGTTTGTTAAGATAAAACCAAGTGGTATCGCCTTTTGTGTTGTATCGCATCTGTCTTCTATATACTCTGTTTACTTTACGCTTTTGTATTGTTTCCTTGATCTTTGACAGAGAATGTATGTCTCTAGAGACTGCCTTTATGCTTCCATCCTTGTAGTCATAACTAGTATTCAATATTACATTAGATACAGCAGCCCTGATCTTTTCTGGATCTTCTGACGGGTTAACTGCAGCATATGTTTCTATCTTGCATACAATATCAGGGACTTTCACTTTATCCAACCCTTGATGATATCATATGCAGTGTTCACAAGATGTTCTATTGTTAGATTGTTGTTAGAGATTGTTTCATCAGCAAGTGCAATGGATTCACTCATACCTACCCCGATTTCTCTAGAATCCCTTTTTGTAAAATCCTCCCTATCTGAAGGAGCGTCGGATCTACCACGCCCTGTTAGGAACTTGAATCTGGTATCACCTGATGCATGTATTGCAAGTATTTTCACAGTACCAATTTTTTTTAATACCTCAACTTCTGCAAGTGACCTTACTCCATCGACAAGTATAACATCTGAATTTGAATTCAATATCTGATCTTGGATTAGCTTAGCTACTGCACCGGGCCCATTCTTTTCTCGAAGCTCAAGCATGAGTTTGCCTAAATTTGCACCTGTAGGTTCAATTTTTCTCCTTGCTGCCTCTGCTCTTACAGCATCTCCCATTGTTATCTTATCAAATCCCTTTGAGCCTAGGGCCTCAGCTATGGTAGTTTTTCCAGCACCAGGCATTCCTGTCAAACAGACAATAAGCTTGGTCATATTCGCAAATTTGACTCTCCAGCCTATGAAGCTACCGGAAATAATTATAGACTCTGGATTCCGAGTTTCTATGATGCGCGCATTTGTAGCAGTAGAAGTTCACAGCAAAGAGGTACTAGATGCAATAGCTAATCTACAGACAGATTTTGACATAAAGGCAAGTCCAGTCAGCAAACAAAACATGCATTTCACGTTGCTTTTCCTTGGAGAGATAACTAATGATGATGTAGAAAATGCAGAAAAATTACTTTCTGGCATTATCTTCAAGCCAATAGAATTGAGTTTTACCCATCTTGGAGTATTTCCAAATCCAAAATTTCCTCGAGTGGTTTGGATTGGTGTGGATAAAGATGCTTCTGAACATCTTGTGGAACTTGCTGCTCAAGTCGAAAAAAATCTTGCACCTCTTGGATTCAAACCAGACAAGCCATTCAAGCCGCATCTCACCATATTCAGAGTGAAGAATACGGTAGGGGATATTTCAAAAAAAATAGAAAAATACAGGCAGGTAAACCTTGGAAAAGATGTCATTTGTGAACTAAAGTTCAAGAAAAGTATCTTAACTTCAAATGGGCCAATATATTCTGATTTACAGGTGATAAAGGCACAATGACTCGTATATTAGAGCAGGTAAGAAAGATTTCCATTCCTACAAAAAAGGAAGAGGAAGAGATGAGGAAACTTGCCGATTTCCTAGTAAAGCAGGTAAGAGACGAGGCCTCCAAATATTCCCAGGTCGTAACAGTGGAACTTGGAGGTTCTTATGCAAAGGGAACTTGGCTCAAAGGACAGATGGACTTGGACATATTTGTCAAGCTAAAAACCGATACTGACGAGAAGACATTTGAGGATATTGGAAAGAAAATTGGCTTTGATTCCATGAAAAGATACAGGCCGTTTGTGAGATACTCTGAGCATCCATATGTAGAGGCAAGAGCGGAAGGGACACGAGTGAACGTGGTACCGTGCTATGATGTTGAGAGAGGACAATGGAAGAGTGCTGCTGATAGATCTTCATTTCACACAAGATTCGTTTTGGAAACATTTGATGAAAATAAAAAGAATGAAGTACGTCTTTTAAAAAAATTCCTAAGAGGTACAGGAATTTATGGTGCAGAGATTGCTACAGAGGGCTTTGGTGGATATGTGGCAGAGGTTCTGACATATCACTATGGAACATTTATGGAAGTTTTAGAGGCTGCATCAAACTTTGCTCAGGGTCAGACAGTAGGTACCCCGGCAAAGAAATTTGAGACAGCATTTGTATTAGTTGACCCAGTTGACAGCAACCGAAATCTTGGTACGGCAATATCTGGCCAAAATGTTGCAAAGTTTATTCTAGTTGCTAGATCATTTCTCAAAAAACCTTCAATTACATTCTTTTCTTGCAGAAAAAGAAATCCCAATGCAAAGAATCTTAAAAATACGATAATCATAAAATTTAACTACAAAAGGCGCAGTCCTGATATAATTTGGGGGCAGGTAAAACGTGGCACAACAGCATTAACAGGCCAGCTTAAGCTTGGAGGGTTTGATGTTCTGCGCAAGAGTGCAGTAACTGATGAAGAATCAGAAGCAGCTATGATCTTTCTTCTTGGCTCACCTGCAATTGAAAAATTCATGGTCAAAAATGGGCCTGAGGTATACAGAAAGTCAGACTCGGAGCATTTCATTGCAAAAAATTCAAAGAACATTCTTACTTGGGTTGATGACGACGGAAAGATCTTGTCCAAGCAAGAAAGGAGATTCCATGATGCCAAGAAGTTTTTAGAAGATCTCCTGAGAAAGGACTTGGTAAAATCCGGGGTTCCAAGCGGCATCATACCAGATATCAAGCGCGGCTTTAGGATACTCTACGGAGACCAGCCCGTAAGCAAATCCATTAAAAAGGCATTGACTGAGCTTACCTCTACAGATGAACTCGCCTTTAGTACCAATAAGTAAACTTGGAAGGGAACCATATTCACTTGTTTTAGGATATCCAAGAGCTACAAAAAAAGAGATTGAAAGAAGAATTGTTGAGCTTGAAAAACTTGGAATTAAGAGTATATCATTTGAGGGTCCCACTATTCTAAATAACATACCTGTCTTAGGCAAGGGATACGTTGGTGTAGTGGTAGTTGCCAAACAGGGTAAAAAAAAGGTGGCCCTGAAAATACGTAGAATGGATTCAAGCAGGAAAGAGATGCAGAGCGAAGCAAGATTTCTAAAGATTGCAAACAAAGTAAGTGTGGGTCCAAGAGTAATAGATAGCAGTAAAAATTTCATAGTAATGGAATATGTGGAAGGAAAAAAGATAATCGATTGGGCAAAGGAGTTAAAGGGCAAGGGCAGTGCTGCAAAACTCAAGACTACAATACGAAAAGTATTGGAGGATTGCCATAATTTAGACATGGCTCGTCTTGATCATGGTGAACTCAGTTACCTGCACAAGCATGTTATTGTTGGAGTGTCTTCATGCATAATCGATTTTGAAAGTGCAAGTGTGATCAGGAGAACATCTAATGTGACATCGGCAACTCAAGGCATATTCATTGGATCGGGTCTTTCAAACATTGTTAAAAAAATCATAAAGATTCCTAGTACAAAGTGCATGATTGAATCTCTGAAAAAATATAAACATGCCCAGTCTCGCGAAAACTTTGATGAAGTGTTAAGAGTATTGAGGTTGCACAAAGTTTGAGCTTGCAAAATATCAAGACAAATGCATTAAGACTCTCTTTGTGCATAATACTGTCTGCCTTCGTGGTAGAGATTCTTATTGGGGTTTTTTCAAACAGCTTGGCCCTAGTTACCGATAGTATTCATGCAGTACTTGATTCCGTAGTTACTGCCATACTGCTTGTGACAGCAAGATGGGCCACAAAACCACCTGATCGTGAACATACGTATGGTCATGGAAAGATAGAAACTATGGGAAGTTTTATCGGAGGCATCATCATACTTGTCATAGCTTGCTTTTTCATCTTTGAGTCAATCTCAAGATTGCAAGAGCCTCGACCAGTTGTATTGCCTGGCATACTTGCAGTAGGTGCTGCGGTTTACACTCTATGTTCAGATTTTGCCAGAATTGCTATTTTAGCCAAGGCATTGAAAAAAACAGAAGGGTCAACACTGAGAGTTGATTTCTACCATGCCTTCATGGACATTGGTTCTACCTCAGTAGCCCTTGTCGGTATCGTGCTTGTCATGATGGGATTTTATCAAGGTGATTTTGTTGCTGCATTGATATTGGGAGCTTTACTTGCTGCGTTGAGTCTGAAACTCATCTACAAAAACGCAATGGAGCTTACTGATGCCATACCCGAAAGTATGGTCAAAACGGTCCATAACATAGTAGACGATACCGAAGGAGTCATGAAAACAGAATCTGTACAGATACGAAGATCTGGAAGTGATATTTTTGCCGAAGTTACAATATCTTTGAAAGGCACAGTAAGTTTTGAAGAAGCTCACAAGATAAGTGCAAATGTGGAAAAAAACATCAAAGACAACATTGTAAACAGCAAGGTCACGGTACATTTTGAGCCCATTTGGAAGGACATATCAATTGATTATACTATAAATAATGCCGCTTCTTCGGTCCAGGGAGTGCAGGGTATTCATAACATAAGCTACACCACAAAGGATGGGATCTTTATCAGCTTACATGTATTGGTTGACCGAAACATGTCTCTTGAAGATGCTCACAAAGTATCAGATGAGATTGAGACACAGATAAAAAAATCAGTTGAAAATGTAAACCACATTACAGTTCACCTTGAACCCTATGTATCGATTCCAAAAAGTATTCCTGTAGAGGACCTGACAATCGAGGAGCAGGTAGCGAACATCACCAAAGAATATCCAAGTGTTAAAAAAATTGGACGGGTCATTACATTCCAGCTGCAAGACATTTTCAAGGTAGACATTGACTGTTCCTTTGACGGTAATCTTACAATAGAAGAAGTACACGGCATTGTATCTGAAATAGAATACAAGATAAAAAATCAAATTAAAAATGCCATAGTAACCATACATCCAGAACCAAGTTGATATGGTATTACATGATGGAGTAAGGTTTCTCAAAAGAGATCCCATATTAGAAAAGATCATTGATTCCGTAGGAGATTATTCGTTAAAGAAGAGAAATCATCACTTTGCAGTCTTGGTAGAATCCATAGTATCCCAGCAACTTGCAACAAGAGCTGCTGAGGCAATATTTCGTAGGTTCAAGGATCTTTATCCAAAGTTTCCAACTGCGTCTGATATACTTGCCACAAAAAGGTCCAAACTTCGCTCGGTAGGGCTTTCAGGTATGAAGATAGAATACATCAAGGACTTGGCAAAAAAGGTTGACCAAGGCAAGATCAAGACGAGGACACTATCGAAGATGAGTGATGAGGAAGTGATTTCACATCTAACACAGGTGAAAGGAATTGGAAGGTGGACTGCTGAGATGTTTCTCATATTCTCGCTTGGAAGACAAGATGTTCTGCCAGTTCATGATCTAGGGCTGCGAAAAGGTGTACAGATGGCATTTTCACTCTCAGAATTACCAGAGCCAAACAAGGTGGAAAATCTTGGTAAGCGATGGAAGCCGTATAGAAGTATAGCTACTTGGTATCTCTGGAAAAGCCTACAAAAATTTGACAAGATCGGATGATCTTATTAGGAAGGATGACCATAGTATGCCACGACCTCTATCAATTCCGATACAGAGGAAGCCATACGACAGAGAGCAGAATTCTACAACAGTGAGAGCGTAGACAATTTTATCAAAAAGCATGGAGTTCCAAAAACTAGGCAATCATTGCGAGGCCTAGTGGAACTGAAAATGAATAAAAAAGATAGTGTCGAGATGGACAAAGCAGTTGAGCTATTAGGACATGTATATTTTCAGGTTCATCCGCAGCAGGTTAACATAAGAGACAAGGCAAATGGGAAATTGATTGTTTCCATCCGAAAATAAATCAAGATCCATTCCAATGAATTAAGTAGTGCTAGCCTAGCAAGATTTTATCAAACTGAGAAAAGATGACTGCCGTTGTAGAATATTTCCCAGAGGAATTTGAGCCAAGACAAATACAGAAGGACATATTGCGTGGCATAGAGCAGCAGCTCAAGTCAGGCTACAAGATTGTTGTTCTTTCTGCACCTACAGGAGTTGGCAAGTCACTCATTGCCACCACACTTGCACGATACTATGGTAAATCATTCATAATTACTGCCTCAAAGCAACTTCAGGACCAGTATTCAAAAGATTTCAAGTTCCTCAATCCTGTCAAGGGAAAATCTAACTTTGCATGTCTTAAATTAATGGAACACCAGGGAATAGAAAAATCAGGTGTAAAACAAGCCATACAGCGAGGACTGACATGTGAAAAGGGATTATGTGAAGAGACAGTTAGGATAAAAGGAAAGGAGGTCAAGGAGAGCTGTAAATTCAAACCTAAAATGGGCGAATTACAACCCAACTCCAAAAATCTACAGTGTTTTTACTATGAACAGAAATATCGTGCCCTAATTTCTGACCATTCTATTTGGAATTATGCATCTTATTTTCAGCTTATGAGATTTGGCAGAAAGGCATATGCAGATTATATAGGAAAGCCAGTTGCAATCTTCGATGAGGCTCACAAGATAGAAGACCAGATAATTCAGTTCATTGGTGTGGACATTTACAATGGACAGATACAGGAGTGCGGAATTGATATCAAGAATTATTCCCTCAACGACACGGAACCTGTCATTTCATTGCTTGATGATCTTGCAAAATCATACTCAAAGCAGATCAAGGATCTTCAGGAAAACATGTCATTTCAGACAAATCCAGATTACATGTTGCTTGCAAAACTTGAATCGCGGTATGAAAAGATGGCAAATGCCCGAGTCGAACTGGAATCAAACAAGGAGAATTTTGTCCTAAATGATCCTTACTTTGATGAAAGGGGAACCTTTAGATCGCTTTCAATAAAGCCACTTGATATTTCAAAATATGTCAAGGTATTCTTTGACATTGACACGCAGATCTTCATGTCAGCTACCATAGATAAGGCAAGTTTCTGTGAAAATACAGGCCTTGAGCCCTCAGATGTTGCGTTTGTAGATACACCCAAATCTCCTTTCTTGCCTGACAAAAGAAGGATCAATTTTCTAAATATCAGAAAGCTTAGTTATTCATCAAGTAAGGATGACGAACTTGCAGTGATATCCAAAATTGATGAGATATTATCACAGCATGTCAATGAGCGAGGTCTCATACTTACTTCCTCTGAGAAAAAATGCTTTGATATACGAAATCATCTATCAGAGAAGAACAAAAGCAGAATTAGAATTTGCCATAGCAGAAATGAAAATGGTATGACCCAAGATGAGATAATTCAAGAACATGCCATGGATGAAAACGGCGTGCTACTTTCATCTTCATTGTGGGAAGGCGTAGATTTGAAGGATGATTTGTCAAGATTCCAGATAATAGCAAAGGTGCCATATCCTAACCTAAGTGAGAAAAGAACAAAAAACAAGATGCAAAAATTTCCCTTGTGGTATAAGTCGCAGACACTGGTAAAACTATTGCAGGGCTTTGGAAGATCAATTAGAAGCGAGCAAGACTGGGCTGTTACATATGTGCTCGATACTGCAGCATATGACTTGTTGCTTCAATGCAAATCAATGGTACCAAAATCATACCATGATGTCTTGGGGTTTCCAAGCTACCCAGGATCTACATGAAAAATTCTGGAACTAGGTGTAGTGTGCCAGAGATAATGTCACTTTTGGATCATGATTTTGCTCCCTCCTTGTTGAAATATCTTCTGTCGTGGTATATGGATGCATGAGTCTTCCAGCCAAGTGTCTGGTTCTTCGCCAGTAGTTGTATCTCCTGTCAAACTTCCTCAGCTCTCTTTTGAAATGAGCAAGTGAGGTGAACCTTACACGGCTTACCAGCTCCCTGTAGAGTACCTTGTGGTAACTCTCTATCTTGCCCCTGC
>DAHUYT010000037.1 GCA_027315065.1 Nitrososphaerota archaeon | reverse complement strand
TGTAATTTCAGTAGGACACAACTAGAATGCAGACAGATGATTTTCATCTATTGACAATGCAAAAGGCAGTAAGAAACTATCAGATACGTTTTGTTTTTGAGTGATTTGAATCAGATTTGAATCCTATCAATATGGCAACCAAGATAACGGCTATTGCCACACCTGCTCCCGTGTAAGCATGAATGACCCCGAGTAGTTTTTCTCTGTAAATCATAAAGAAAAAGGCAGTAAAGGCAATAGCAAGTCCTGATAATATGTAACCTCTCTGATTCATGCCATCAAACCTTGAAAAACTGATTTAAAAAATTGCATAATAAAAATTCCTCAGAATTTTTGTATTATTGTTCTCCTAGTACTGAGTGCGATTATTCCCGTCACTGCGATTACCAGTACGATCGTAGCAAACGATCCAAATTCCGGTGCAGTAATGGATGTGGTACCTGATGTTACACCAGAGGCAGCAACAATTACCTCGCCTGTCATCCACGGATGGAGCTGACAGAAATAATTATACGTGCCTGGATCTTTGAAGGTAAAAGAGTATGTAGTAGAAGGCCTGATAAGGCTACTATCAAATATTGTCCCAGTCTGGTTGTCTGAAGGGTTTCCGCTTGTTACTGTATGTGATACGCTGTCTGCATTAGTCCAGGTAACTGTGGTACCTGGTGACACAGTTACAACATCCGGGTTGTAACAGTTCTTTGCAGTAACGCAGTCCTGCCCAGCTGAATCACCCTTTGATATTGTGATGCCAGTAACAGCAAAGGCTTGTGGTGTTATTGTAAGAATTGCAACGGCACTGATGACAAATAAGACGTATAGCTGCCCTGAGATCACATTATGAATTATCCATGATTGTATAAAAATCTCAAATCTTTGATTATTACCAATATTCACATTAAGATGTGATCAATTATTTTTTGCTGCATAATACGTGGGTACAGATCTAGCACACTGTTTCTCAACATCTCATCTTGTAAGGTTGAATCGTATCATACAGTAGATGACATCATATGATGATATTATGATATTTTTTCTACTGCCCTAGCCTACCATAGGGCTGATATAGGCCATTTTCTACAAACCTGTATTTTAACTCCATGATGTTGGCCACCTACCTACATATCATGATCGCACCATTAAAGGCTTCAAATAAGCAAATATAGCGGAACATTATGTACTTCGCACATGTGCGAGTGCGAAAAAGTACACATGTATGAAGTCGAATTCAAGTTAGATGGCATGGTAGTAGTCCCAACGCACAAGAATTGTGGGTATACACTAAATGAAAAGCAAGTAGACAAGTTCCAAAAAGAACTTGTAAAGATATGGGGAATCAAAGACGAGGACGAAAAATAATACTCAAAAAATAAAAGAAAAAGGGTTAAAACCTATCTGAATGATGCTACCTGTTCCTTACAAACTGATGCTTTGCAAGTACAATTAGCGTCACAATAGCATTCGCCTTGCATCAGGCAATCGCATTCTACTTTGTTTTGTGCTGCTGAGTCGCATCCACATGCTGCGTCTGTCATATCTGGGAGATCTCCTACAGGGTTTTAAAGGTTATTAAAAAAAACAAGTATGCAATAGAATGTCATTTTTGATCTTTTATATCCACAAGAAGATCATTAACTCTTTGTAATAATGTACTTGCGTGCTTGTCTACAATCATCTGATCGCTTTCTATATCAAGTGCAACCTTTAGCACGTGGATGTATCCCAGGTTTTTATGAATCTGGTTTTTTATTTTCATTATATTATTCCTGTTCACGTATCCCAAATAGAAATAACAATCAGACAATAGCGAGTTTTCAACTAGATAGTCGTATTTTCTTTTGATGATCTTTGAATTACCATTATTTTCAATCATGTCAGAAAATCCAATGGTTGATTTGACCATCCTTGGAAGAACTGAGGTAGAAGCCCTTTCCACACCAAGTATGTGATGTATCATGGAGAAGGTTTGATTAATCTCGTTCTTTTTTAAATTTCTAATTATTCCCAACATATGAGTAGGACTGGGTCGTTTTGAGTTAATCAAGAATAACGCATCTGCAAGAAAATATGATGCACATTTTGCCCATATTGCGGCAAAAGGGTCATTAGTTTTTACTGCTTCCTTGGCTTTGTTTGCAAATATTCCTGCATCAACAAGGCAGTTTTTGGCGTATGAATTGAAGACTTTTTCCTTCTTTTCTTTTATTGTGGCCAGAAACATTCGTAGCTTCCACTGATCGTCATAAAGTATAGTCAGGTTTTCTAGTTGAGTTAAAATAGAAACATTAGATTCTGGTAGTGAACAATGATGCAGTTTTATCAAGTCTCCAGAAAGATCATGAACGGATTCTCCGGATTGTCCATCAAAGACACTAATATTGTATTCACAGCAATCAAGATTACATCCATTATTTCTACACCCACCAAAACCTACAGGATGTTTTGATATAGACAGTAATTCTGGAATCTTTTGTACGTCCACAGGAACTCCAATTATTGGTTTTGCTATAAAGCATCCAAGCTGTTAAAATTTACAAATACATTGAATTGAAAAACATTTCTTCAATATCAATATAAAAAGCGATAATTTGGATTCTATCAGATTGTTTATTTTTTGAAGATCTATGCACGTATCTTGCCTGATCCACGGACGCCATGCATGATAGAAAGACGCCAATACTAGCCTAAGCAACTCAATTTAGTCTTAAGATGAACCATTTAGGTTATCTGGCTACAATGTTTGCAATCAGTATCGGTAGATCTCATACACACCTCTGCAACGTATGGTTTTGTTAGATGGTTCCAAGTTAGACAATACGTATGATAGATCAATCACATAGAAACGCACTCATGAATACTAAATCCATGCTGAATATACAGTGATTTGAAGTTACAAAGATTTTCCTTTGCATGTCAAAAACGTCAGCCCTAGATGACAAGTGCATAGCAGGTCATTCCACGGAATCTCCTTTTTATTTACCCATCATCAAGCTGCGAAATCCGTAACTGGCAACATAGTTTAATGAGGTTTATTAGTAATCAAAAATACATTAAAGATAGATAACATGAAGTTCAATTCCCTTTCTTTAACCATTATGTTATCATTAATAATCACGGTCAGTTTTCTTACTACTGTACCTAATGTATTTGCAGCTACTTGGTACCCAGGAGAGGGGTTAAAACAAGGTGATTATTACAAATACAAGATCTGCACGGCAGACTGGCATAATTGTGAGCCAATAGAGATAGACTTTTGGGTTCAGAACCAAACAAGTTCAGGGACTAACTTGATGATGGTTGTGACTGATGGTTCCATAGTACAGAAAGGGATCGTAACAATAGGGTTAAACTCACCTGATCCAATATATTCTGACTCGAATTTAGCTAACTATGCAAGCATGTTCAAAAATTCACTAGCATGGCTTGATGCATTCGCTACGAAAATTACCGCTAAAGATCTGTCATCTCCTGCATGGGGCAATACTGGAATATTTGGCGAAACTACGCTAGGATCCGTGGGTCAGCAACAAGTAACAGTTCCAGCCGGCGCATTCAACGCATGGGATATACAATGGCATGATAGTGGAGCTACCAGCGATATTTGGGTATATCCCCCCCTAGCATTTCCGGTCAAGGCCAGAGTATACGCAATTGTGACAAGCGGAGTACCACCTCTTAGCTACAGTATAGATTTACTTGAACATGGAAATAGTAAGACACCGCCGTCATTTCTAAGCGTTCAATCAACCAGCACAGCAGGTGGTAACATAAACTGCCCAACACCTAACATGCAACAAGACGCGGTTCATGGCACCAATAGCACCAACGCGGGTTCAACAACCATAGAATACATGTACAGCCCATCGATACCGCACCAAGGGTGTCCCATTGAATGGAGAATCTGGTTTGAAAAATCCTTCGACCCAAGTCAAAAATATTTCGATTCACATTATGACATATTTACTGTCGATAATCAAGGTAACCAGTTAAGCTCGTATGCACAAAGCATTGGAAGAGTAGATATGTATGCACCGGTTGGATCTGATGACGTAACTTTCTTACAACATCAGCCTCCACCACTTACTCATTATGTGATATATTTTGCTGGGACTGGGCCTGAATCTGGAGTATCAGATGTAAGTTCAGCAGGTTCAATACAGGTGGATGTCAAGGTGGCATCGCCGTTTGCATCGCCTCTGTCTCCAACCACGAATTCATCAAATGCATCAAGTCAAACTAGTACAAATCAATCTAGCACTACAAGTACCACAAATAGCACCCAAAGTATCGTAATTCCAGCATGGATAAAAAACAATGCAAAGTGGTGGTCACAAGGACAGATTGGCGATGGCCAGTTTGTTCAGGGTCTTCAATACATGATACAACATGGAATAATACAAATACCTACAGGATCAGGCTCAACTGCAACATCAGGAACCCAGCAAATTCCAGCGTGGATAAAAAACGATGCAGGCTGGTGGGCAAGTGGGCAGATTGGTGATGGCCAGTTTGTTCAGGGTCTTCAATACATGATAACAAACGGCATAATCAAAATTAATTCCTAACCTTTTCAAGCATTAACTAAAACCCAATCATTATTTCGCCCCAGTTTTCAGAACGAGTCATCTTTTTGTTGTATTACAGTGTATACCCTACACATTTATCGTAAATTCACTAACTTGATCTCATGGTTAAGATCGATGCAAGAATACAAATCAACGCACCGCTGGAAAACGTATGGAGAATAATATCGAGAATTGATAATGACCCAACATACTGGAAGGGAACAACCCACATCAAAAACATATCAAAAGAACAAAATGTCATAACGCGTGATGTATTTCTTGGAAAAGATAACAGATGCCAACAGAGAGTAATCCTTTTTCCAAAAGAAGGTGTGCACATAAAATGGCTCAGTGGTCCCATCAGGGGCGTAAAAGACATACTGCTTTTCGCGCATGGAAATACGAGTATTCTTGAGACTCAGATGAACTACAAGATACATGGTATCATAGGCATATTTTCGAAAAATACTACAAAAGATCTACAAATGGAGGCTGAGCTTGCCTTACAGTTGATAAAAGAAGATTCAGAAGGAATGCAACAAAATCCCATATTGGAGGAAAGAAGATCATGGGCAGATCTCATACACGATAAGAAATAACATCCAGCATAACTTGGAATATCAGGCATCTTCAAAATTTTAGTCAGTATGATAAACCATAATTCACCATCAAATAGAGGCATGCATCTACAATATCATAATTAGGTAATCACACATGCATGATTCTAGGAATGAGCCCAATTACAAAATTATGTATGAATTAATAATCGAGAGTAGACATCTTCTTTTCCTTTATAGAACTATGAACTAGTGAAATTTTGCCCATCGCACGGCACATATATAAAAAAAGATGATTGGATAAATTTTGATTAGTTTACGTGTAACACGTTTTGCATCATTGTCAATTTTCCAACCATCGAATCAAGCCAGCCTTTAAATTGCTATTCCTTATGGCGTTAAGATAGCTCCTGTGGTGTAGTCCGGCTAAGCATACTGCCCTCTCAAGGCAGTGATCCCGGGTTCAAATCCCGGCGGGAGCATTACTTCTCCAGTTCAATGCCCAATGAATGAATTTGGGGCGAATTTTTTGCCATTTTTTAATTTTCAAGGGAGCGATCAATTATCATGATAGAGCTGGTAGAAGACGATATCCATTATTCAAACAAGCGACTACAAGCTATAAGGAAAAGACTTGCAAAGTTTGAACGAAATGGCAAATTGGCTGTAAGGTTCGTTGATGCTATGACTGCATATGGCATCAAGGCTATACGGGTATCATCGCTTGGCTGGCATGCCTGGAAGATAATATCCATGATAGACGACGGCATGGACATCAAGGATATGACCCGCCAAGACGTTGAAAAAATTGTATCAGAGATGACCACCTTTGGATGGAAAAATGATACAATCAAGATGTTTATCTTGACACTTAGAAGGTTTGTGACATATGCCAAGACTGGCAAGATCATCAACAAGAACTATGACAAGGAGGACGATTATGATGATGAAGTAAGATGGATTAATGCAACACGCTACATGAAGAAGGAATACGATTCTGTCCTTGAGAACCGTAAAGGATTCAGCGAAGAAGAGATAGAAAAAATGTTACAGGTACTCCATCAGGTGACGCAGGAATATGATCGTGACTATCTGATTGTAGAGCTAAGTTATGAGGTGGCCGCACGAATCATAGAGAGCTTGAATTTAAGATTGGGCGACATCGAGGTTGATGCGAAGAACAATATTGCATTTGTTACTCTTCGCAGCTCAAAGAGTTTGCCACGGAAGGTTCCTGTAATAATTTCGTATAGAAGGCTGGTAGATTACATCGCAAGGCATCCACTAAGACATGATCCAAGTGCGTATCTTTTTTACTCTCCAAAAACAAAGTCATACAGGATATCATATTCATATGTTTTGAACTTGTTGAGAAAGCTTTGTGCAAAGGCTGCAATAAGATACCGATCGCCTTACAAATTGCGACATTCTCGGGCAACCAATCTACTTATGAACAATACCCCGATAAATGTGGTTCAAAAGATGTTAGGACATACAAATATCAAGACCACTGCCATCTATCTTTCCACAATACAAAAGGATCTGCTCAATGCTGCAAAAAAAGCTGCTGGCCTTGAAGTCAATGATAATGAGGCTGAGACCTGTAGACTGCAGATTAAGAAATGTCAAGGATGCGGTCGGTTTGAAGATCCTCTCTCGGTAAGATGTGGCAACTGTGGAACATTTCTTGACATTGCGGTAGCCATGAGATTTGGAAAGCTAAGAAAAGTCCAAGCTAAAAACAGACAAGAAGATTAGAAATGAGATTGACGAGTTGCGTCAAATTGTATTACAGCAGCAGAAGATGATGCAAGAGTTTATTCTGCACCGACAAAAAAGCTAAAGAAAGCCCTCCTGTTCTTCAGTCTCTCTGAGATCCTTTCCAGTTTTTCTAAGATCATCTTGTTATTTTCAGCCAGCTTAAGCAAGACCTCTCTTGGAATTGTTATTGTTTCTGATTCCATGTCATAAATTACTGTATAACAAATTAAAAGGAGAGGTTTGGTTTGAGTATACCTGCCGTATTATTTGCATCATAATCCTCAAGGCAGCCCTTGATCTTGACCTTTCTGCCATTTATTCTGAGAACATGATATTCAATGACGCTTGTGTATTTCTTGTGCTTTTGGTCCTTTGTATCATGATAGCTTACCCTTACTTCCTCATTTATCTCACAGTTGCATTTCTCACACCTTCTTGAATTCCCGCGCAGGATCTCTTGACGTTTTGCGTGATTCTGCTTTACGCTGTTTTTCAAGATGTGAGCAATAGCACTGACAAAGTATGTGGGGCTAAAAATCAGGGTGACAGCATGAGCAATCCTACTTTGGCAGACTTTATTATAGAAAGGCATACGGAAGGTTCTAAGGAACTAACTCTGGCTAACTTTAGCTCGACGGCAATGTCCGGAACAATGTACTATAATAATTCGTATAACAGTATTCAAGCACCTTTCAATGCAGGTTATTATTATAGAGATCTCATGGAGAACTAATTGTCATTGATAAGTAAGGTGAAGGTACATACAGGCGTTTTAATGCACTTTGAGAATAATATGGTGCTATGAAAAAATCATTCTGTTTGGCGTTAACTTTAATGATGACCTTGCCTATCTATGGATCTGTTTTTCCTGTATATGCTACTAATTCAACCGTCCTCCAAAACACAAATTTCTCATCTCCACTGGAACAATTCCTGAAAGGCATTCAAGTAAATAATATACAATGTAATAATGGCATGCAGCTCATTATCAAGGCAGAAGATGGATCACCTGCCTGTGTAAAACCTGATACTGCAAGTATTTTGGTCGAACGTGGCTGGGCAAAGGAAACCTCATCCCAAACACCTAGCAACATAGTGACAACATTCGCTGCATGTGATACTTCCTATCCACCAAACGTCGATGGTTTACCTGTGGGTAAAGGTTTTCCTCTGCTATACATGCCATCGAATTCAATTGGGAGTATATGTGTCAATTATTACGATATAATAGATTCTGGATCTGTAGGATTTCATATCTTTAAAAATAATTCTTCTTGTTTTGTTTGTAAAAATAATCCCACCGGAATAACAATTTCGGCATCTAAAAATTACCTCTCAGGTGCCTCAACAAATGAGACAGTAGTTTATACCATAAAAACAGGAAACTATTCGGGATTGTTTGGAATTTCCACTTTCTGCGAATCGGTTTACTTGGCAGTTGGCTATGAGAATGTTTCAAATATAACACACGGCAATTTTACATGGACTATGTATGGATCCAAAGCCTGCCCCGCTGCTTTCTATTATGATAGCATATCTGGCCTACATGGCATAGGTTTCAAGTTCATTCATTGATGTTGATTTGTAATCTTTGTCTCTGACTTTAATAAAAAATTTGGAAAGGAGTTTGTGGCTACTCCAATTAGCTTACTGCATATTTCTTATCAAAATTTTTTCACAAAAATTCCGGGTTTCCGTATTACCTGTCGTTTTGAACACCCCCGGACCCGATCTAAAACCAATTTGTTCGTGTTTTAAAGTGGGGAACTAAACTAACTCGACAAAACCCCTCAAGGGCATATACTCTGGGACCTATTCATGTTTTACACAAATCAATTTAAAAATCAGTGTTTTGAAAACCATTAGTTTTATTATCTTCTTATTTTATTAGTTCAGTGATTAAAATGGTACTTGGAATATCCGAAAACAAAGACGCTACATTTTTGTTCATTGGGAATTCTAATCGGTTAGCATTTCCCGGCGGGAGCATATTATTTTTTGACGGATGAAGCCCAGTATTCAGCTAATCGTCCAGGTTGTGCAAATCACAAGCCCACCCAATTTCCTACACGATCTGAAAAAACGCTAAAAGCAGGACCCGCTTAGGACTAGAACACCTGGATAAGACATTTGGATCTTGAAGAAATCATCGGATTGCTAGAGAAATTGCGAGTGAAACGGGCACAAAACTTGCGTTTCTGAATCGCATAAACCTCGAGTTTACGCTGGATAGCGTACAAACAAAGTTTGGCAACAAACTGAACAATGAGACGGTGTATGTGGCCTTTTTTGCCACGATGTTTCAAATTGTGAGCGGCCATCCATTAGTAGACGGCAACAAAAGGACCGCTGCTTTCCTAGGCGAATTATTTATACGCAAAAACGGCTTCGGGCTGGAGGTTACAGATGATGAATTCTTTTCTGAATTGGTAGATTTAGCCTCAGGTAGGATCTCGGAAAAGGATATTAGGAAATTGATGCATGAAAATATTAGGTAATTGATGCATGAAAATATTAGGTAAGAGCATGCAAAAAGACAGGATGGTTAAAGAAATAGCTGAAGACCTGATAAAAGAGAGAAAAAACCTGTACAACAAGTTGTCCAAGACATAGAACGAAGCTTTGAATTCACAGTCATAAACCCACCCCCGGTTTGTTTTTCAGTGTCAACCAACTGCAAGATGTCAGATCTTCAATTTTGATTTTACCGTCTTTAAAATACGTTCTGCCCATTTAATGGCATTTTCTGTATCCTTCAAATTCATCAGGTCAGGCTGATACTCTGACTGGTTCTTCATTCCAAGTAGATTGCTAAATTGCTTGCTGATTATATCATGTTCTTCCTTTGTCAGGATTCCCTTGATTAGTGATAGGACGTCAGGATGCTGGCCAGATGAACGCTTACCAATCTCTGATGTTGTCAAGGCATCTAGCGCATTGATTGAACTGTGAACGGAGCTCATTACCGCGTTATCGTACGCTCCTTTTTCCAATGCGATTTTTGCCATGAGTAGCGAGTTTTCAGCCTTTATAACATATCCGGCAGCCTTCTTTGGATCCACTGCCTTTGTCATTTTATCCTATCAAGTCCCAAGCCTGCTATCATAATATGGTTGTCAAGAATTGAGCGTACAAGATCACCTCTTTTTTTAGAGATGAATTCTTTTTTAGAAAATACGATGGGAGAGATGTTGCCATGAAATATTTCTGGTAACTCTGTTTTTACCTTACCTATGATTGTATAGACATACTCTGGATCATCTGAGATTACCAACAGATCAATGTCACTATCTTCCTTGTCCTCCCCCTTTACAACACTTCCAAAAACAGCGGCAGAGATTACTTTTTTTGTATCAAGATATTTTTTTAGAACCCACACAAGTGTTTCAAGAGTTTTATTTTCTGCAGCAAAAATAGGCTTTATGATCTGATTCAGTATGTAACTTTTGTCATTTAATGATATCTGGTAAGCCTTCCCCACGGGCTGTACTTTTATGATGCCAAACTTCTCAAGCCTACCAATTGTTTGATTGGCTTCTGTATGGGAAATATTTGCAGTTCCTGCCAGTCTCCGTACAGTGAAAACCCTGCCTTTGTATTCAAAAAGAGCTCGAAGGATGCTAATAGATGCCCTGTTACCAAGCAATTGTTCCAGATAGTTATGAAATCTCATGTTAATTCTTCCATATGGAATTTATTTATGCCACATGGCAGACATTTCTTCCATATAACCTTTGTTAAAACACAACATTGTCAAGTATGTTTCATACCTGTCTGCTAATTTTCTTAACTCTTTCATTCACTAATAATCTCACATTGTAGAGGACGGTGTTAAACTGATCTCACAAAACCCACCCCCGGTATACAACTCTGCTTTAAGATGCAACAAACAAAATTTTGAAGATGGAAACATTGCGTCAAATGCTAGAACTGCCTTACCAAAAGTTTATCCGGGTTGATACGTGTATATTTTATCATGACTTCCTCACGCAAGAAGCGGGAGGCAGAGAACTGTACCCTGGATGATGAAACCCGGCGGGGAGCATTCAGAGTATTACAGGCAGAGAAAATACTGTTTGGAGGCGTTGATCATTTTTGTAGCAAAAGATACGTGAATCCTGATTAATCCGTTGGTTTCATATTTTATGCAAGGCTATACCAGATATAGATAATACTTATAAGGTATTATCAAGAAAGTAATACCGTGGCAACAACCATCTCTGCAAAGATACCGGATGAGTTGAGGAAAAAGGCAAGGATGCACCACATAAAGATAAGCCAAGTGGTAAGAAAGGCAATAGAATCCGAGGTAAAAAAGATTGAAGAGAAAAGTCTTTCACGGGACCTCGATAAGATAGGACCCATCTTGCGAAAAAATGTCAGCAGCGGCGAAATTTCAAAGGCAGTAAGATCATCAAGAGATGAAAGATAGGCTTTTTGATGCAAGTGCACTGCTAAATGTTGTAAGAAACAGAGACTCTAGATCCATAGGAATTCTAGACAAGCAGTACATACTTGACTTGACAGTCTATGAGATAACTAATGCGATCTGGAGGCTTTCATATCGAGAAAAAAAGATCACAATAGAACAATCATCTACCTTACTTGATTCCATGCTTCTTTTGATGCAACGTATGGAAATATCTAACATAAGCGACTTGGAAAAACACGTGCAGGAGGTTGCCATAAAGGAAGGGTTGACAGCATACGATGCTTCGTATCTTGCGGTTGCAGAAAAATTAGGAATAACACTTGTAACAGATGACCGCGAACTTGAAAAGGCTGCAAGGAGGTATACCAAGGTCATGAAAACTAGCGATCTTTGATACTTTGATAGATGGATACCTCGATACATTGATACGGATAAAACGCAGACAGTATCACAGTAAAGGCTCGACTCAATTTTATACGAATAAAAATTTCCACAGCACTGAACTCAAGCTTTTTAACGCGGCGGGCATGATTATTTTTTGGCGTATTAATGCCCAGTATTCAGCTAATCGTCCAGGTTTGCAAACCCATCAAAAGTCTCTAAAGGTTGAAATGAAAAATATGGGTTTTCTGGGTCAGTCTTGGGAAGCATATTGCACAATCGGCAATGCAGGCACTGATTTCCAGATGACATTTTAGGCGTCTGCTAATTAACTATATCTCATAATGCCAATACTTATGGCAAAAGGATGTAGAATCTCTCTTCTGTTTATTTACGAGATCTAAAATACATGGTATTGTACAGTTAATCATGATAGGACCAAGAGATGGAGGCTTTGGATTTAACGGAGGAAAAAAATATTCTGATCCAAAAAACATGGATACCATATGCGTTCAATGTCAGGCAGGGCAACATGCAAAGTGCCTTTCCAAAGAAGATGACAAGATTTCATGTGATTGCGAGATTTGCCTTCTAGGTTAGATCGCAAAAAAGTTTGTCATGTAGGTATTGTTTTGGTACCGTAATACAACAGAACCATCAGAGTGTTCAATAAGAGAGACCCCTCTTATAGAAAAGACAGAGTCGGCAAATTTACTTGCAAGATCCTTTGGCATATCCAGTATTGCCTTGTACACATACCCATATTGCGTGGGACATGTCACTGTAACTGATTCTCCGCTGCCATATGCAAGACAGTTCTGCAAAGAATCAGATATGGTCCCAGTATAGCGTACTTGAGATATAGGTACATTGCCAGAGTTCATCATTTCGGCACTGAACACTGGATTCTGAAATACTTCAAGATATGCTGCTGTCGCAAAACCAAGTATGAAAAAGCCTATAATATTAAGAGTCAGGGCTAGACGAACCGAATGAGTAACTATCTTGGAGGATCTTTTCTTTTGAACAATTTCTAATTCATGCATGCCTTGCACGTTTATAGCCAGTTCTTGTTTACGACACTGATCATGAAACTGCTTACGTGTGATAGTACTACATGTTGTACATATTTTTTGGATCGCTTTTCTGCATTCCGAACACTGGAAATGCATCACGAGATCCCCACCGCATGTTCTACATAATTCATCAGGCATTACCAGACCAAAAAATTTTATTTTAATTAAGCAATGCGAAGAATTTGAGCTACAAAATTCTACTTAAGGTTTAAATTCAATGTATGCAGTACTGCGTTGCTTATGCCTCTACGGTAATTTGTTTTTCAACAACATTTGTCAGCGGAACAGCTGAGGCAAGACCATCCCAGACAAATACTTGTATGGTATATGTACCAGGATCCTTTGGAATCCACACTTGAGTTGCCGTAAAAGATTGATTACCTAACATAGAAGCTGAAAATGCTTGAAAGTAATCCGTACCGCCAGAACTATCCATTACCTGAACAAGATAGGCAAATTTTTGATCTATTGTGCCATGGTTAGTTAGAATAGATTGGACGCCAATCTCTTGGCCCACAGTGAAACTTGAAAGTGCGTGTCCAGTTGTATCCACCAAGGTTGGATCAGATATTGCTACATCACCACCATATGATGCATGAGCCAATTGCAATGCGCCCATAGACAGGAGCAAACCTAAAACTAGAAAAGCGAAAAATCTCAACGTATCTGACGACTGATTTCATATATAAAATAGTTACTATGAATTCATACATTGTACAGAAAAAAATAGAAAATGCGGGCAAATAATTTGAATAATGTCTCTGGCCTTCAACCAGTTATTCGCCTTACGACAATCATATGTCCTTCGTATACGTGGGCAGAATAATTTGCCTTTATGATCTCCCCCATCTTTTGATCCGTGAAATATTTGTCGCTATATCTGCCTAGGCTTTTTTTACAGTTAAAACAGTAAATCTCTTTGAATTCCATCCATCGTAATGTAGATAGTGTATTATATTTAAAATTAGAATTCTATGCTTGAAAATCCAGGTTGGTCTTTGTTTTGATGAAACTTTATCTTTGAGATCTTGTAGTAAATTACTTCCCCCCGTCTCTCAATCACGGCAAGTACCGGCTCTTTACCCATCGTAACAATTTGCTCTATCTGCTTTTGTAGTACACCGATCTTTTGTCTTCTTCCTTCTGTGAGACCAAATACTACATACTTGGCCCCCTTTTCTCCAAATTGTCCTCTTTCATAGACCCTAAAATCAGAGCCAAATCCAAATCCATCTTTTGCGATATATCCTTTGGTTCGTAAGTCTCTATAAATCAGGAATTTTGTAAAAGCCTCATTGTCTTGTTTTATACACTCACCCATAAGATGATCAAAATGTATTGATTGTTCACCCTTGAGAAGCCGTAGCTTGTCAACATACAACAAATACAGAGATTCAAAGGGCTTGAGGAAAAATTTCTTTTTCATGTTTTCTCCAAATCCCTTTTGTTCCAAGCTATGTTGCATGTTTTTGTCCAAGACCAAGACATGATCTTTAACTAGTATGCCTTCTACCTTGGATTCTAACTCAGACATTGGTGATTCAATGTTCTCGATCACAATATAAGGTTCTGCATAGTTGATGGGATATAATTTGACAGAATCCAATATAACATCACTTCACTTTTTCAATACCGGAATATCTCAGAAAATAGGTTTTTTACGAGTAAACCATGACAGCCAAATGATCTCACGGTTAAAATATGGGCACCGAATAAACATAAAAAAAGTGTTCTTATGCATGGAGCAAATTACCGAACTGGCAATGGTCAACCCTATACAAGAAAAGAGTTCATCAAGGGTAAACCTCAGATAAAAATTGCCAAGTTTTCTGGAGGAGGAAAAAGAGATGCAGAGTATGATTATTGTGTCCAGCTATGTTCCAATGAAAAAATACAGATAAGGCACATGGCAATTGAATCGGCAAGATTGGCCGCAAATAAAACCATCGAACAGGAAGCAGGAGAAACAGGATATTTCTCCAATCTTAGAGTCTACCCTCACATATTACTAAGAGAGAACAAAATGATTGCTACTGCGGGTGCAGATAGACTTCAGGAAGGAATGAGAGGAGCTTTTGGCAAAGCCGTCAGTTTGGCTGCTCGCATCAATAGAGGTCAGATACTCATGGAGGCATTCGTCAAAAAAGAGCATCTCGAGATAGCAAAGAAGGCGATGCATAACGCGGCTGTAAAATTGCCAATAACCCCATCAGTCAAAGTAATTTCTTTAAAACCAGCTTCAGTCAAGTCCTAGCGCATCAAGAATTTCTTTTTGTTTTTTGCCGAGCATTTCGAGGAATTCAGAAAATTCCTCATCAGTTGGATTGCGTTTGAGTATTCTTCTACATTGATAATAAAATGAATTGTATAGTCTTCCAATGGCAATACCATAGGCAAAAGAACCTGAATGGGTCATGAGATTACCTAGTGAATTTATTATCATGTGAATTTCTTCTGATTTTCCAGTTACTTCTTTTATTTTTTGATTTACTTTTTCTTCAAGTTGAGAATTCATAGTTTTCCTTGGCATTCAGATGTTAAAAAATTATGTTTCCAAACAGTACCCTTTAATAGACTAGAAATTTCTAAATCGGTTAAGCGGTTGTAGTACAGCTTGGTTAATATGCGGGATTGCCAATTCCGCGACCCGGGTTCAAATCCCGGCAACCGCATTTAATTTCGGGGTAAAGACAGGACGGTTCCATTTGACCTTTTTGGATGGGATTTTTTCTCTTTTCGGAAAATTAATGAAATTTAGAAAAAAGATGAAGAAAAGGCACGATCATAACTATAACAATAATTAGTCTGATTATGTTGTGTGATAATATGGAATTAGTTTCATTAACTTTGAAAAATTTTCTCTCGATAGGTGAACAGCCTAAGACGATTCGTTTTGACAAACTCACTACTATTGTGGGTCCAAATGAGAGTGGTAAGACCAATATTTTTCGGGCTTTGTCATTTGTTAATGACTGCCTAAATACCAATACCACTAATCCAGATCCTTATTATCATAATGGGGATTTAACAAAGGATTTGGAAGTCAAATTATCTGAGGCTTGGGCACAATTCCAAGCCTATTTTGATCATACAATGAAATCAATTTAATGAAAATTGCTAAGGATCTCCTCGCTGGATATTCACTGTTCAGATGCATATCATGCGAAGATCCTTTAGCAAGATACAATCAGAATCCTTCCTTATTGGCATTTTGCATCTGATAGGTTTACTCTGCCTGTACAAAGATCTTGACAAGAAGAGGGGGCATCCATACGTTTACCCTACAACTGTAATGCTGCGATGTTTTGTTGTACGGATATGGCTGAGGATCCCGTCCAACAACTGCCTGCACCAGTATTTTGAGATTGATATGCCATACAATCAGAAAGTAATGGGTGCATGCGGCCTGCACTGCCTGCCAGACCGCAGGACGTTTGACCGCAGGTTCAAGGTGCTACCAATCAAAAATGTAATTGCAAGGATGGGAAACATCTTCTTGCTAGAAGGCCTTGTCGATACCACCACGGCGTCAGTTGACAGCTCGCTTCTAAAGGCAGGGGGACCGGTATGGCATAAATCCAGCATGAAGAAAAAGATTCTGCCAATCTCTGGTATAGATACAGATGCCAGATGGGGATTTTCCAAGACAAGGGGATGGGTGTTTGGATACAAGCTGCACATATCATGCAGTACTGGGGATCTTGTGGTGCCGCTATCAGCAGATTATACGACTGCAAACATCAGCGATAACTGCTCGTACAGGTCACTTGTGGTACCAATTGCAGGTTTTGTGGAAAACGTTGCAGCAGACCCTGCATATGACGACTGCGAGCTGTACCGGTTTACAAATGATGCATGCGTTGCAAGGCTTGTCTGTCCTATCAAAAAGTATGACAGTACGCCGCCCCAAAGAATTGAGCTTGTCAAGTTTTACAATTCAAAGGAAGGACAGGCGATATACAGTACCAGGAAGATATCTGTCGAGCCTCTCTTTGAGATACTCAAGGATACGTTTGGAATCGGTACGCTTCCAGTGCGTGGATTTGAGATGTCAGCATCACTTGTACTGTCATGTGTGTTTGTGTACCAGCTGGCAGTGTATTACAATTGCATCACAGGCAATGACAGACCAAGATGTGTCAGGCGTATGCTTGGAAACTAGATTTATTTTTTGATGAGAATTGTGCCCA
>DAHUYT010000036.1 GCA_027315065.1 Nitrososphaerota archaeon | reverse complement strand
CGAATTATTTGTAAAAACAGAACTTGAGATGTTGGAGGATTGAGCAAACACGGTAGAACTGTACAGCATCAAGAAAAGAACAAGAGGGATCGTCTTATGTAAATGACTCAATAATAGTACGATAAACACGTAGTATGAAAAGCATTACGAAGAACCATGAAAATTTTAATTGGCCTTTTTTTAGCAGAGTTGCACAATTTTATTACCTGCCCTACCAGTTCCCATGTGGATCAAGGCAACTCACATTTCACCCTGGCTGAATAAGATTCCAATTATGTTGTTACTGTGAATTCAAATCTCATTGAACCTGAATCCGCAATTTAACTGACAAATGAAAGTCGATGTCTTGGTTTTATTTTAGAACCAATCCAAGTTCGATTACAATCTTGGACCATGATACAGAGACAGTCTTTTCTACCTCAGGCAGGGTTTGAACCCAGTAAGACGCATCATACATGTCTTGCCAGCTGTTTGATTTTGCCTCTACCACCATGATCTTTGCACCAGGGGCTGTCTCATGTGCCTGTTCCACATAGGACGATATATCAAAACTTGTAGATGCGTTTGGGCTGCCATATGGCATTGCAATCTCAAGACATCCGTTAGTTATAGTACAGGCAGCAAGCCCATAGCTTGCATCATATGAGTCAAGTTCATTTTCCAGATTAGGATCATCAGACGGTACTATTATTGCGATCATATTTCCATGACCGCATAAAGTTTCATCAGCCAAGCCAGATGACAATGTCTTTGAACAAGGATCGCCTGCACCAAAAGCTGGTGCACCGAGCATGATAACTGACACAAATAGCACTCCAATCGATAGTATTGCCGTTGAGACGCCTTTCAATCACTATTACTTTTCATTCTCTTCTATTAACAGTTTCATTGTAGGAATCAAAACTGGGTCCAAAATACTTACCAAGATTGTTCGATTTTTAAACGCCTGTGCTAATAGATCTTGGAAATAAAAAAAGCTAGGGAGATCCACTTTCCCCTGCTTCACTAGAAGATGATTCTCCAGTTCCAGAAGATTGGTTTGTCTGCGGTGATTCTTGTAGGTGCAATGCCTTTTCTGCCCCCTCTTCTCCAGGCAGCTCTGTTGCCTTATCGCCATAAGTTGCTTTAACGGCGGTCATAGCTGCCATGACAGATATGATGGCTACAGCAGCGACTGCTATTGCAATCATTTTTTTGTTCATTACCCAAGTCATCTTTCATGCATTAATAATATCTAACTACCATTCCTGTTGATGAAAACGGCTGATGTTATTTTTATATGTGCATTACACATTTGGAATTGTGCTACCAAAGTTATCAGTGGTGCTGTTGCTGACATCAGTCCTGATGTTATCTGTTGCAGTATCAACCATTCCTGCATCAAATGCATTGATACAGAGAAACTACAACTATGTAAACGACAACCCGCTCACTGTATTGACAGGTGACACCAAGGTTTGTGGAGATCATCTCTGCGCACCGGGTGAATGGAGTAAGCTGCAACAACATCTTGCTGCAGTTCAGATTGGTAACCAGACTGGTGGTAATACAACCATCCCATCTACACCAAAAACATCGGCTACAACCACAACATCTGGTACTCAAATCGCATCAACTGTTTGCACTATAGTAAAGAACGCACTTTCTAGTGCAAACATAAATTCTGTTACAACACATTTGGTACTGTCAAAACTAGGTTGTTAAAAGGATAGTATTCCAGATCTCTCTTTTTTAACAAGGTTGATTATTTTTTTGGAATCTTGTGCGCATTTTTTCATGAATAAACAAAAATCCCAAAAATGAAGTCCCCTCTCATAATGCTTCAAAAAGAAACTGCATGATTCCAGTAAAGTTCAACAGAATTAGTCTGTCATTCCTGTTTGTGAGAACGGCAGTAATGCTATTAAATAAACAGACTCCATGTCTACTTGGTAATCTTTGGCAGAAAACAAATTTCAGACATTAGAATTTAGGCACATAAGGAAAATACTGAAATTTTTCTCTCCCCTGTTGATTCTGCTTTTAACCGTTGGTATATTACAAAGCGCATATGCAATTGTAGATGTAACATTGACTCCACCAGTAATGGTAAGCTCTACTGGTAAGAATCTTACCAGTCTGCATGTGGGACAACAAATCGGTGTTGAATCAACTCTTACAAACCATGGGACATCTGAGCAAAAATTTACGTATCTTGTACAAGTACTAGACAATACTGGTAGAACAAAATATCTGGAGGGATTCTCGGCTTCCATGTTACCAAGCCAATCATTTAATGCGTCTCAGGTCTGGATTCCAAAGTCTACTGGAACATATACAGTACAAGTCTTTGTATGGAACAGTCTGGCCTCTGCGATTCCTCTAACCAATGTGATACAGACCCAAATTTCTGTAGGGGAGTAAAAGCAAGGATCCAATTTTTATGGGATGTATTTCATGAAAGCAAAGGAAATCGTTATGATCGCGGCAATTGTTGCCCTGGCTTTTACAGTTGTGGTACAGTCATTAAATGGTAATACACTGTTACATCAAACCAGTCCCGCTCTAACTCAGAACACACAAAAAGGCAATTTACAGGAAAAAATCTTACAAGGTCCGCCTGGCCCTCAAGGCCCTGTAGGACCGCAAGGCCCTCCCGGACCAGCCGGGACATCCGGCCAGTCACTAAATGACAGCCAGGAAGAATCAAGGTATGCCAGTCTCTTCAAAAAAGTAGAAAATTCTGTGGTCCAGATTACAAGCACTGTCACAACCGTTGACAATAATTTTATCATAAATGGAGTGCCCCTTCAAAGCCAGCAAACAAGACTTGGTTCCGGATTTGTGTACGATAATCAGGGCCAGATAATCACAAACAATCACGTCGTACAGGGATCAAAAACTGTTGACGTTACCTTTGCTGATGAAAATACATATAGGGCAAAAGTGATTGGAACGGATCCATATGGAGATATTGCGGTCATACAACTTGATGGCAATTTTTCAAGCGAGAATCTGGTCCCGCTGATGCTTGGCAACTCGTCACAACTACAAGTGGGGCAGGAGGTAGTGGCAGTTGGCAATCCGTTTGGTCTAAGTGATACGATAACAAACGGCATCATAAGCCAGATTGGCAGGATACTACCAAATACACAACTTGGATTTTCCATTCCTGATGTAATCCAGACCAATGCTGCAATCAATCCGGGCAACTCTGGAGGACCCCTGCTGGATCTTCAAGGCGATGTCATAGGAATGAACACTGCAATCAAGACAAATTCTGGAGATTTTGCAGGTATTGGATTTGCCATACCTTCAAACGACATTTCCAAGATTGTACCGTATCTGATCCGGTATGGCACTTACAGCCACCCTTGGCTTGGGATCTCAGGTGCCAATATCACTCCAGAGTTTGCCCAGCTTCACGGGCTGCCGATGAACTATCACGGTGTAATTGTTGAAAGCGTTGTAAGCGGGGGACCAGCAGACAAAGCAGGCCTGCTTGGTGCAACCGCCACGGGCAACAACACTCTGAATAACGGTAATGTTACGTCGCATGGGATAGATATTATTACCGCAATTGATGATCATCCGGTCAAGTCAATGACCGATATAATCACATACATCTATGAGCACAAGTCAGTTGGTGACAAGGTAACACTGACAGTAAATAGAGATGACAAGGTGGCAAATTTCACCGTGACACTTGAAGCAAGGCCTGCTTAATTGTGTTACTCTACACCTAGGAACTGCAAAAGCACAGCCAGAAGGTCGTAACACTTGAGGAGGCGGAGAACCTGATAAGCCAGGGGCACAGGTTTGTTGGAGTCCTGCCAAACGGAAAAGTGATAGTGCAAAAGTGATTAAGGCACAAAAAAACCGTCCTTAATGCGGAATATAGGTGTCAAATGTAAGAAAGTCTAGTGCAGGAAATTTACATACCGATTATGTCTACAAAAGACCAAAGAAATTTAATCTCTGACGACGTCTTTCCAATTGGTATCTACTTTGGCAACCCATTGAAATTTCTTTTGTAATGCACTTGTATAGAGCTTCTCCCATTCTAAACCAACTTGATCAGACCACGCTTTAACCACTCTTGGATCAATATAGTTGCGCAATGACGTACCTAGATTGTAATCACGTGTCTTTTCGGCAAGTTCTATGGTGAGTTTTAGTTTCTCCTCTCGCTGTTTTTGTTTTTCTGCCTGCTTTTCAGTTTTAGTTGTAGTCTCCTTGAGTTTCTTTAGCACCTCTCTCTTTTTCTGGAGGGATTCTTCAAAACTCTTGGGGATTGTTCTCTTGTGGTTACATGTTATTGCTGCCTCGAGATTTGCCAGTTTTGCATGATAAATTTTGATGTTTTCTGACTTGGAATCTAATTTGTCTACATTTTTTAGATATCTTCTGACCACATTTGTAGCCAGATACGTCCTGAATACTTTGGCAGTAAGTCCCTTGACCACACTACTCAAAAACTCATTTACATGTCTTGAAGTAATGCCATCAAATATGAGTTCATCTGGCTTTTTCTTTTCAGTAAATTTCCTTAGGTTTTCATAAAAGACATTATCTTGCTCTTCTACTGGTAATGGTTTCTGCCATCTCACACTGTCCTTTCCAAGAAAGTCAAATTCTATTGTGCTAGGTTTTAGCTTTACGTGCTCTACACGGAGAGTAGTGGCACCAACAGTGTCTGCCTCATCAGGATCCTTTTCGTCTCCCACTCTCATTGCAGTCTTGTAAATTAGATAGCTTACTGTAGATATGCGCCTTACCTTTTCGTCCTTATCTGACATCTTTTTAACTATGGCATCAAGCACTTTGTTTATGTGCTCTGATAGCTTGGTTGCTTTTTCATATTTCATCTTGTCACGCTCCTGTTTTAGGTCTGAAGTATCAGAAAGCCACACATACTTTCTCTTTCCCGTAAGTCTGTCTTCCCAGCTTGCAAGCCACATAAAATCTGACTCATGAATTATCTGACCCCACTTTCCTGGTGGAACTTTGGCGTCTTTCCCAAGGTTTAACGTGACATCTTTTTCAGTTACTCTTGGCTTCCATCGGCCTCTGATTGGATGGTCTCCACGTCCTATGAAAAGGCCAGGCGGCTCTGCCATCCAGTTGGCAACTTCTACCTCCTTGCCATCCATGATTGCCTTTCCATATGCTCCTTTCATCTTTTCCTTGATCTCTTTTCTTGTGATGGCAATCTTCTTTTTTTCCTCTTTTGTTATGGTGAGTTTGGCGTCTTTTTCTTTATCTACAACCTTAAAGGAATCTGAAAAATCAATATCTGAAAATGCGGTTTTTTTGTACTTTTCTGGCAGTACCGTTACAAAATCGGAGAGAAAATTTTTCTGGAAAACAGAATCTTTTACATATGGTGTATCCTTCTTTTTTGCCCACTGGTATGCCATCTCTTCTGCATCCAAGCTTAGGGTGACCTTCTCGCCCTTGATCCTAATCGTTATCCCCTTTGACTCAAAAGGGGGAGGGAACGCAATACCGTTATGTTGTAATGTCTTCCATTTCATTTTCAATATCACCGCATTTTTTACCTAAATCTGTTGACTTTGACAAAAATTGACTTGCTGACTTATATCAATCTATTCAAAAATAATGTAAAAATTTCATATGTTTTTTGAATAATTATGCATGTAATGCTAAAAATACCTTATGTATGGGAAAGATCTAACTGAAAAGTTCCTTTTTTATATAATTTTCAAACTCAATATCGGTCTTGCTCTTCTTGGCCTCTAGGAACATTATGGCATCATTGCCTACTGGATACCTTGGCAATGGGTTGTCGGAGCTTATTGCATTAATTATGGTCCTTGCTACCTCTTGAGCCGGAGTTCCCATCTCAGACATCATGATTAAACCCTGCATAACTTTCTCAGTAATATCCTTGTATATTGAATCAGGTTTTATGGATTTTTTCAGTGACGCAAAAAGATCGGTCTTGACAACGCCGGGTTCGATTATTACCGTCTTTATGTTAAATGGTGCAAGTTCATACCTCATGGATTCGCTGAGTCCCTCGAGTGCAAATTTCGAGCTGATGTAGGCAGGAGTTACAGGAAACCCAATTCTTCCTGCTACCGAACTTATGTTTACTATTATTCCTGATTTTTGCATGCGCATTGTTGGCAAGACTTGTTGGATTGTTCTTATTGCGCCAAAGAAATTAGTCTCAAACTGGGCCTTTATGTCGTTTATTGACAGGTCCTCAAGGCATCCAACTAGGAAATATCCTGCATTATTTACCAGCACGTCTATCCTTTTTTTTTCCCGAACTATCGTGTTTATGGAATTTTTAATTGTCTCTTCCTCGTCTACGTCAAGTTCTAAAACCTCTATCTTCAGGTTCTCTTTTTCTGCCACCTCGAGTATCTTGCTACTTTTCCTTGTATCGCGCATTGTTGCGTATGTGTCATATCCATTTCTTGCCAGAGCAAGTGCAGTCTCAAAGCCTATGCCGCTTGAGCTGCCGGTGACAATTGCAACTTTTTCCATGGTTAACATTATAAAATCGTATTAATATTTTCTATTATTTTGTCAGTATGATAGAAAAGGCACCAAGTCTTCTATTCTAGACTAGAGGCTTGTCTCCTTCCACAGGCTCTGAAACTTCTGTCACATAGCCATTTGTGATTTTCTGGAGAATCTCGGCAGATGCCGACTTGTGCAGGTATTCGTTGTTGTTGCCGCACCTGTAGGAAAAGGTACAACGTGGACACCCGGCTTCATTTTTGCAAGGACACTCTTTTACTATGTGCAGGCTACGATCAAATACCTTTTCAAGTCTGTCATACAAGGCCTTGCTTGCACCATTTCCGCCAATTGCAGAATCATACACAAAAATTAATCCTGATGTGCCAAGCGATATTCCGCCCAAGTCTTGTGATACCCCGCCTGTAATCATGTTACTACCTTCTATGATGACATGTTCTGTTGCATGATATCCACTTGCCTCTGTATACTCCTCATTTTCAGATTTACCTATCTCGATTAGTGGTCTTGGAGCCTTGAAGACTATTCCTTTTGTGATAAAGTCATAATCCAATGGCTTTTCAAGAATGACTTTTTGGCCCTGTGTGACCTCTTGACCAATCTCGATATTGACATAGCCATATACGCGTTTTTGTATGTGTAGTTTGCAAAATGCCACCTCGATTCCGTTTGCATGCCTTTTCTCAAAAATCGTCTCAATGGTAGGCCATTCTTCCGTAAGTGCCTTTGTATAGTATGGATGATTTTTTGGAAGAGATTCTAATTTTGCAGACATGTTTTGCGGGTATCCAAGCTCCCTGACGCGATACCTTGTTCCGGCAAGAAAATAAACAGCTGACGGGTGCAGTTCTTCTAGTGCTATGGGAAGAATTCTTTCACCCACTTTTTTACCATTTAAGAAAATATCGACTGACTTGCCAATTCCCCTGATGCTATAGTCGCCTAAAAGCACTTTTATCTGATCAAAGTTTGGTACATATCTATTTTCAACTAGAACTAAATTTCCAACATCAACATGCTTCTGAATTACGCCCCTGTGCTCTGATAATTCATGTTTTGCGATGGGCTTATCACAGGCCATTGCAAGTACTTGAAATTCCTCCACAAACGGGTTTTTTGGATCTATGTAAATCTGTTCCATGTCTTCAAAGTAGTCATCTGGATGATTTTTGTAATATTGTGATATTGGATCATTTCCAAGCACCAAGAATGCAAAACCGTCCTGACCTTTTCTTGCAGCTCTTCCAATTCTCTGGACTAGACGATTGACCGGAATGGTAGACGATATCACACCATCAACATTTCCAACATCTATCCCAAGCTCAAGAGTTGGAGTTGCAGACACCGCTAACAATTTATCATTTTTGAACAGGTTTTCAATTGATCGCCTATAGTTTGCCATCAGGCCGGCTCTGTGAACCTTTATGTCTATTTTTTGTCGCCCCGCCTGCAGGGCCAAAAGCTCAGAATTTAGGTGTGAATTGCTAAAAACTAATGTCTTGCGCTTTTTCGAGGCAAGTTTCTTTAGTATGTCAATCATCAAGGCGCGTTGAGTAACAAGGGATGGAAACAGCATACAGAACTCTATTCTACCTTTCTTTCCCGATCCTGTAACGTGAGTCATCTCGACTCCAAACAAGCCTTGGCAAAACGAGAGTGCATTTTCAAGGGTGGCAGAGGATGCCACAAACTGTATCCTATGACAGATTCTCTTTAATCTCTTGATGATATAATGAACGTTGGAACCGAAAATTCCAGAGTATACATGAGCCTCATCTACTGCCAAAAACCTTACTGTATTTAGTAATGTGGCAAACTTTGTCCTATGCCAGAGATGATAATGTAGTACATCAAAGTTTGTTATTATTATCTCTGGAGGCGTATCAAAGATCTTTTTTCTTTCTATATCCTTTGTATCTCCATCAAAAACGGCAATTCTCAGATCGAGCTTGTCTGCAATGCCTTTTATCTTTGGATATTGATCACGCGAAAGAGACTTTGTTGGATATACAAAGAGGGCATGAATGCTGTGTCTTGGTGCATTTGAATCTGATATTTTTTGCATTATTGGTATGACAAAGGCCTCTGTCTTGCCTGATGCTGTTGGCGCGGTTATTATGACATTTTTTCCAAATATGATGTCATGAATTGCATCTTCTTGAAATTTGTAAAATTTTACAATTCCTTTTGCTTTTAACTCCTCTATGATTCTCTCATCCAACCCCGAATCATCAACAGTAGAGCCCATCTCTGGGTCTGGCTCTTCAATTGATTTGAAATGTGATACGTAATGCTTTTTTGAGAATAATACTGAACTGGTCAACTCGTCAATCTTCGCCCCTCCTATCATTTTTTTGATCTCATCTTCGTTTTGAAGCAGACCTTCTTTCTCTAGGACGTTTTGGGATTCTTTCTTGGTTGGGGTCAGTCCAGTGTCAAATTTTAGTAAGAAATCAAGATATGCTTCATCTAAATTCTTCTTGTAGTCTATTACATCTTCAATTTTGCAGCGTGCGCAGCCAAATAGAATTTTCTGATTAAATGTTCTTTGAATCTCCAGCTTGGATTTACATTTGGGACACGAGTGCACTATGTCACGAAAACATATGTCTGATTTAATTTTTGGTTACATGTGGAATTATACAAGGTCAAACATTTAAGCAAGAAAATTCTAGATTGATCTGTTGGAAGTGCTTGTAACTGGGGCTACGGGATTTATAGGAACAAAGTTAGTTGATAAACTGATTGGACGGGGAGATACAGTAACTGCTCTTGTACGTACAGGGCAAATCCCAAACCCAAAGGTTAAGGTAATTACAGGAGACCTCACTTATCCTGATTTTGACTTTGTAGATGATCAATATGATGTAGTGTACCATCTTGCGGCTGCATGGCCTGGAGAGAAGGACAAGAAACTACAGAGAAAGGTAAACTATGACGGATCAGTCAACCTGTTCAGCAAGATAAAGGACAAGGCAAGGTTCTTTGTATATGTATCAGGTCTTGGTATTTTTGGGGATCAGAAAGGAATTACAATAGATGAGAATACAAACCCAAACCCAAATACAGACTATGCCAAGGTTAGACTAGAAGCACAAAAGTATCTTCAAGACAACTGCAAGCAAAACGGAATTCCATTTAGTGTTGTGTATCTCGGAGATGTATATGGTGACGGTGGTTGGTTCAAGTCAGTGATGATTGACAGACTCAAGAAAGGATCATTTAAAATTCCAGGCTTTGGGAAATATTATCGGAGTTTTGTTCACGTGGATGATGTTGTATCTGCATTGATATCAATTGCAGAGAAAAATCAGACAAACCAGTCATTTGTCCTAACCGATTCTAATCCTGTTGTGTTTTTAGAGTTTGTAAGCTTTGTATGCTCCAAACTAGGTGTAAAAATACCTGGAACAATTCCAATATTTCTTGCAAAAGCCATTTTGGGTTCCGACTTTGTGTCCTTACTTACAACATCAGTCAAGGCATCAAACTCCAAAATATCTAAAATATGCAACCTTGCATATCCATCATATCAAGAGGGCATAAGCTCTGTTATCTCAGAAATAAAATCCTGATTGACATATAATATGTATCACCATTTAGGCCTGTGTGGGACTTGGAAGTAGTTGGGGACAGATACTAGATACTCTGGAACAAATAATTCCAGTCTATGACAAGGTTAATTCGTTTATCTCTCTTGGAAAGGACATAGAGTTTAGGGAACGTGGAATCCGTGGTAGAGTAAACAAGGGAGATAAGGTTCTTGATGCAGGTTCTGGATTTGGTAATATGTCAAAGACTGCCATGAAAATCTGTAACGATGATCTTCAGATCACACTATATGATCCTCTCCGGCCCATGTTAAAGAATACAGGCAGGTTGTTTGCAAAAACTCCAACTCTTACTTGTGGCGTGTTTGAACACATGCCATTTAGGGAAGAGAATTTTGACGCAGTAATTTGTGGATACTCGTTACGTGATGCAATAAGTCTTCGTACAGCGATATCTGAAATACACCGTGTCTTAAAAAAGGGAGGGCGATTTGTTATTGTTGATCTTGGCAAGCCTGACAACCTGCTGATTAGGATGGGGGTCTCATTTTATCTGCGTGCTTTTTTGCCTATTATTGCCATGGCTACAGGCGGAAAACTGGGATTGAAGTTTGCGGCGCTTTATGATACGTACCGATTGTGGCCACAAAACAAAAAACTTGAATCGCTGCTTCTTGAAAAGTTTACAAGAGTTGAATTTGATACAGGGATGATGGGCGGGGCAGTAATAGTTGCTGCTTACAAATAGTCTAAAGCTTTAATTTTGGAAAGGACCAAAGTCATTACGTGACAGATTTCTCCCTTGTCATAATGGGTAATGACTGGATAATGATAATATTTGTGGCGTTAGTGATGATACTTGGAACAAAGCGCATGCCAGAGGCGTCAAAAAAGATCGGAAAAATCATGGGGCAATTCAACAAAACGAAAAATATTGTTCAAGATGAGATTCAAAAGGCCAAGGGAGATTTTAACATGCCAATACAGGGTCCGGTAACTTCGGAGAGGCAAAAACTCGAGGTCATGGCAAAAACTCTCGGAATAGATTCTAAAGACAAGGCAGATGACGATCTGAGAAATCTGATATCTTCAAAGATTGGAGGTACCAATACTGGCAAGGACTCTGAGCAATCTGCCAATTGAGGTGGCGATCTATTCTAAACAAATTTAAATACAATCTCTATGAGAAAATCGGTAAGTTTGATTAAGATAGATCCATGGCAGAATGCACTAAAACAACTTGCGTCTGCCGCAAAGATTTTAAAACTTGATCCAGGCGTCCATGAGATGCTTGCATCCCCAAAAAAAGTTTTGACCGTTTCACTTCCGATAAAAATGGATGATGGAAGAATCAAAGTTTTCACGGGATTTAGATCTCAGCATAATGATTTTAGAGGGCCATTCAAAGGTGGAATAAGGTATCATCCTGATGTAACAATAGAAGAAGTAAAAGCACTCTCCATGTGGATGACTTGGAAGTGCTCCATAGTTGACGTTCCTTTCGGAGGCGGGAAGGGAGGAATTATTTGTGATCCTAAAAGACTCTCTGCTGGAGAAAAGGAGAGACTGACACGAAGATACGCATATGCTATTTCTGAAATAATAGGGCCTGGCAAGGATGTGCCTGCTCCAGATGTTTACACTACAGGAAAGGAGATGGCGCAGATAATGGATGTCTACAGTGTAATGCACGGGCAAGGAGAACCTGCTGTAATCACTGGTAAACCGATTTCTATAGGAGGCTCTCAGGCAAGAAATGTTGCAACAGGTCTTGGAGTCTCTTACTGTGTAAGGGAAGCCGCCAAGAAATTTGGATTAAGACTAAAAGGCGCAAAGGTTGTAGTGCAAGGATATGGCAATGCGGCAACCTATGCTGCAGAGTATATGGAAAAAATGGGCGCAAAGATAATTGCAGTCAGTGACTCTAAAGGTTCCATAATAAACACAAAGGGACTAGATTCAAAGAAAGTGTTAGAGTACAAGAACAAGACGGGGAGTGTGGTGGGGTATCCGGGGAGCAAAAAGATTACTGCAGAACAGCTTCTCACCACTTCATGTGATATACTGGTGCCAGCAGCTCTTGAAAATCAGATAACACCGCCGATTGCAAAAAATGTTGATTGCAAGATAGTTGCAGAAGCGGCAAATGGACCGACAACCCCAGAAGCTGATGAGATTTTATTTAAGAACAAAATAACTGTTATTCCAGATATACTTGCAAACTCTGGAGGTGTATGTATTTCATACCTAGAGTGGGTACAGAACTTGCAGAGATACTACTGGCCATTTGATGAGGTAGCAGGCAAGATGGAACACCATATTGTAAAGGGATTCCATGACACACTTGCCTTGTCAAAGAAGCATAATGTAGACATGAGAAAAGCAAGCATGGTACTAGCTGTAGGGCGAGTCTTAGAGGCATACGACGCAAGAGGCCTCTGGCCGTAAACACTTCTTTTTTAGATGATGCAATGACCAAGGCATTTGTAGCTATTCACTGTGAGACTGGAAAAGAGTCACAAGTAATCCGAAAACTTGACGAGATAAAGGGAATACAAAAGGTCACAGGAGTTCTTGGCCTTTATGATGTCATTGTAGAAGTAGAATCTAATGATTCAATAACCTTGGAGCAGACCATCACAAGATACATACGCAAAGTGCCACACATACTTACTACCATGACATTGATTGTTGTCTAGAATATTCTTTCCAGTAGGATGTAAAAAAATAAAAATTAAAAGATCTTAATTTAAGAGGTGCTAAATGAATGACCACAAGAACACGACTTGGTCACGTTTGGATTGTTTATCTTAAATCCCGCGCCCATCAGACTCTCAATGTAGTCAATATTTGCGCCTTTGAGGTATTCGACGCTATAACTATCAACGATCATCTTTACACCGTTCTCTTCAATCAGGAGATCGTCTTCCTCGGCCTGCTTTTCAAAGCCCATCCCATACGACAATCCCGAGCATCCGCCGCCCTGCACGTAAACTCTCAGAAATTCTGGTTTTTCTGCTTCCTCCTTCATGAAAGCGGTTACCTTTTCTGCAGCCTTTGGCGTGATTGTGATAAGTTTTGTTGTCTGTGTATTGCTCATAATTCAGATTTGTCGTCTAAATTATAATAATCTTTTCATACATGACATATTAGGAATCCGATGACAAGAAAAGGCAGTTTTTCTACTTCTTTGACTTGTTTACAAAGGCGGTCATTCTCTCGGCTCTATCTGGATGTGTAAAGCACAGTCCCCACGTGTAAAGCTCAAGTGCGAGGCCTGTATCGATATCTGAGTTTCTACCCTTGTTTATCGCAACCTTTGACATTCTAACTGCCATGGGAGAGTTTTGTGCAATCATCTTGGCAATGTTTGTAGTCTCCTCCATTAATTTTGTAAGTTCAACAACCTTGTTTACCAGTCCCATCTCCTTTGCTTCGTCTGATTTTATCATTCTACCAGTATAGATCAAATCCTTTGCCTGTGATATTCCGATAGTTCTCTGCAACCTTTGTGTGCCTCCCCATCCAGGACAGACTCCAATAGTAACCTCAGGCTGACCAATCTTTGCAGTATCTGAAGCTATCCTCATGTCGCATGCAAGTGCAAGTTCGCATCCTCCACCGAGTGCAAATCCATTGATTGCTGCAATTGTTGGCCTACTACAATTTTCTACAGTAAAAGTCAGAAGATGGCCAATCTTGGCATATGTCTCTGCTTCTATTGGAGTAATGGTTGACATGTATGCGATGTCTGCACCTGCAGAAAATGCCTTGTCTCCCTCGCCTGTGATAACTACTACCTTTACTGAATCGTCTGTTTCTATTTCTTTGAATACCTTGATGATATCGTTTGCAACGTCCATGTTCATGGCGTTGAGCTTATCAGGTCTGTTTATCTTGACAGTACAGATTCCATCTGATTTTGAAACAATGACAAGAGACATGCTGGAACTCTAAACTAGAGGAAATTAAACCTTATCTGAAGTATGCTTTCCCCATTGGTACAACGCAGCGCCTGTTGCCACCCAGTTTCTAATATCGTCGTATACTGGAACGTTTTGTTTCTCAATTAATGCTGACACCTTTTGCGTGTAAGGTCCCCCATTTCCACCCACAAGTAAAGGCTTTTTTCCTTGCTTTGAAAACTCTCCAAGATAGTCAATTATTGTCTCCTCTAATGGATCATCCTGGAATACAAACCATGGCATCACAATGTCTATGTTTGGATCGTCCATGAATTTTTGAATTGCATATCTGTAATCATCAGCATTTGCTCCACCGGTAACATCAGCAGGGTTGCCATTTCCAATTACATATGTATGAGGATAATGTTCTTTCATATCTTTTAATGTGGATTCTGTGACTTTGCCAAGTTCCAATCCAAACTTTTCAAACTGGTCAATTGCTCCAATCATTGGGCCTGCTCCATTGCTTACCAGCGCAACTCTTGGACCTTTGGCAGGTGGCTGCCATGCAAGTCCCTTGACAACAGATGCAAGCTCTTGATAGCTTTCTACTGAGATTATACCCGCTTGTTTGAAGGCGCCCATGATTATTGCGTTAGAGCCTCCAAGTGATCCTGTGTGGGACGCTGCCTGTTTAGCACCAAGTGCTGTTCTTCCACTCTTCCATATTATAATGGGTTTTTTCTTCTCTCGCATCACGCGTTTTGCAGTATCAATGAATTTGCGTCCATCGCCAAACCCTTCTACGTAAAGTGCGATTACCTTGGTTTGTGGATCATTTGCCAAATACCAAATCATGTCCGCCTCATCTACATCTGACCTGTTTCCGTAACTTACCATTTTAGATAATCCAAAAGAATCTGCAGTCTCAAGGAAACTAATTCCCATTGTTCCACTTTGAGATAACAACGCCACCGGGCCTTGTCTTGCACGAATCATTCTTGCCTGACCTTGGAACGCGCAATCAAGTCTATTTGCTGCATTGAACATACCTATGCAGTTTGGACCAATTATTCTAATCTTGTTTTGCTCTGATAATTTCTTTATTTCAGCCTCATATGCAGCCCGTTCTCCCCCAAGTTCCTTTCCTCCGCCTGATACTATGACAACATTATGTATTCCCTTCTTTGCACATGTTTCAAGAACTGGAGGGGTGATAGAAAGATCCACGCATACGACAACAAGATCCACGGGATCCTGTATGGCATCAAGAGATGAATAACACTTGATTCCAAGGATTTCATCTGCCTTTGGATTTATTGGATAAACTTTTCCTTTGTAGTCATGCTTTGCAATACTATCTAGTACGGAGTTGCCTATCTTTCCTGGAGTTGCAGAAGCACCAACCAGTGCGATTGACTGTGGTGTGAAAAATGTCTCCATGAACTCTATGTTGGGCTGAGCTTTTGAGATTGCATCCCTTTGTACCTCTTTTTTTAGAATTATCTTTGCATCTACAACAAAGTATGATTTTGGATATACTACAATTGGGTTAAAGTCAACGCTATCGAAATACTCTGCATTGTCAACTCCTATCTTTCCAATCTGGACAAGTGCCCTTGCAAGCATGTTCATGTCAATCGGTTTACTACCTCTGTATCCTTGAAGTATCTTGGAGCCCTTTAGTTCTGCAAGCATTGACTTGGCATCGTCTATACTGATTGGAAGCATTCTAAATGCCACATCCTTGAATATCTCAGTCAATATGCCTCCCAGTCCCACCATTATGACAGGACCGAACTGGCTGTCATTTTGCAATCCTACTATGAGCTCAACTCCTTGTGGGACCATCTTCTCAAGCAAGATTCCTTTTAGATGCACGCCTTTCTTCTTGGAGAGTCTAGAGTACATGTCAGTGAATGCCTTTTTTACGTCCCTTTCATTCTGTAAACCAACCTTGACTCCTCCGACATCTGTCTTGTGAAGAATTTGTGGCGATACTACTTTCATGACAAGCGGGTAACCTAATTTTTTGGCTGCCTTTGTTGCCTCTTTTGCACTATTTACCAGTGCATATCCTGGAACCTTGATCGCATATTTTTTTAAAATTACTTTTGAGAGATCTTCCGTGATAACTTTATGATCTGTTGATATGGTTTGTTCAAAAACTTTCTTAACTGCGCTCAAAATGAATACTCCTTTTTGTTTGTATAAGATCCACTCTGCAGTATAGCTTGAGACATCATAACTAGATCCGAGTCTTAATGTCATTATATTAAACTTTTGTCAGAATGGAAAAAATCATATCTATGAAACTACTTGCTATGAAGAAAGTCACAATCACTTTCTTGAAAATGGAGCAAGTGACTTCTCTCTCAACCCAAAAATTAGAATTGGTATTCCAACTAAGGCTATACAAAGAGAAATCAAGCGGAATAGTAGCCAATTTGAATAGTTGGCAGAACACTCTCCATATGTGAGTGCTTTACTATAATCCAATTGGCAAGTTGGAATAAACGTATGCAGAACCATCAAATTATACATAGGTATAGAAAGAATTGAGCCAAGGATAATCATCCCGATACCTACTATAACTTTCAATTTATGCAATATTTGGAATAGGGCATATTTTGATAATTAGGTTTGCGGAACAATCTTACTGCGGGAATCTACGCCAGTTTTTTAAAGTTTGAAGAGCGAGGAAAGATGCATTTTGAAAACTCTACATCTTTTAACAGTTGCAGTTAGAATTGCAGTATTCGGTGCATCATTGTACATATTTTATAATTCTCAGGAACGATATAATGTAAATATAATTGGAACCATCACGCACTATTGCGATACTAGAGACCCTGCAAAGTTTGTAGGGGTTTCTGGCTTTTCAGACATTGTATCAAGTAACATGGGCAATTATGAATTTGTATTAAAACCAGGATCGACAGGTCATATAAGCATGATTTATGTTTTTTATCCAGAAGTAATGTACTATGGCAGCGTGGAAAAAAATTATAGTACGGTCGATGAAATCTTAAAGCTTCATAGGATTAATGTCA
>DAHUYT010000035.1 GCA_027315065.1 Nitrososphaerota archaeon | reverse complement strand
AACCTCAAGACATCCATTAGCTATAGTACACGCAGGAAGCCCAAAGTTTGAATTGTATAAATCAAGGTCTCTTTCTAGATTGGGATCATGTGTAGGTACTATGACTGCAATCATTACTCCATGACCGCACAAATTTTCATCTGTCCAACCAGATGACGTTGTCATAGAACAAGGATTGTCTGTGCTAGAAGCTGACACACTTGACATGGTTAACGTAAATAACGCTCCAATAGACAGTAATGTCAATCCATTTTTCAATCACTATTCCTATTCGTTCTCTTCTATTAACAGTTTTACTGTGATGTTTTTCTAAATTGACTTGATAATGGTAATCATTGATTTGATACCATATCTATTTTATATCTAGATTTACCAATTGTATTATACTTGAATTGGAAGCGACTTGGTAGATTGTTCCTGTTTTTTGGATTGATTGGAATGGGGGCATTCATCTTTCTCAATATGGATCTTGCGCATCGTAAAAGAGATCTTTATTTTTTATTTGCGCTATCACTAATGTTCTTCATATCTGGATGGGTTGGTCTTTTTAGATATTCTAGATTCTGGACAATGTTAGAATAATTCGACTTTCTAGATCTTGTATTGAAATGGCATGTGTACTAATTTCAGTCTATTTTAATTCCCAGCGAACTATTTATCCGCCTAAAAACTCATAACGTCATTGAATAAATTGATAAAAATAAGAATTATATCGATAATAAATTAATTAATTAAAATTTATTTTAAAGTTTTTTAAATAAACTCTTAAATATTATGTAATTCATTATATGGCATGTTCGTAAAGCCACAACAGATGGCTTGACGTAGCGTGGCCTTGCAGGAACTAGCATGTGAATCAAGCGCAAAGGCGCTGTTCAAAAGGAGGTAATCTCCAAGTGTCCTGCATTCATGGGCTACGCCTTTTGTTCAATATCTGGAACTTGGGCGTGTTCGTTTGGTTAAAATCAATAACACGATGACCATGCCACCCGCACCGCCAACCCCTACAATCACTAGAACTACAAAAATTGATGTGTATAGACCAAGTATTGATATGTTGAATTCGTATAATTCCATGTTGCCAGTATTCGGGTCAAAAATCTCTGCTCTTAGCACATGATTTCCTGGCTCTTGGAATGTATAATCCACATCCCATGCACCAAGGTGATCAGCTGGAGGGAACTCTTTTACTAAATCATTGTTATGATAAATCTTCAAACCCATCCTAATTTTGTTTACTTGGTTGCCGTTTTGATCTAACACAAGAAAGTGAATCTTTGTATCAGTACCTATGTTTGGCACTGTTGGTACTGTAGATACCTGTACTTCGTAGTTGCCAACTTTTGTAGCGTCAGTACTAAATGACGGATGGATTATTTCATAAGTGACAAGGCCTGCAAAGAAACTGAAATAAACCAGTAAAAGCATATATTTTTTCTGCATTGTATGAGTTAGGCAGTTTTAGTATATTATATTTGGTCATGGTCTTATATCTTGTTTTCAAGCAAGAAATACGTTATCTTGTCAATCGTGATTTATTGCTCTAGGTTGGGCAAGAATCTACGCGACACTAATAAAGAAACTAGCATGAGTTTCATAGAGGAGATAATTTGATATCTAAAAAGATGGGTGTCGTAGCAGGGATAGCACTAATTGGTTTTGCAATATCTTTATTTGTATATCAAAAACCGACCGAGTCTGAATCAATAGACCGTGTCTTGAGTCCAACATCGAGCCAAAATCCATACCTGCAAGAATATTCTCTACCAGACGATGTCGAGCCAAACGGTCTAATTGTAGATAAAACCGGAACAGTATGGGTTACATCATCCACGTCAGGCATACTTTATAGTTTTGACCAAAAATCAAAGCAACTAAAAAGTTATGATATAAAGAACGGCAATTCGCAGTACTCTAATCCGGGCCAGAACACAACTATGGTCTGGACAGTAGTTCAAGATAAAGATGGCATGATATGGTTTTCCCCGCTTGGAACAAGATCTATATGGAGATTTGATCCTATGAATGACACTTTTTACTCTATTTACTCAAAGACAGGTTCTGCATTTCAAATGAAGGCTGATGCAAACACTGGAGATGTGTGGTTTACCACACTTAGTGGTGATACATTATGTGTTATAGAAAAAAATCCCAATGTACAAACCGGATACAAAATAACTGCCTTTAACCTTGGTAATGGTACCGCCCCGGCTGGATTATACTTGAAAAATAACTCGGTATGGGTCACTGAAATCACCACCCAAAAAATTATCGAGTTTAATATAGATCGTGAAAATGGCATCGTAACTGGAATTACAAAAATAAGAGAAATTCCAGCAGACAACCAAACTAAACTCTCGTCGCCGACTGATCTTCTTGTCAATGATAATTCTATGTGGTTGACAGAGCACGACACAAGCTTCCTTACAGAGTATAATTTTAGGAATGATCATATTGTGCGTTATCCTACCTCACAAAATGCATATCATGCTACAACTCTCCCGTTTTGGATACGAGGAATTAATGATGGCAAGGATTTGTGGTTCAACGAACATGAGGGAAACAAACTTGCATACTTTGATACTGTTAACAAAACAATGGTCGAGTATAACATACCGTCCAGACCAAAAGATGGTTATCTAACATATCCTCTAAACATAGCCACAGATCCTAATGACAACATGATCCTGTGGTTTTCTGAATGGAATACTAACAAAATCGCAAAAATTGACGGCCATGTACAGATACCTTTCTCCATATCTGCAGATACAAATAAGGTTGTTCTAAGTCCTGATGCCTCAAAAGATGTATCTGTAAATCTAAAAATTAATGGCCAAAGCCCATACAATGAAAATCGCGTATTTCTAAATGCGTCAAGTTCGATGGTCTCAAATGCAGGTTTTGAAAATATCGATGTCAAGCTGGTTCCAAATGCTCTTGATCTATCCTCCAGTCATGATGCACAACTGTTCTTACGAAATTATTCTGCGCCACCGGGTAACTATACGCTAGGAATTAGCGTGTCTGACGGAATTGTAACAAAAACAATCTTTCTTGATCTTATAATTCCAAAAAGCTAAAAATTCTATCTTATCTTATTTACAATTTTTAAAGTTAGTCTGATATGATCTTATTTTTTATTGCATAATTTTTTATTTCAGATAGTCTTAATTCATCTATGATGAAATGTATATAATCTTCTTTGTAATGAGGAAGTGTTTTTTTATTTCCGCTCTTAGGATCATCATATTCGTCGACCACTGGTTCACTTCCTAACAATTCATTACATAATGTTTTCAGGTCACTCATGTTGAATTTTTGCAATAAGGTGTATTTTGCTGGCAACTCTTTTTCGAATATCTCATCTTCTTTCTCTATTTCTCTTTTTATTTTGTGCATCTCTTCCAGATTTTTACTGGAATTATCAGTTTTTTTGCGGTCAAATATTTTTCCGAAGTTCATTTATTTAGTTGTCTTTTTTCTAGTAGAATATAATTCAATAAGATAATTCAATCTTTATTGTATCGTTTTTTGTATACCTGAAAATATGAATGAAACTCACCTAATTTGACCGCAAAAATCTTTTATCCTGGCAAAATTTTGTAACAGGCAAAGAGCAAATGTATCAACCATCCGTATGTTTTTACTATTGAATTGGCTAAAAATGACATATAGTAAAAATTAGTACTGAAATTCGTATATATGCGTAAAACTTCATAATCTAGAACAACAATCGCAAGTTACTATTAGATGGGTTATGTTATGATCGTTTCAATCAAACAATATTGTCTTTTTGAATACAATCCTTTTTCAATTCCATCCACGTTAAATCCATATACATACTATGTAGATTTGCAAGTCTGATTCGCTGCATCGATTCCTTTTTTAGTAGAATGTAGTTCTGTCATGTGGCGCCATTTTTATAAATGATTGATATTACAGGCCCACGATTTCTGAGAAATTATTATTTTTATTATCTGTAGCTGTGTTGCTTGTAAATTTAAATAAGATTCTGACGTATTGATATCATCATGTCTCAACTAATTGAGGATGAATACGATGAGTTCCTAGAGGATATGAAGAATACGTTAAAAAAAATTGAACCTGAACTTGCCATGCAAGCGATGTATTATGAAAGAAAATTTGTTGATGTTGAACCTCATGCAGAAATTGTCGTGGAATACAACCGTAGAGTGGATTTGGACAAAAAGATGTTCGGACTTCAAAAATATGGCTTTGAAATGGCACAAGAAGGCGATCACGAGTTAAGAGTCGTCGGGCTAATGACCCTTGACACCATTTATGAAATATCCAAAGATGCGGATATCAAAAAGATCAGTGGAACTGCTTCATGTGCCTCATACTGAGGATTTGGGATGGCGAGGTTTGATCTCTATTGTGTGATATGAACATTTTTTCAATTTTTCCTGCGTAGGTAATGTAATTGGTATATATGGTACTAAATTGTACCCTTATAAGTGCCGCAAACAAAACCGATCGTAGATATCGTAAATGTTGTTGCCTCTGCTTCTGTCGATCAAAAAATTGACCTTGTTGAAATAACAAAAACATTTCCAGATGTAGAGTATCACCCAGAACAATTTCCCGGGCTGGTCTTTAGACTAAAGTCTCCAAAGACTGCGACGCTGATCTTCAGCTCAGGCAAAATGGTCTGTACTGGCTCTAAATCTGAAGATGCCGCTATTAATGCAGTGCGGACAGTAGTTCAAAAACTCCGAAAGGGGAAAATAAAGATCAAAAATGACCCTGAGATAACCATTCAGAACATAGTTGCTTCTGTGAGTCTAGGTGGAAAAGTACATCTTGAAAGAGCGGCGCGAAGTCTTCCAAGAAGTATGTATGAACCAGAACAGTTTCCAGGGTTAATTCATAGAATGCTTGATCCAAGATCTGTCGTTCTAATCTTTGCCTCTGGCAAGCTAGTCTGTACTGGTACAAAAAAAGAAACTGAGGTATATCGAGCAGTTCACAATCTGCATACTCTTCTAGAAGAAAAGAAACTGATGGAATACGAGTAAATCCTAAAAAAACAATTTAGTTTATTTTGTCTTTAATCTTTCAACTAGGAGTCATATGTGGTCTTAATTTTTTTCCATTTTTGATGTCTTTGTATTATTTAATGCATAGCTTCCGCCAAATGATATGGCTAGATTGATGGCAAGTGATATTATTGCAATGTAAATTGAGCCAAAACTTGTATTGAAAAGTGATACTGTTAGTGCTCCAAAATTATTTGTATCTTCTACCATGTAAATTCCAGAGCCTATGCCGGCAAGCAAGCCTATGATGAGAGGTGTTTTTCTCAAATACTTGACATACAACCCACAAAGAACAGCAGGCAGTATTTGTGCAATCAGTATTCCTCCAAGTAATTGTAAGGATATTGCATATGTTGCTGGTACTGCAAAAACAAAACCAAGTGCTATGAATTTAAAAACTGTTGACGAAATTTTGGTAATTCGAATCTCCGAATTGCTCGTAATGTTTGGTTTTAACTCTTTTATTATATTCCTGGTAAGTAAATTTGCTTGAGCCATGGCCATGATTGCTGCAGGTACAAGACCACCAACAAAAATGCCAAGTAGTGCAATTCCGGAAAACCATCCAGGCATTGTATACAATATCAAAGATGGGACTACAAGTATACCGCGAGAACTTTCTGGAAATCCTGAAAGAAAATTCATTGCATTAGGAACTGCAAATACTAGTACACCCATTAATGCAAGTATTGCAAGTCCTACACCATAGAGCGGGAGTAGGGCAGTACTCGTTCGAAGCTTTTGAGCACTCTCAGAACTTAACACACCATTTATTGCATGAGGATAAAGATAGAGTGCTAGCGCACTGCCAAGAATTAATGTAGCGTAGGCAGGCATCAAAGCAGAAGGCAATGTTACATAGTTTGCCTTGACTTGACTGAAAGCATGTGAAAATCCTCCAATGCTAAGTGGAACTATTATGATCACAGCAAAAACTGTAATCCAGATGATGATGTCCTTGAATATTGCAGTAAGTGTAGCTCCGCGTAAACCGCTTGTATACGTAAAAGCAGCCAGGATTGTGAAAGAGATTAAAAGCGAGATTTCTTCTACAATCTGGGCATTGGCAGAACCGGCAAGCATGACGGTTAAAACTGCCTGCATGCCCACTATCTGAAGTGCTATGTACGGTAGTTCAGCGATGATGCCTGTGATAGCTATCATTATTGCAAGTGTGGTACTGCCAAATCTGTCCTTGACAAAATCTGAGGCCGTAATGTATCCTTTTTCTCTTGACAAAGTCCATAATTTTGGCATGGTTACTAGTGCTACTGCAAAAGTTAGCATGACATAGGGAATGGCAAAAAAATAGAGAGAGCCTTTGGCAAAAACTCCGGAGGGAATTGCAACAAAGCTATATGCGGTATAAAGATCAGCTCCTATGAGGAAGAAAACTAGCGTGGTGCCAAGCTTTCTTCCCGCAAGGGCCCATTCGTGTACATGATTAAGATCTCCTCTTCTCCAATATTTTCCGTAAAACCCTAAACCTATAAACAAAATGAAAAGGGAAATAAATACAATTGTTACATCCGAACTAATCATCTGCGAGTCCCCTTTAGCCTGGCAAAAACAATATAGAAACCAGATGATGCAAATAACCAGAGGGTTTGAAACCAGTAAAAAAATGGTATGCCTAGCAACTCTGGCGAATCTCTGTTATAAATTGGAACTCCTAGATTAACAAATGATGGAATCAAAATAAGCAGTGCAAGTACTATATGCATTTTCTTGACACGCATATTCATGTTGAATTTGATAGTAAAGATATAAGGATTGAGAGCAGATACGATGAGAACTTGAGGTATTTTTTATGATTTTTTGACCTTCTTGCCCATTGCAATCATGAACATGGTGCTTTTTTTGCTAGCGTGAGGCAAGAAAAATTCTGTTACTTCATCATCATAAAATGTAAGTCCTGTAGCACCGATATGTAATGCATATGATGCAAGATACATCCGCCCACCCATGATACTTGCATCTAACTGTGCAACTCTGTATCCACGATTACCGAAACGTTCTAGGATATTCTGAAGGTCTGTCATAAAAAATATTGTAACAGATGCGTCATATGATAAATTTTGGTCAAGGCCAAGATGTCCTGATACGTCTCTGAATTTTCCTTTCTGTAAAATCTCCAATGATCTGTACTCCTTGTTGTAAAAATATGAGCCCTGTTCTAGCCCATCCACTGCATTTGAAATCAAGTAGATGTCATTGATATTTTCTTCTTCAAAATCTGAAATAATGCCATTTGCAGATCTGTTCAATATGGTGTATATCTGTTCAAGTGATATGGAATCGTGAGAAAATCTGCGTGTAGAACCGCGCCTGAGAATGATAGTTTCTAGATTCTCTTTCACAAAAGTATTTTCCATATTTTTGATTGGTTTTGCATCTTTTTGATGCGTTTTTTGAACGATCTGTTTTCTCCAAGAAAAAACCTCTTGTTGATTTGTAAGAGAAGATGACTCGTGAATTGCATTTATAGTATCAAGATCCATATCATGCTCTATTGGCTCAGTCTCAGAAATATCAGACAGCGGAGGAGAGGTTGGAAGTTCTTGATCTGAGTGACCAAGTGATAATATTGCCAAGGCGGCCTCTTTTTTTGCATCAAGACCAAGAAGTGAATTTACCTCAGAGTCAACAAAACTCATTATTAGCTTGTATGGGACTCTCTTTGTATTTGATACTGCAAGTGAATTTGAAAGAATTGTTCCACAATCCCAAAAAGCATGTCTGTATTCTCTTGCTTGGTACTTGACAGCATTTCTTGAAAATATGTCTGTGAAGATCAGCATAACAGGTGCGGTAGATGTAAACGGTTCATTTGCCGTTGCATTTGCAAGAATTTTACGATAATCTCCCTTTCTCAATACCGTCAATGAGAGGTTCTGTGGGTTAAAGTGATAGACTCCTGCAGCAAGTCTAGGTATGTCAGAGCATACAACGTAGATCTCTATGTGATACAAGGCTCCGGTACATGATGCTGCTCGAAACTCTATCTCACCCAGGGATGGAAACTTGAGTGTCTTTGTAATGCCCCCAGAGAAGAAAAGTATACTTGAAAGCATTTTGATGTCTGGGATGATATTTGTATATTCACTTTTAGTGCTATCTGAGATTGCATCAAGAGCAGAAATTGTACTTGATTGTTCATCAAGCAGGAGTTTAATCTGTGCTGCGTTTTTGTATGTCTTGTATGGTGTAGGCCTCTTTGCAGGGTGATACGTATGAGTTTTGTTGAGAAAGGACCCATTTGGATGCTTTGTTCCGTCATGGTATTGCCAAGCGGCTTCAATCTCATAGTTTTTCAAGTAAAGACATGCGGAGATGGCTCTAAAACCATCTTAAACATTTCTTCAAAAGGAAGATTATTACGTCTTGGAACAAGTATGCACCTTGTGGAAATTAATGATGAAATAATGTCAAAAATAATTCAAACTTCTAATCTAAAATATACCCTATACATTGATGAGAAGATCTTTGATCTTGAGAATGTCTCAATAGCAAAATCAAAAATCCCGGTAAGGTCTCCAACCACAAGGGGGGGAGTATACTTTACTGATACAACTGCCTACAAGATTAAAGCTCGTACTGGAGACATGTCTATACTTTCTCTCTTGCCAACGATCATGCTTGGACCAAATACAGAGTTTAAACCTGTCAAAGTAAAGACTAGTTTGATATTTGGCAAAGAAAACAAAGACATTGTCTTTGTCTCGCATGTAACAAACACTGTAAACACAAAAACTGGGATAGATCTAAATCTAATAGTGGACGAAATTAATTCGTAATCGTTCTCCTGAATCACAACTATCATATAATGCAAAATAAAATATCGTATGTGATAAAACCTATTCTGACACTTTTGATTTTAGTTTTTACTGTATCCGTATCAAACGCTTTTGCAGATTCTGGTTCTACCGGATTTACTGATGCAGTGAGCATCAGCTCACCTAATGGCAACTCCACTCTGCCGCAATTGATAGTTTCAGGAAATAATGTTTATGCTGGATGGGTAGATATTGCTGCTGGTAAATTCGGTGTGATGTTTGCAAAAAGTAGTGATAGCGGCTCTTCTTTTGGCAAGCAAATCGACCTTGGAAACATAAACTCTGGAGCTCCAGATAACCTGAAAATTGTAGAGTCTCAGGGTAGTATATATGCTGTCTGGCAGTCTTTTTTGGCAAATAAATCTAGTATTGCATTTGCAAAAAGTAATGATAATGGTACTACATTTATGCCCGCAATTGAAATCAGTGATAGTTCTAAAGACTCGGCTTTTCCTCAACTAACAGTATCTGGCAACCATGTTTATGTTGCGTGGCTGGAAAGAACACAAGGTGACATTACCAACGTAATTTTCACAAAAAGCGATAACGGAGGCATTACATTTAGCAGTCCGGCTGCCATAACTAATCATGCTAGCAGTAATTCCGGAATTCCAAAAATCTCGGCTGATGGAAATCATGTTTATTTAATGTGGGAAGATAACAGTGTAAAAAATTTTGATGTATTCCTAAGTAGCAGTAGTGACTACGGGAACACCTTCAGTAGCACTCAAACAAACATCAGTAATGATACGGGAGATTCTGGCGCCCCTCAGATGATAGTGAATGGAAATGACGTTTATGCAGTATGGATGGATGACACCCAAGGCAACTTTGAAATTTTATTTTCAAAGAGCACTGATGGGGGTGCAACATTTGCAAAACCAGCTGATATCAGTGGAAATCCACAAGATTCGGGATATCCGCAATTTACTGTTGTAGGAAACAACGTTTACGTAACATGGACCAATGCCATAACTAGCAAAAATTATGATATCCTCTTTGCAAAAAGTAGTGATGGCGGTCAAACATTTGACACGCCTGTAAACGTCAGTAACACTCCTGGTGCGTCTGGCTGGCCACAAATCTCTGTTGATAGTGGTAATGTCTACATAAGTTGGGTTGACAACACTCCTGGTAACTATGATGTTTACATAGCTAAAAGCGCGGACGGTGGGAATAGTTTTGAATCTCCTGTAGATGTAAACAACGGCACATATGGTTCATGGTATAACACAATGGCGTCGTCATCGAACACTGTGTATCTAGAATGGCAACAAGCTAACAATGGAAGCAACGACATCATGTTCTCAAAAAGCACAACATTTGTTCCCGAGTTTGGTCCCATCGCATCTATGGTACTTGTAGTTTCAATTTTATCCATTATTGTCATATCACAGAAATCTACTCTAAACACTAGACTCTAAACTGATTTTTTGGCCTCGAGTAACTCGATTAGCGCGCACTTTGTTTTTTTCATATTTAGATCGACAAAAGCAATATGTCTCTCATCAAACCCTTTCACAGGTTTTACCAGTACGGTTGCACCTTTTTTTACCATGTCATCTAGTTCCTTTTGTATGTCACGTACTTCAAAACAGAGATGGTGAATTCCGCCTCCCCCTGCTGCAAATTCCATGATTGGAGAGTTACTTGATGTGGGTTCTATCAATTCCAAAAATGGCTCACCAACTTTTAAAAAGCAGACATTTACCTTTTGACTTCCAACATGTGTAGGCAAACTAGTACTCTGAAAACTCATGTATTTTTTCAGTTCACCTATGGAATCTTGTATGTTGGATACCACAACTCCGATATGATGTAATTTCATGATCTACCAAAGTATGAGCAATAAAATAAGATAGCGCATCCTGTCTGAATGATTTTGTATAAAAACACCGATATTTTTCCGAAATGCTAAATTTTGAGAACTAATTAATCCCATGTATGGTTCAGGAACAATATAGGAGAGGAAAGAAATATTACTTCTGTGAGAAATGCGGGTTTGGGTATGAGATATCTCACACTGCTCACGAATGCGAGGACTATTGCAGCAAAAATAACAAATGTTCAAAAGATATAACCAGGAACGCGTTATTTCGATAGTAAAACACACTGTTTACTTTTATATTGATATTAAAATCAACAAGAGGCATGTTAGAGAAGCTAGTCAGAGATTCCAAAGCACTTGAGAAAGCCATTTCTGGAGTGGAGCTCTCATATGATGACGGTCTTGAGCTAATGTCTTACGATAATCTTTACATGTTAGGTGCAGCGGCAGACTTGGTAAGACAGAAACAGTCAGGAAATACTGTAACCTTTACTGCATCTTATTATCTGAATTACACCAATGTTTGCGCCGCAAGTTGTCAGATGTGTGCATTTTATAGAAAGGGAAATGAAAGTGATGCATATACTCTAACTCCACAGGATATAGAATCTAGAGTGGGCAAGGCAAAAGAAATGGGGGCAACAGAGGTACATATAGTTGGCGGGTTTCATCCCGAGTTACCTTTAGAGTATTACGAGGAAATGTTTCGGACAATAAAAAAGAGTCATCCTGAAATGAACATAAAAGCTTTGACTGCTGCAGAGATATTCTTTTTATCAAAGTTGACAAAAAATTCTGTAAAGGAAGTACTTGTAAGACTCAAGGCATCTGGACTTGATACAATGCCAGGTGGTGGCGCGGAACTGTTTCACCCAGAAATACGAAATAAGATAGTTAGAGGCAAATGCTCAGGGCAAGAATGGCTTGATACAATTGAACAGGCCCATAATCTGGGCATCAAGAGTAACGCAACAATGCTTTTTGGCCATATCGAGAAGCCAGAACACATCGTGGATCATTTGGTAAAATTAAGAGAGGTCCAGAAAAGGACCAAGGGTTTTATCACTTTGATTCCTCTCAAATTCAGCCTAGAAAATACCGAACTTGAAAAAGCAGGCCTAGTAAAGTCAGAAAGTCCATCTACATATGATCTTAGAGTCATAGCCGTTTCAAGACTGATGTTAGCACAACAACTTGACAACATCTCTGTTTACTGGGTGGCATTGGGAAAGAAACTGGCACAGGTAGCTCTCACATACGGCGGAAACGATCTGGTCGGTACTGCTTTCTCAGAAGAAATTTATCGTGCAGCTGGCAGGGGTACAAATTCTTCTATTTTGGAACTTGCAAACACGATAAAAGAAATTGGAAGAGAAGCAGCACAAAGAGATACGTTTTTTAATATTTTGAAAACATTCTAGATCTCGGCAGGTTTTTGTGTAACTGGTTTTCCAACCCCACCTTTCTTTCTACGTCTTAGGCCAAAACTAATCAAGGTTATGAGGAATCCTAGTCCTGCCACCATCTGGGACATGTTTGTAAGGCCAATGTTTGTTGCTTGAGCTTGATAAAAAGCGCTTGTCTCATCGGCAGTCATGTTAGGCGTACTAGCGGGGATGGTGCTGTTGAAGTATAACCATGATAATCCTCCTGCCCCTAACATTGCAACGCCAAGGAGAAATACCCGTCTGTCCACAGTATCATGATTTGCGCGTCTCCTAATTAACTATTGATTATCAATTTTGGTTTTTTGTCTCATGCGAATCTTAGATCAAATTCTGGAACAAGTCCCTTTTCTATTCCAAACTGAAACAGACTTCGTATGGCATGCTCTCCTAGGATGCCCATTTCTATAGTGATATCATTTACATACATGCGTACAAATCTCTCAATGAGGTCTCTTGGCTGCCCCCTGCTGTACTGCATCGCATAATCAAGTGCATCTCCAATGCGAGCCATTCCGTAAACAATCGACTCTTTGAAAAATACATCAAATTGTTTTATCGTATCAGGTCCAAAATGATTGCTCATCACATTTACTCCAAGTGGAACTGGAAGACCGCCTGTGTGATTACGCCACCACTCACCTGCATCCATTATTTTTATGAGTTTATTTTGTTCATACGTTATCTGGGTTTCATGTATGACAAGCCCTGCATCTACCTCGCCTCTTGAGACAGCATCTGGTATGTCGCTAAATTTCATCTCAACATAATTAAATTTGCCAATCATTAACTGCAGTAAAAGAAACGCCGAGGTCATCTTTCCAGGAACTGCTATCTTGGAATGGCGCAATTGGTCAGGAGAAAGATTTTGTTTTGAAATTACTATTGGACCATAACCCTTACCGAAGCTTCCACCACTTCTCAGTACTGTATAGTCTTTAATATACGCACAAGCATGTGCCGAAACTGCTGTAACATCAAGTTCATGGTTTAAGGCACGCTTGTTTAGAGTCTCTATATCTTCTACAACATGATTGACCTTAAAGTGGGGGGATGTAACCTTGCCAGTTAACATTGCATAAAACATGAAAGCGTCATCAGAATCCGGTGTATGCCCGACTGTTATTTCCATAAGTAGGATTTTTAGCCCTACTATAAATATCCAAGTTATGTCAACTGTTGTTGCGCTTGAAAAAGAGATCAAGATGCAACTTGATTTTCTGGAGCGCTTTGTGCCGCAAAGAACACTGCCTGTCAGTAAACAGAAAAAAGCAATCTTTTGTGGGACTGGAGACTCTTTTGCATCGGCACAACTGGCTGAAGTTTTCTCACAATTCCGAGCCCGGGCCCATGACCCGCTAGACCTAATCAAGAACAGCAAAATGTTACAGGGACATGATCTTTACCTGATATCAATCTCTGGCAATACCGTATCAAATATCAGACTTGGAAAACTTGCCAAAAGAACAGTTGCTATTACGACAAATGATGCCAACAAACTCGCAAAAGTATGTAAGAAAACCATTTTGTTAAAGTTTGATTCCACTGGTATCACGACCGCAGGCAGCATCAGTTTTCTAGCAAGCGCACTTGCATGCATGTCGCTTGTATCTAGATATGAAATAAGAAACGCGTCTGGGATATATCGTGCAGCCAAGAGTGCAGCAAGGAAGATATCTCTTGGCAAAAAGGTCTATGTTTTGGGCAATCTTCAGACCATGCCGATTGCCATGTTTTGTGCGGCCAAGTTGTACGAGACAGTTGGTGCAGACACTCACTATGAGAGAATAGAACAGTTTTCACACATGGAATTGTTTTCAGCAAGAAAAGGAGATACCGTCATCTTGTTTGATGCAAAAAATCCATACAATGAAAAACTCTCAAAGACTCTGAAAAATTACGGATTGGTAACAAAAAGGCCTTATACCAAAACTAGAAATCTTCAGGAGCAGATTTTGTTTTTCATATTTGTTTCAGAATTGATTGCACTGTATGCTGCAAAGAAGAAAGAAAAGAGGGATTGTTTCTTTATTGAAGAAAAAAGATTGCGAAACGCTAGTTCTTCTATGATCTATTGATTTCTTGTATAATTCTTCTAAACGTTTAATAGCGGCTAGAAAAGGATTTAGCTAAAACATGAAATTTAAGGCAACTGAGCAAATTCTCAAAATTATCGGAGACAAGAAGCATATCAGAAATTTTGGTGTGATTGCTCATGTAGATCACGGAAAAACTACCATGAGTGACAGTCTTCTTGCATCAAGCGGTATCATCAGTCCCTCTGTGGCAGGACAGGCACTTGCACTTGACTCGATGAAGTTAGAGCAAGACAGGCAGATGACTATTGTACAGGCAAATGTTACTTTACTTTATGAAAAAGATAATCAAGAATATGTCATTAACATGATTGATACTCCAGGTCACATTGACTTTACTGGACGTGTGACTCGAAGTCTTAGGGCAATTGATGGTGCAGTTGTCGTATCTGACTCTGTAGAGGGCATCATGACACAGACAGAGACAGTAACTCGTCAAGCTCTAGAAGAGAGGGTGCGACCGGTACTTTATATCAACAAGATTGACCGTCTCATAAAGGAACTAAGATTAACGCCTGACAAGATGCAGGAATGGCTGCTTGAGATTGTGACCAACTTTAACAGACTAATTGACATTTATGCAGAACCTGAATACAAGGAAAAGTGGAAAGTAAGCATTCAGGACGGTAGTGTCTCATTTGGTTCTGCCAAGGACAAATGGGGATTTAATGCTGATGTGATGAAGAAAAAAGGAATATCATTTAAAGACATATTTGCTGCCTATTCTGAGGGTGGAAATGTAAAGGATCTTGCAGAAAAGGCGCCGCTATATGATGCAGTTCTTGGAATGGTGGTAAAACATCATCCACCGCCTGATGTTGCACAAAAATACAGAATCCCAAAGATTTGGAAAGGTGACCTTGACTCTGACATTGGAAAGGCACTACTCAATTGCGACGATAACGGTCCTGCTATAATGATGATTGTAAACATGACAGTTGACCCAGCTGCCGGCCCTGTGGCAATAGGAAGATTATTTTCTGGAAAGATAAAAGATGGTGATAGAATTCATATTATTGATACAAAACGAGAAGGAAGAATCCAATCCGTCAACTTTTTCATGGGTAACCAGAGAGAGATGGTGGGAGAGCTTGCAGCAGGAAACATTCCAGCGCTTTTAGGATTGGAACACGCAAGGGCAGGTCAGACAATATCTACAGTAGCCGGCATTCACACATTTGAGGGAATCCAGTATGTGTCAGAACCAGTTGTGCAAATTGCAGTAGAGCCAAAACATCCCAAAGACTTGCCAAAACTTGTCGAGGCATTGAACCGAATTACAATTGAAGATCCCAACTTGGTCGTAAAGATAAATGAGGAGAGTGGAGAGACTGTGATTGCTGGTATGGGTGTGCTTCACCTTGAGATTGCAACTGCATTGATTGCAGATGCCAAAGTAGACATTATCACTTCACAACCACTGATTAATTACAGGGAGACAATTCGTGGTTCTGCAGGACCTATCATGACAAAATCACCTAACAGACACAACAAGATATTCATGAAAGTAGAACCGCTTGAAGAGAAGGTAGCTGAGATGATAAGAAACGGTACATTAAATGAATACAAGGACAAAAAGGAAGTTCAGAAGATATTGAAAGAAGCCGGATGGGATGGAGACGATGCAAAACGTGTGATGAGGTTTGATACTAGAGGAAATGTTATGGTTGATGGCACAAAAGGTGTCCAGTTTGTCCAGGAATCAACTGATTCTATACTGTCAGGATTTGATGATACTATGAAGGAAGGCCCTCTTACACGAGAACAGGTAAGGGGATGCAAGTTCACATTCAATCATTTTGTGCCTCACGAGGATCCAGCGCACAGAGGTCTATCACAACTAGGGCCTGCATCAAGGCGTGCATGTATGGGTGCAATGTTGCTTGCTCAACCAGTACTGCTAGAGCCAACCCTTGGAATTGAGGTCAGGATTCCGCAGGAACTCATTGGCAATGTGGCAGGTGTCATATCGGGAAAGAGAGGCAAGGTTCTAAATATGGAACAAAAAGGTGTTGTAAATATTATAACTGGAGAGATTCCGGCATCTGAAACATTTGACTTGTCTGAGGTAATGCGTGGGCAGACTGCAGGAAAGGCAATGTGGAACACACACTTTAAGGCATGGACGCCAGTTCCAAACTCTATTCTGTCAACTATAGTGGCTGATCTTAGAAAGAGAAAGGGACTAAGCCCAGAACCTCCAACAGCGGACGAGTTTATCGATAAAGAGTAAAAATGGAATCCCCCCTCTTTACACCTAGAAACATGCTAGCTGTCGTAAAGGTTAAGATCTAATTATAGAGAAATTTAGGCCATCCCATTGGGATGCCGCCTGACCATCCTCTTTCGGCTAACATTTTTGCAATTTCAAATGTAACACATGCAGGAGAACCATTATGTGCGTTGTATATTCGGAGAAAACCATAGCTACATGTTATCTCCGAGGGCGCGGTTCCTGATCTGACTTGCTCTAGTGGAGGAGGAATTTTAATATCCTGAGAATCATAAATTTGATACGAATTTTTAGAAATGATGCCTGTATAATTTACAATATGTATCACAGGTGGATCGATGGTTAGCATTGCACATACATCATGATTAAGGTTAGGTAAAATATCAGGATTAACCTTTGATTCGTTAAGATCTACCACTAAACCCTGATAGTTCCAACACTCATCCTGAGTTTTTATTTCATAAATTCCTTCTGTACCATTTTTTGCAGTTATTGTAAAGGTTACCTCGGTATTATTTTTGTCACGAGGAACCAAATTTGGTACTGCTGTGACATTAACGGTACCATTGGCACTTACAAACTCATCATGAGTTGGTTTGGCGAAATAAATCTCAGGCGATATATTCCAATATCCGTCTGCAAATCCTCGAAGAACGTATTTTGTGTAAATCTTGGCAGTAGAGTTTGATTTCATAAAATATATTGCGCATACAT
>DAHUYT010000034.1:5612-17701 GCA_027315065.1 Nitrososphaerota archaeon | reverse complement strand
ATGCTCTTTCCTGTAAGTGCACTTGCAAGCGCACTGAACGCACCTTCTTTGTTGGTTTTTAGAGCAGAAATTGAATTTGCATAAATGGCAGCATTACTTTCTGCAAAAGATATCTGAGTCCCTTTTTTTGGGAGTTCAAATATTTCATATGGAATGCAAGAAAAAGACGGTATGGCACCCATCTTCTCATACGATTGCCTGATACTTTGTTGTTTTTTGATAAATTCTTCATCAAGTTCGAATTTTGAAACGCTATCAGAATCAAATCCCATAGGATTTACAGTGGTTTTTATCTTAAATTTCGCATCTTCGCTAAGATGTGAGAGAAATTTCTCCCCCGCATCACCTATGGTATTGTAATTTACTCCAGATAGATGAGCCCACTCTACTGGAATCAGTTTATCTGCCCCTGTAGCCTCCCCTATTGCCACGAGAACCCGGTATGCAAGCGCAAGAGTTTCTCCATGTTTTCCAGCAAGTGCAGATTCTTCTTCTTTTGTTAACTCCAATATGATGATCTTGTTATAACAGATATAATACTTGTGTGATCAAATATGATCAGTTGGATAAGATAGGAAAAATTCTAGATGGAATGATAAAGACCATGGATGCAGTAAAGCCACCCCGAATGACTGCATTACGACAATTACGCGAAGCTGAAAATGGAAGTCCTTTGAGCATCCTGATCGGAACAATACTTTCAGCACGAACAAGAGACGAAAATACATCAGCAGTGGTCAGAAAGTTATTTTTACAATACAAGACAGCTAGTGCTCTTGCTAGCGCAAAGATTTCAGATGTTGAAAAGATTATCAAATCAACAGGGTTTTATCACATAAAGGCAAAGCGCATAATCGAAGTGGCATCTATAATAGATTCGAAATATTCTGGTAAAGTACCGCAAACACTAGACAAACTAGTTGAGTTGCCAGGTGTGGGTCGAAAAACTGCAAATTGTGTTCTGGTTTATGCGTTTGACAAGCCTGCCATACCTGTAGATACGCACGTACACAGAATTTCAAATAGGATTGGGCTTGTTCAGACAAAGACTCCTGAGGATACAGAGGCTGAACTCATGAAAAAAATCCCAAGAAAACATTGGATTCGGATAAACGATACGTTTGTCATGTATGGACAAAATATCTGCAAACCGGTATCTCCAATGTGCGCAGTCTGTCAGATAAAAAAAGAATGCAATTATTACAAGACTGCATCTTCTGGCTCTGTTATATAGGACTCTGCTGTATCATATAATAAATCAGAAGGCGGTTACACAATAACACGATCTTTTGTGTTTTATGGGCCACAAACGTGGCAAATGTAGATTTTTATTGAAATGAACCTTAGCTCATCTTATGCATAGAGCGATACTTGCTGTACTTTTACTGATAACGCCACTTTTACCGGCATATGCTCAGGAAGAATCGTCTACTATGAACAAGTCCGTCCATTACGATACACTTGAGATACCTGCGGCCGCTTTTAACGTTATAAGAGATAATGCTACCGTCTTTAACCTACCGCATGCACATGTTACTAATTGGCAGCTCACCATACAAAATAAGCTCACATATGCTAATCCAAATGGCAATGCCATAATCAGACTTTATGAAGACCCCAAGGTACAGAAATTCATAGAAATTGGGATGGGTAGTCCTCCAGATTATAGATTATGGGTCGCAGTCAACACACCAGAGGATGGGTATTTTTTAATTCATGAGGAAAAGACCGGTGGGTGGAGTCCAGGCAAGATTGTAACGGTGCAACACACCAGTAATGGTGGATTATCTGCATCAATAGGTCAACAGGTACTTGTTGACAATCTTGATGTAGCAGGATTTACAGTCAGGGATATTGAAGCGGCTGGAATGGATTCAACTTCTAGCCCACCATCAACATCCTCAGGTGACGTTTCCATAACTATAGTTTCAGGAGATCCTGCACAAAATCCAATTTTCTACATGCCATTTATCATAGTTGGAGTAACCGGACTCTTGATTGGCGTTTTAATAAAGACTAAGAAGAGAGAAGCTGTTGCGTCTAGATAATACAGCTATATTATCCATCCTATGACTTACAAAATCTAGTCAACAAATGGATTATCCCACTCCATGAGGATCTTCGATACCTCAGGCCGGATAAGGTACTCTGACGGACTTTGTTTTTCGAGAATCATTTTTCTAAGCTTGGTACCACTAAGCTGTTCCTGAAATTCCTGTCCGTGTGGACAATTTCTTTCACTTGCAAAGGACAAACATTTTTTGCAATAGAAGAAGGCAGGATAGAAGATTGGTTCGATTCCAATGTCAGGATAATCATCAAATATTTTCTGTGAGGCAAATGGATCGTAGTAATTGCCCACACCTGCATGATCTCTGCCTATTATGATGTTAGTGCACCCAAAATTTTTCCTCATTATGGAATGATGAATGGCTTCCTTTGGACCTGCATATCGCATCTCTGTGTGTAGTGTAGCAAGATAACACCTATTCTGTGGGTAGTAATACTTGATCAGTGTCTCATAGGCTGCAACTATTACTTCGTCCTTGTAATCGCCTGATTTTTTCTTACCTATTAGAGGATTAACAAAAAGCCCACTGTGTGTGTTCAATGATGCCTTTTGAAGCATCTCATGCGCAACATGTGGCACATTCCTAGTTTGAAATCCAACTATTGTCTTCCACCCTGCCTTCTCAAATAGTTCTCTTGTTTCTCTTGGAGTCTTTCTGTATCTGCGAATTGGCGTTTCTGTAGGTCTTTTAATATAATCTATTTTACCTCCAACCAGAGATTCTTTCATTGACATGATTTTTGCTACTCCTGGATGTTTTTCATCGGTTGTATCATAAACCCCCTTTGCTGTTGCATTTTTATCAAATGTATAGATCTCTTCCACATGTAAAACCGCAAAATTCGTACCGCTAACATTTAGAGCCACATCTTTTGCATCCTTCATCTTTGTTGCGGTTTCTTTATCAACATCAAGTATTATTGGAATTGTCCAAGGAAGATCATTCGCTAACCTTCCCTTTGTAACTACCTTCTCAAAATCTTCTCGTAGAAGAAATCCCTCAAGTGGACTGAAAATACCATCAGATATATTTTCAATGTCATTTGCTAGATCAGTACTAACCTGTATCGAAAACAGGTTATCTTGGTTTGTACTTTTAGATCTGTTTACCAGTTTACCTCCGTGTGGTTTGGCAATACCCATATCATATTACCTAGAATACTATTTTCCGTGTTCCGCATGCAATCCACATTCTTTTTGAGGATCTGTCTCCCACCACCAACGTCCCGCCCGTAATGGTTCTCCAGGTTTGATTGCACGCGTACAAGGTTCACATCCTATGCTAGGATATCCCATGTCGTGAAGTTTGTTGTAAGGTACGTTATTATTCTTAATATAATCCCAAGTTTTTTCCCACGTCCATTCAATTATTGGATTTACTTTTATGATACCATTGTGTTGCGGATCAATCTCGATTCTTTTGGCGCCAGACCTGATTTCAGTTTGGTCAGCTCTCAATCCGGTTATCCATCCATCTACGGTTGAAAGCATTTTCTTGAGTGGATGAACTTTCCTGATTCCACAGCATAATTTGCGATTTGTCATACTTTGATAAAATAAATTCATGCCATTGACGCGAACCATTTGTTCAACCTCATTAGAATCTGGAAACATTACTTCAATGTTCGTGTTGTACTTGTTTCTTATCTCATCCATAACATCGTATGTCTCTTGGTTTAATCTACCAGTATCAAGTGTAAAAATTCTAGATTTCGGGTTTATTTTCATCATCATATCAATTACTACAACATCTTCTGCTCCAAAACTTGACGCCATGGCTATTCTTGGATGAAGGTTGTCTAATGCCCATTTGAGAATGTCTTGCGGTGTCTTCAGTCTTTCGTTTAACTGCTGTATCTGCTCAGCAGTAAAAATATGCATAAGAAAATGTATTCATTTTGGTCATATAATTATTTAGGTCGACTTTTTATCCTAGAATGATATGAGCCAAGACACTGGAAGCAGAATGGACGAGAAGACCGTGCTGGTTATTTTTCCATCAGTTTTTTCATTAAATAAGATGAATGATTTAGAAGCAAGTATTTCAAAGATTCTCAAAATAAAAAAACAGAGATTCACCCGTGTACGAAAGAATGATTCTGTATTAGTGGTGGATGCAGATGATCCTGTATTTGCCTCCTCTACAATCGGATCACTTTTTGGTATTGACCGAATAGCTATTGCAAAGGAAGTCAAGAATCAATTTGATACAGTGCTTTCTACAATTACAAATACAAGCATGAATGTGTTATTGAAAGGTGAGAAATTTTACATAAAGGTAGAAGGAAAATCCACCAGCTACTTGACAAAAGATTTGGAAATTGCCGCAACTTCATCTTTAATCGAAAAGTCCATCGATCTGCAAGTAAAACCTAGTTTGGAATTAGATCATGGAAGCAGATTGCTTTACACATATCTTACAGAATCATATGCTTATGTTTGCATTTTTGTAGATAAAGGACTGGGAGGAATTCCATTTAATTCTCAAAAGGAAACTATGCTTTGTTGCATATATGACGAGTTATCTGCAATAGCATGCCTGCAAAGCATAAAAATGGGTTTTGATGTGAAGGTGCTAGTAAGTTACTCAAGTGACTCAGATCTTCTCAAGACATCTAAAATGATAAATAGAATATTACCATCAATTGTTCAAGAAAAAATTACACTTCAATTCTGTAAAATGCCCAAGATTCAAGATTCGTTAATGAAAATTCGGGTAATTATTAATCTAATTGTATCCATTGCCTATTCCAAAAAAATCAAGCGCGTGGCATTACCAATCTTACCTTTTGTATTACCGGTATGGTTTGTAGAAGATAGCATAAAAGTTGTTTTTCAAAAGAACTTGATGCCATGGATTCCACTTGCTGGCATGGATTCCAGTATTCTTGAAAATTCTAGACAAATAGGATTAGAGAAATATATCGCAAATCTAGAGAATTTGGGTAAATCGAAATTTATCAAAAGAAACATTCCAAAAAAGAAAATTCAAAAAAATGCTAGTGATGCATTGAAAAATCTTGAATCAATATCACTAACTGTAGGACCAAAAAATGTACACGATATAATTGATTCCCTGAGAATGAATCATTGAGAATTTAAGTAGGACTAATTTAGTTGCATGCATGAAAAAGATATGCGGGTTCATCAATCCATGGGGAAATGGTCATTTCACCAGAATGATGGCCCTTGACGATATAATTCGCCAAAACGTAGGAGATGATCTGGATATTCACTATTCAAGTAGTGGAGAGATTTACCAAAAGCTACTCAAGAGATTTCCTGCAAAAAAGGAAAATCTACACAACATAGTAATTCCAACACCCATTGATGGCAAATGTGGCCCAAGTATTACTTTATCTTTATTCAACATTCTACTTCCTGTTGCAGGCAGGAAACCTCTTGTTTCAGTGATGGCAAAATACCTAATCGCTGAAGGAAAATTGTATGATAAGCAAAAATTTGATCTTGTTATTAATGATGGTGATGTAGGTTCAAACATCATAGCAGAAAAGAGAGGCGTCAAGTCAGTCTTTATTACAAATCAATTCAGGCCTAGACTTTGGGTATCACGATCCTTTTTTTATCCGGCAGTAATGTACATATCAAAGAAAATTGCAAAGGCTTCAAAGATAGTTGTCGCAGATTCTCCTCCTCCTTATACTATATGTGAGTACAACCTGAACTTTCCTGAAAGATTGAAGAAAAAAATAGTGTATGCGGGACATTTTTCAAGCTACAACACAATTAAACATGGTCCAAAGTCAGACTTGGAGAAATTGATTGAAAGTGTAGATAGTTTTGGATACTGGATGATAACCGGTAACAAGTCAACAAATAAGGCAACTTCAGCCAAATATGAAAAGGTCTTTCGTGCCACTGAAATGAATAATGAGAGGAGGATTATATCACACGCAAAAAATGATGCTTCTTTGGATAGGGTACTTGATAAGGACGGTAAGGCACACTCAATTTCTGAAGCTCTTGAGAAAAATATCGATTGGATTCAGGTAGATGTAGGGTTTCTCTCTGAACAAGAAAAAGACACCGTCTTGAATTTGTGTAAATATGCTGTGATAAATGGTTCTCATACTGCAATGGGGGAGATATTAGGTGCAAAGGCAAAGCCAATCATAGGGATTCCTGTCTATGACGAGCATACCAATCAGATAAAATGGGCAGAAGAGAGAAATTTGGGTATTCTTGCTACCAACATAAAGCAAACAGTGAATGCAGTTTCTAAAATACACAGCAACTACAACAAGTATCAGGAAAATCTGGTAGAGTTTGCCAAAAATTATGACAGAAATGGGACTAGTAAAACTGCAAAGATTATTTCAGGAATGCTTGAAGATTAGAAAGAATTATAATTTTTAAAAATATAATTTCAAATTCTGGTACGCGGCATTTTTCGATGGGCGAACTGACCAATTGGGGATGAAGACATAGACCGCGTACCAGAAATTATGATTCAGGTGAACGCGAATGGCGTACTTGCTAATACTTGGAGTCAATGCATCCAAGTTATAGTTGGTAGGCTGTCATTAGCATATTCTAGATTTTTGTGTAATGTCGTATCACCTGATTGCCTTCAACTTGGAATAATGTATTTTGTGAAATTATGTGCTGGTAATGTCATTATCACTCTACAAGCAAAACATAACTAGCAAAAGCTTTTATGGATAACTCTAGTGATCGCGTCATTGACAGAATGTCCTGAGTGTGCAGCCAAGCAGGTTCAGATAGAAATGAAATTTGATCCTAACACAAAGCATTTCATTTGTAAAAAATGCGGATTGTTTGCCACCAGGGAACAGATAAGTGATATCAAATACAGATTAAATAAACGTGAAAAGACACGAGAAGATAAGCATGATGAATATCGCGACTGGTGGCAATCAAGCAAGAAAGAAAAACAAGGTTAGTTAAGGTGAACAGAAGTGACTAAAGAAATTCCAAAGTGGGTACAAGATGAGATAAAAAATGCCAAATTTGGAAAGCCAGAATCCATCATAAGGACAGGTTACATACTTGAGATATATGAAAAGGATATGAAAATAGATGGTCAGGTTTACGAAGCTGTGGAAGATGGCAGGAAAATTATAGAAGGAATGAGTTTGCCAAAAAAGATCAAGCCGTCAGATCTTATGAAGGGTGTTGTCTATGAATTTACAATAAATGCTTACAAGGCGCCTTTAGGCAAAAAGCTCATAGAATTCCTTAAAAAAGAGATGGAGATAGACATGGATGCAATATATCAATTTGATCTTGTAAGCCTTGAGATGATGGACGTTGATTCTGATTCAGCCAGCTCCGAGGAACCAGAGGAATAAAGCGCAAAATTTAGTTTGTTTTTGATCTTCTAAAAATTTGACCAACTATTGGATTTATCAGGTATGGAAATGTATGTTTGAACCATATCGCTATCCTTACAAATTGAGGAACCACAATCTCAAGCCTGGGCGAAGAGGCAGCCCTCACAACAGTTTTTGCTACAGTATTTGCGCTAAGAGTGGTGGTATATCTTGGCATGTTGTTAAATGAGTTATGGTTGAAGAAGTTAGTTCGTACCATTATTGGGCTTACGACTGTTATTCCTACGCCACTTCCTTTCAGCTCATGGTATAGGGATTCTGAATAACCCAACATCGCAAACTTGGATGCACAATAACCTGCCATTCCAGGAATGCCAAAACTTGCAGCTACTGAAGCCACATTGATTATGTGACCAGACTTTTGTTCTAGCATTTTTGGCAAAAAAGTCTTGGTGCAATATACCATGCCGAGATAGTTTGTTCTCATCTGTGACTCTATTTCTTCTACTTTTAGATCATTGGAGTTACCATAAATTCCAAAACCTGCATTGTTTACAAGTACATCAACGGTGCCAAACTTTTCCAAGACTTGCTTACTCATTTCATTTACTTGATCCTTTTGAGATATATCACAAGCACATACAAGAATTCGAGTTTGATACTTTAAGAGCTCTTTTGTAACTTCCTCAAGTTTGTTCCTATCCCTTGAAACAAGCACAACAGAGGCGTGTAATTTAGCAAATTCTAGTGCAGATTCTTTTCCAATGCCACTTGATGCTCCAGTAATTACGACTATTTTTCCCGAATAATCCACAATGAAAAAGTAAAGACGGCGAAAATAAAGTGCTTTCTATAATGTTTTTTGATTTTTGATGCTTGGATATACTACCTTCATAAGAAATAGCCAGCTTATGACCAGACCTACATGATAAGTTGCAATTCTCCAAGCTATTATGATGTTCCACTGAAGGCTGTCCTTTGCAGCTACATACGTTAATGTATTTAGGTGCCCAAGATAGGCCCATACAGCGAACTCGGTCAGACCAGAGCCACCAATAGTTACTGGAAGGTTTCCTATTGCATTTGCAGCCATTGTGGCCATTAGAGAATGGAAAAAGTCTATCATATAACCTGCCCCATTAGCAATAATCATAAACGAAAGTCCATAAAATGACCAAGTAAACACAGAAATTATAATTGATACTGCAAAGGCTTTTTTTATTTGTTGATTGTGCCGTGTTTCCCTACTCATGTCACAAATTTCTTTCATCCAGAGGTTTGTCTTTTCAATATATTGCAAAGAACGACCTTTTCCCAGTCTTGCGGCAATTTTTGAAATCAATCCTGGTACCTGAAACGTTCTTTTAGATGATAAGAAGAACAAAGAAGCCCAAACCCCCGTTATGGGTAAACTAACTGCAAGTACAGATATGCCTACAACATATGCTCCATATGCAAAGGAAAAGGCTGCAGCAACAATAGCAAATATTCCTGCTACCAGAACCTCTGTTACGATCTCCACTATTGTAACATAGGATGCCTTCCCAACCGGTACACCTTTCTTACTTAGCCACATAATTCTTACCAACTCACCCCCTACAAAAGATGGCGTTGTTGATGTAACAAACTCGCTTCCTATCCTTACCGAAATTGTTCTCCAGTTTACATCAATTGGCCCTAAAAATTTCCTGACTAGATAATTGAATTTCAAACCCTGAGTAAGTAGTTTGCAGGCCATAGCAAGCGCGGCTCCAATAAATGGCACCATGCCTACTGCAAGCAGATCTGCAAGGCTAACATTGAACGTAGCAGCAATGATCAGAAATGGTATTATACTTACAGGTAATGCCAATAGCTTCCAATTCATCGCATGCTCTATTCATGGATGGAAATATAAGCTCAGCATAAAATAGTTGATCAAAAATGAAAGTAATTTTTCTTGTAGGAACTGCAGGATCGGGAAAATCTCTACTGGCTTCAAAAATTCTTGATTATTATACTAGAAATGGTCATTTTGTAGGAATGTTAAATTTGGATCCCGCAGTAGAGAATCTTCCATACACATGTGATGTGGATGTGAGAGATTATGTAGATATTGTATCAATAATGAGACAGTATGATCTTGGCCCAAACGGATCCATGATAATGGCAAATGATCTAATTGCTTCCAAGATTGATGAATTACAACGTGAGATTGATAATGTGAATCCAGATTACTTGATAGTGGATACCCCGGGCCAAATTGAGCTATTTGCATACAGAGCAAGTGGACTCTTTTTTGTGCAGAACCTAAACACAGAACAAAAAACCTCCGTATTTCTTCATGATGGTTCTCTCATTACAACGGCAGTTAATTTTGTATCAATAGCATTACTTGCAACATCTGTTAAACTTAGATTAGGTTTACCTCAAGTAAATATTGTAACAAAAGTAGATCTTATAGAAGACAAGATTAAAGACATACTAAAATGGTCTTCAAACATGACCATTCTCGAAGAAGCCATTGCAAAAGAATCAGACGGAGAGAGCTATACCCTTGCCACAAATCTTTTGAGGAGCATGAATTTAGGTGGATTTGCTCAAGGATTGATTCCAATTTCAAACGCCACAGGATATGGTATGGTTAACCTTCATGCAGCATTGAGCAGAATTCTTAACATTGGAGAAGAGATGGAAGATTATGGTTGAAAGCGTAACTGTAAAAGCTCCCTGTTCTACTGCAAATCTGGGACCTGGGTTTGATGTTTTTGGATTGGCGTTAGATGCATATTATGATCAAGTCTGGTTAAAAAAGGAAGGTAAAGGAATCAAAATTAAAAGTCTTGATTCTGTACCCGTTGAACCGGAAAAAAACTCTGCAGGCATTGTGATAAAAGAGATGGCCAGAAAATTTAAAATAAAGACTGGCCTAGTTCTTGAAATCAAGAAGGGAATACCAACAGGTTTTGGAATGGGTAGCAGTGCAGCCTCAGCAGCCGCTGCAGCGGTTGCCTTTGATGCCTTGTTTAAATTGAAACTTGATGAACACGACTTGGTAGAATATGCAGGACTGGGCGAGGTGGCTAGTGCAGGATCAGTTCATTATGATAATGTTGCTGCGTCAGTTCTAGGGGGATTTGTTATAGTAAGAACAAATCCATTTAATGTAATAAAGATCGATCCTCCAAAAGACCTAATTCTTTGCGTGGCTATTCCAAAAATTCATGTACCACAAAAAAAGACAGAGATGTCAAGGAAGGTTCTTCCAAAGCAAGTAAAACTCTCAGATCATGTCAAGAATCTCTCTAACGCATCAGCGTTAACTGCAGGATTTATGAGAAAAGATGTTGAATTGATAGGTAGTTCCATAAATGACATAATAGTAGAACCGGCAAGAAAACATCTGATTCCAGGTTTTGATAAGGTAAAGAAGAGTGCCCTTGATGCAGGAGCTATGGGAGTAACAATTAGCGGGGCTGGACCATCAGTAATTGCTTTTACATCAATATCCAGCAATCCTAGAAAAATATCTGATTCCATGAAAAAGGGATTTGCTTCTGCCAAGACAGAATGTACAATGGTAATATGCAAGCCAAGCAGAGGAGCTGTTGTCATCTAGTTATTTTTTATGTAAAAAAGAATTCATCCTATCTTCTCTTTCCTTCGTTGAAAAACAAAGAGACCATGAATAAATTTCTAGATTGAGCCCAGTATCTAAACTTGCATCCATCCCCTTATTGACAAGCATTTTGGATATACCAACTGCAAAATTACTATTTTTTGCAACACTTTCAGCGTAAGATTTGGTTTGGGAAAGCAGAGTTTCAGATGGAAAAACTTTGTTGACCAGACCCATTGACAGTGCTTCCTCTGCGTTAATTCGTCTACCTGAGAAAATCAAGTCTTTTGCTCTTGCAGGACCCACAATTCGCAACAACCTTTGTGTACCACCCCATCCAGGGCAGATACCTAATGTTACTTCTGGTTGACCTAGTTGCGCATTTGGTGATGCAAATCTAATATCACAAGATAGTGCCAGCTCACATCCTCCCCCAAGTGCATAACCGTTTATTGCAGCTATTACTGGTTTTTCCAATCTCTCTATCTTGTTTAGAACCTCGTGTCCCCTGAGTGCATATTTTTCTGCTTCTGCAGGTCCAATCTTGCTCATGTATTCAATATCTGCACCTGCCGAGAATGCCTTTTGTCCGGCTCCTGTGATTATGACCACTTTTGATGAGTCTTCCTCTAATTCATCTAAAACTGAAATAAACTCATTTATGACTTCAAGACTCATTGCGTTTAGCTTATCTGCCCTGTCTATTGTAATTTGTACAATATCATTTTCTTTTTCTACCTTGAGATACTGCATATCAAAACATTACGAGTCTCCAAATTAAACTTTAGAATCAAAAGAAAATAGAAACCGAGTTATACCGCACTTCGTACAATTGAGCTGCTTTGAATTCGTTGGGTTTACTCTCTGCTGTTGGTGCGGCCATATGTTGGGGAAGTTTTTTTGCTCCTGTTAGAAAGGTCAAGATTACAGATATTTATCAGTTGCAAGGAGCTACTGGCATAGGTGCGATCCTGTTTGCTATTCCAATTGGCTTTTTGTGGGGATTCCAGATTTTACCAGCAGGATTGCTAAGCGGGGCAATATGGTCAGCAGGGAATTTACTTGCTCTTTATTCAGTTAGATTGATTGGACTTTCTAGAACATC
>DAHUYT010000034.1:0-5512 GCA_027315065.1 Nitrososphaerota archaeon | reverse complement strand
ATACCATTATTATTTATCTCAAGAAAATTTGTAAAGAAAGAAATGATGGCAGGAACACTTTCGGGTTTCTTATTTAATATAGGAAGCTTATCAGTCTTAATTGCTGTTGGATTGATCGGAATTACTGTAGCGTACCCCATATCACAAACAGCTACGTTATTTGCGATCTCTTGGGGGGTTTTGTATTTCAAAGAAATTATCCATAGACAGGGCATATTCCGAGTCATTATAGGGGCTGGCCTAATATTATGCGGAGCGGCATTGATTACAATTGCTTAGTCAAGCATTTTATTTAGTTGAAAATCACGGTATTCTAATTGAAAGCAATTGTAGTATTTAGTGGTGGAATGGACTCTGTATGCACTGCTATCTATTTGCGTAAACGTTACGACATTTACGGGATCACTTTTTCGTATGGTCAGAAGGCTGATCACGAACTAAGTGCAGCAAAGCATTTTTCTAAAATACTGAAATTTCGGGAACATAAGATAATTGATATAAAATTCATGAAAGAGTTGTATGAAAAGACAAACGCCTTGACATACTCAAAAATGGACATACCATCCAAGTTTGACTATTCCATAGTTGTTCCAATAAGAAACGCTGTCTTTCTTTCCATAGCATCTGCTTGGGCATTTTCAAAAAATGCTAATCTAGTTGCATATGGCGCTCACAAAGACGATCAACCATATCCAGATTGCAGACCTAAATTTTCCAGATTACTGACAGATGCTCTTAACGAGGGAGAGATTGACGGTATAAGAAAAGGTTTGAGAAAGAAGGTTAGAATATGGAGCCCGTTTGTTGGAGGTCTTTCTAAGAGTAATCTTCTCAAGATTGGTTACGGTTTGCTTGGAGATGATATATTCAAAACTTGGAGTTGCTATTCTCAATCAAAAATGCACTGTGGAAAATGCGAATCCTGTAATAATAGAAGGATGTCTTTTCGTCAAGCAGACATAATAGATAGAACTAGATACAGATTTAGCTAGTCTAGACTTTCAGTGCTGGTTTTTTTAAAAGGAGTGGACGTACGATGAGATAGTACAGTGGATACGGTATACCGACAAGTCCCCAGAAGATCCAATTAGTCATGGATTCATCAAAACCAAATTTTTTAAAGTAGTCCATTGAGCTTGCTGCAAGCAGCATTCCAACTGCCATTACAATGAAGAATTCTATTGCATACCATGAAAATGCTGGCCAAGAGTCCTTTGGGATATGGATATTATTATGTACACCCATGTTTGTCATGAATTAGATGTTATTATTTAATTTTTCAAATTATACAGTGTTTGGCCTGGATCTACCGCTATAAATTAAACTTAGAACATCAGTTCTTGCTTCTTTTGTATCATAAACCCCTCTTGAGGCAATAGTTGCTACCATAGAGTCATTTCTTACGCCACGCATCTTCATGCAAAGGTGCTCTCCTTCTGCCATCACTAATACCCCCTTTACTCCTTCAGAATGTAATTCATCTGCAATATTTTTTGTAATTCTTTCTTGGATTTGCAGTCTAGATGAGTATTTTTCTACAAGACGAACTAGCTTTGATATACCAAATACCTTACCATTTGGGGCATACGCTATTGTAATCTTTCCAAAGAATGGCAACATGTGATGTTCACACATGGAGTAAAATTGTATGTCCTTTGCTACAACCACGTCAGAATCTTCAGAGAATTTAACTGAGAGTTCCGACTCTGCATCATACCCCTTGAATATCTCTTCATACATGTCTGCAATTCGGCTTGGAGTATCCACTAGACCTTCTCTTGTCGGATCTTCTCCTATCTCGGCAATCAATTCTCGAATTAGTTTTTTTACTCTCTCTTTGTTCATTACGGTGCTCCTATGAATTTGTGTAACTGAGGTATAATACGTACTTCTTCATAATAAGTATGAACCGCATCATAGAAGTCTAGGAGTTGCTTCAAATCTGGCTCTTCCATACCATATGTGGGCTGTATTATAAATCCTGCAACTTTGGACTTTGGCGTCATATCAAAAATGTTCTTTAGAATCTGTTTGAACTGTTCAATCTTGGTTCTTGAGCTTACAACTATTTTGATGTAAGTCACTTTACCAGAATTGACAGCAAGTTTCAGACATTGTAATTCATTTTCTAAAAGTTTAGGATAATGATCTCCATCTACAAATTCGGAATCAAGAGTTTTGAACTCAACTTTTATGTAATCAAAGTAGGGTAAAACCTGTCCAAATCTCACAGAATCAAAACAAGATGACTCCAAGTAGGTTGGGATTTTCTTTTGTTGTACAAATTTTGCCAATTCAGATAGAGCTTCTGATTGGACAAGGGGATCACCACCGGTAAAATTTACTTTGTATGTATTTTTTGCCAGACTGTTTTCAATTAGTTTCTTTGCTTCATCCAATGAATATTCTTTTCCTGATGTCATAGGTAATGTGTCTTTTGTATCACAGTAGAAGCATTTGAAAGGACATCCTGCTAGCCTAACAAAAAGTGTCTTGGTTCCATAGAGAATTCCTTCTCCTTCTAACGATGTGAATATTTCATACAACCTTACTTTCAAGTATTCGATCTCTGTTTATTCAGTATTTATTTAATTGGATTCCATGATGAACAATTTTTACCAAAATGATTTATTTGATTGAAGATTTGTATCACATAGTGAGAAAATTAATTCTCCTGCTCATATTTACAATTTCAGCGATTTTTATCACTTGCCAACAGGCAAATGCTATAACAATCACTGCAACTCCCAAGACTTCGGATTTTGGTCCAAATGACTGGATACTTGTGAATCTTAAAATTCAGGGATACAATGGAGGTCCAATATCTTGGATAGCTCATAGACCAGATAACTCTACAATATCAGGTAATCTTACCCAAGTAAAAAACGGATCTGTTGAACAGCAAATAGTAAGAAATGCTTTTGACAATTATTTTGGTAATTGGTCGATTGATTACACATATGATGGCGTAAAGCAGACAGCTCGTTTCAAGGTAAATCCAATCGTGTTAACTATTTTCACTGGAAAGGATCTCTATTATGAGCCAGATATGATGAACATTAACATCACCACTTCATATTACATACCAATTGCAGAACAAGCAGAATTTTTCCATCTAAATTTTTATGACCAAAAGGGGAATCTTGTAAAGAATATACCTCAGATCGATATAAGAGCAACTCAGCCCAGTATAATTTACAGTTTTCACATGACAGAACTTGCAGACTATAATCCACCTGGACTGTACAAGCTAAGTATTCAATATTACAATACAGTGGTACAAGTACCATTTCTTTTAGGTAAATATTCTGATCTTATGCAGGTATCCACACAGACAGACAAGAGTACTTACAAAGTAGGTGATGTAGTCAATATGGAACTATTATTCACTAGGGTTACGCAGTTAGGAGGTACACTGACCGTAACAGATCCTTCTAAAAATATCATTACCCACCAATTCCGAGTAGATTCTGTGCATACTACTCTTGTTTTAAATGATGTAACGAAGGATGTTGGGACATATAGTTATGTAGTACAGTATGGAGGCGTCAGTCAATCAGGTTCGTTTAGTGTTATTGCAAATCCTGTGCCATTACCAAACATAGAATTAGGCGTATTTCTTGACAAGTTAACCTACAGACCAGGAGAGATTATTCATGTAAAGATGCATACCTCTCAAGTTATCATAAATTCAACAAGCATTTGGGTTGTTGATCCAAATGCTGTAGAATATCCAAGATTATCTTTGCCAATAACTGCAGTTGATACAATATTGCCACATAAGATAAGTAAGAATGCCATTACCGGTAAATGGGAACTTTATGTGGATTATGATGGAATAGTCAGATCTGTTCCCTTTTTTGTTGGCGGTCCTCCAGTAGACGACATAAAAATGCTCTATGCAGATCAGTTCAGTGTACCTACTTTTGTATCAATCTTTGCAGCAAACTTTACTGCTCCAACCGGAATAGCTATTGGCCCTAATGGTGATATTTATGTTGTGGATTCTGGAAACTCCCAAATAAAAAAGTTCGATTCTAATGGAAAATTAATTCTATCATGGGGGAATTTAGGAACAGGGAGTGATCAACTATTACATCCGAATGGAATTGTTGTTGGGAAAAAATATGTTTTTGTTGCGGATACAGGAAATGCAAGAATAGATATGTTTGACAAAGATGATGGAAAGTTCATTTATTCTTGGGGGGGTTATGGCGATAATAACGGAATGTTTCACACTCCAGTTGGACTTGTTATAGACAACCAAGGAAATCTTCTTGTTGCAGATTCTGGAAGAAACACAATTCAAGAATTTAATACACATTTTGGCTTCATGAATGAATTCAAGCCTTTACTTACAGGTGATGGTAATTTTACAGCAGCTAATGGAATAACAACCGACTCCAAAGGTAATATCTATGTATCTTCTCCAGATGATAAGATCCTAGAATTCTCAAGTATTGGTAATTTCGTAAACTTCTTTGGTTCTCAGGGCTCAGAAGAAGGCAGATTCAACAACCCTACAGCGCTAGCAATAGATGTGCACGGTAACTTTTATGTTGCAGATACTTGGAACCACCGTATTCAAAAATTTGGTCCTGATGGAAATTTTGTTTTGAGTTGGGGATCGGTAGGAACATCAGTAGGCCAATTTGAGGAACCTGTCGGACTTGCAATAGATCAGTCAGATAATATCTATGTGGTAGATGAGAAAAATAATAACATTCAGAAATTTTCGTTACATGGAATGACTCCCCGGACAATACCTAGTTGGGTAAGAGATAGAGCATTATGGTGGTCTGAAGGCGCCTTGGGCAAGAGAGATTTTGCTTTGGCTGTGAGATACATGACAAGTCATGGTTTGCCAAGTGCAAATGAAATCAATGGAACGGTAGTAAAAATTCCAGATTGGATGAAAAGAGAAGCCAATTGGTGGGGGTTGGGTAAGATTGATGATGAAACTTTTGCCAACAGCCTCCAGTACCTCATTTCTGTTGGAATTTTGAAAGTTTAATACACGATTTTTGGGGTCTTTCTGGCAAACAGCCCTGCGATGAATATCAGAGCACCAAGAATCCCGATAAGACTTCCAATAAACTCTACAGTATCACTAAGATCGTATTGCATCGGAGCAAGAAATACCGCAAGTACTGCGCCTACTATAATCATAGGAATTCCAATGCCTATTGAGATTTGTTTCGAAACCATTTGCTGTATTTCTGTCAAAAATCTATATGAATTTTATGAAATATACTGATAGAAAACAATAGTTTCAGTCTAAATAGGACCAAATAGAGAAGAGAGATTTTTATGAATCTTTATGGGTATTCTGGCGTTTATGTTTTGTGTGTTCGTCTGTATTTTTGTGATGCCCGCCCTCTATTTTGGTGTGATCATTATGTCCTCCATCTTGTCTTGATGTTGTAATGTTTGTGGGTAAAGATGTAGTTGTATTGAATTCAGTAGAGTTGGTAGGTAAAGATGTAGTTGTATTGAATTCAGTAGAGTTGGT
>DAHUYT010000033.1:17745-18668 GCA_027315065.1 Nitrososphaerota archaeon | reverse complement strand
TAAGCAAGACTTGGCAGTAGGCCATGGCGTAATAAACATGCGGGCAAACCTTACCTCAATGGCAATACCTTATGTGTACCGTGTATTTGCACAAGACCCACTTGATCTGCCGCTGAATCTTGTCTACGAGCAGCCGTCGCCTTACAATGTTACAATCATTGCCGGAGAAAAACGATTGTCATTTATCGAGCGTGGTTTCCAGTTTGATGCTAACTGGAGGTATATAGTAAATACTGATCAGGACAATGTGCTCAACGGTACAAGATATCGGGGATTGGTAAACATATACCCTGACAATAACTTTGGCTCTTACACGCAGATTCTCGTTGATGGCAAGGCCCAGAACGTGACCTGTACTGTGGGATGTACCATTCTCCTGCCTGACAGAAACGCAAATGCTACTGTAGAGGCATTCAATGCATGGGGAGGAAAGGCATCAAATACATTTGATACTGAAAACTCTACTGCACCAACTTGGCAATATGGTGATACCGTTACAGCTGTCTTGGTACTGATAGTGGCAGTAATTGGATACGGATTTGTCAGGAGACACTGGAAAGGCTTTGCGACAGCGTTAGGTTTTGGTAATGATTGAATGTGTAACTATATGAATTGGCTCTTTTTCGGTTCCAACCAGAACTTTAATTCACAGCTATAAACATTTGCCAATAAACTTTGGTGAACATGGTTAACCATATCGTATATAGAATCAGGATCGGTTGTAAGCATGCAAGAGATTATCGAAATATTTCTGGGAGAGTTATGCGATAATCAGAGTTTATCAGGCGGTACAGAAGAGCTTGCACGCCAAGACAGTAACTACCGATTGGTTTTATCTTTATCACCCTCAGGCATGATTTGGCATTTTATTAAAAACGTGATTATGCGGTACATTTGGTTTTACAGCAATGCCGTGCTATGCC
>DAHUYT010000033.1:13537-17152 GCA_027315065.1 Nitrososphaerota archaeon | reverse complement strand
AATGACACAGTGACATTGAATTTTGCTAGCTTAGGCTGCCCTGCTGATTGCATAGGGTATAGTCTCAAGAAGGGCAAAATCGTATTTCAAGGAGACGCAGGAGATTACCTCGGGGAAGGAATGTCAAGCGGTGAGATCATAGTACAAGGCAATGCAGGGTATTATGTAGGGTATAACATGTCTGGAGGGCAGATAAGAATCCAAGGCAATGCGGGAGATCATGTTGGTACCTACATGTCCGGGGGCAAGATCCATGTACAAGGTAAAATAGGTTCAATCTCTGAATCTGGAAAAGGTAGGGTCTATCAGTTGGGAACATTACTAGGATGATTTTTACATCCAAATTGTAATTTCATTAAATGTTTTTGTCTTGATATGAACTGCTCATCTTGATTCTAACTTTTTGCAAATTTCTTGACTATCTCATTGAATGCTTCAATATTGACTTCAAGAAATGTGTAAAAACATGGGAAAATAAATCCCACCAAATTTTTTACAAAAAGGGGCCAAAATAGTAAACATGTCTTTTCATGTTTTGTACCCGAAACAGTGTAATCTAGTTTGACACTCTACATGAGATCCTATTCCAAGCCATCAGGAGATCTAGGCAAAAGAATCCAAGACATTTGGATCATTTTTCCTGTGTGCCCTTGCAAGATGAACCTCCAGACCATCTGTTGAGAAAAATTCCAAATTACATTGCTTGCATTTGTATGACACAAGAATACTTTTTCTTGTTTAGATTTAACAGATTCGATCAAAAGAATAGAACGCCAAGCATTACAACAAATTTGCACTGATGAAAAACTCACGCCATGTCGATCATGTATGACCCTTTGCCATCTTTTTTGATCCAAATGGACCTACTGCACTTTGTGCATGACACTCTCAGTCTTGACACGATGGAACCATTCAGTCTATCCACATCCTCTTGCAAGGCTTCATGGTTGCATTGAATCGTAAGATCTGTCTCATCCATCTCTTGTGTATTGCTGTGTACAAAAGTAGGAGTTGGTCCCATGCCAAAGTTGATTGTCTGTATGTCATACTCCTGCGGGAACGATACAAAAAATGCAAGCTCGACCTCGGTTAGTGTCATGCTTTTTGAATCGAGTCTATCCGGGACAAAGGTAAATGGGTCGATGGCATCCACACCAAAGGCTTCAGCAAGTTTCTGCCCAAAATTTTTTCTGCCAAATGAGAATTTGATCCTGCGTGTAGCAATTCTATGAGCAAAGCTGTTAAGCAAAACACTTCGCTATTACCGTGTCAAGTATCGTGGTGGATTCTTTAATGTCCGCTTTTGCAGTCTTGAGATCTGTTCTAAAATCATTTTCTATATTTTTGACTGTATTTTTGTGTGATTCACTTATGATGGCGCACTCTTTTCTAGACTCCACACTGTGAAGCGATTTGAGGTTTTTCACCTTTGACTGAAAGTACCGCCTTTCCTCATCTCTCATTCTTTGTTTTCTAGTTTGTATCTCAGACAGCTCACTGGCAACCTGTACGCCAAATATTATGGTGCAGTTGTAATGACTGTGACTTTCTCGCTTTTGATTTGCAGCCGCAATCTCTGTCTTTTTCTTGCTTGAAAGAGCAACATTCTTTGCAGCGGCCTGTCTTTCAAGCGTACTGGATTTTTTGCTGATTTCAGACAAGATCTTTTTTGTATTGTCATACATAAAACAAGCCATCATGCAACCTCGCTTCTCTGCCCACAATTTTGAGTAGAGGTTACTCTTTGTTATGGTAGTCAAGTCTACCAGCGGAACCATGGAGTGTCTGTTCTTCAACGTGAGATACTTTGTAACCATCCTTTCAAAGTTTGGAGTTTTGGCTGGCTCGATGCTTATTCCAGGAATTGTCTTGAACAGTCCCTGATTGTTCTCAGGTGTCCTGACAACTAGTTTCATGGCACCATTGTTACAAAATACAAAGTATGCAAACTCTGACGCATGCTGTATGATTTCAAGCATCTTGTTTTGTCCATCGTCTTTGAACTTTTGTTGTGGCTTTAGCTCAAGCCAGACAAACTTTTCTGGTGTCACGCGACTTGATAAGGGTCTAAAATTTAAGGCAAAAAAACTCTGTTTTTAAAGAATCATTCCATATCATGTGTGAAAAAAGCCACATTGATTTTGCTTGCAGTATATGTATTCTCATTTTCCGAGATTTCATGTGCAGCAGGTTTTAACAGTTTTGAAGAACAGGTCATTGAAAAACAAGGTACGTATCCTTCATGGTATATTGGAAAAGGAGTCGTTCCAGGCGAGCAATTTGACTATCACATTTGTGACCGTACCATCAAGCCAACGCTAAATGGAGCTACTCAATGCTACCGGGCAGATCTTGACTTTGTCCAATTACTGCAGGACCATGCTGGTCACAGGTGGATTGTACAGGCGTCTTTTACACCTGACGGTTCATCAAATCATTGGTTTGCAATACTGTACATCTCTGAAAACTTTGCAACCATCACTACAGACGGTACCAGCATGAATTATGCAGAGTCTCTTTCTCATGCATTGCTGTATCTTCAAAAATATGCAAACAAAGACAAACCTCAGGTACTCAAGATTGGCAGCTCGTGGGGAATGGTAGACAATTATGTCTCCCCTGTACCACAGCTAACTGTTGACAGGTTTGTTACAGTCAACATGGATTCCAACATGACTGGGGTATACGAGGTTGGGTTTGATGTGGTAAAAGACAATGTAATTTACATCAAGGATGGGTTTCCATTTCCAATTGAGCAGACAATTTATGACTCTGAAGGATACAATACTAACCCGCCAATACTTTACCAGACAAAACTGTTGCAAACAAACAATGTACATGACAGCAATTCCCTTCAAGCAATCGATATAGAAGAACTCTGTTCCAATCCATTCTTGTATGCCACAGCTTTCAACACTATGATATTTCATGGTGCAAGCAACTTTGGCCAGACACAACAGCCTCCTGCTGCTCTAATAATTCAGGGTGGTAACATTACATCAGCATTGTCAGGCAATGCTACTCTGGGATACGATACAACTGTATTTGATCAGAACTATACTCAACCATTCAATGTGACAAGTAATGAAGAGACTCCAAGTCATATGGATGGAAATTTTACAAAATCAAGAGGCTAGACCTTGATATTCAGTTACTTTCTTGGCAACAAGGCTCGCATTTTTTGTTTTTAGCTTGATATCAAATGTGTCTTTTCCTTCGTTCCATGAAACCAAAAGAGTTTCTTTTTTAATTTCTTTTACAAGAAAAGCTTCAGCATATCTTATCTCAAGGGCAAGACCCTTTCCTAGAACTTCCAAGGAGATGCCGGTATCAAGTAAGTATAGTATGCCAGAACCCATCTTGCTATGTATGCTGAACCTGTAGAAAATTTTTTGCCCTTTTGATAGACCAATCACATATTCACAAATTAAAGTATCATAAAAGACACCACTTAATCTTGGGATAGTCTGATTGAATGATATGCCCTAAATGTAACTGCTCAATCCCTTAAATGAAACTGTGTGATTTACACCCAATGTCTTTACCACTTGCAATTGCAGTGACAATAATTGTAGTCATTGGTGTTGCAATGATACTGTATGTAGAGAGTCAAAA
>DAHUYT010000033.1:0-13530 GCA_027315065.1 Nitrososphaerota archaeon | reverse complement strand
ATGTCTTTACCACTTGCAATTGCAGTGACAATAATTGTAGTCATTGGTGTTGCAATGATACTGTATGTAGAGAGTCAAAACATGTCCTATGTGCAAAAAGCAAACACAATTGATACCATCCATAACAACAAGGAAAGGGAAAATGCCATTGTCTCATACGCTAAAAAATACGCTTTACATCAAGAACCCTCAAAACAACCCGATCGATACAATATATGTCAGAATTTTGGATGACAAGTATTACGTTCTGAAATATTGAGGCAAATGTGCTTCAAAAAGATATGAACAGTTACGGTTACAGTTAAAACCACTTGCAGGATATACTACTAAATGGAAAAATTCAGTGATGGCAAGAGATTTGAAATCTCTATATGGTCTTGATTTTATGAATGCTGAAAAGAAAATCAGGCTGATTCTTGGCAAGAATCTTGCCAGAGTTGTGGTATCACTTGTATTGATAATAATTTATGGTAGTTTTTCAGAATACTACTTTGAACACGGTGCCCAGGGGTCAGGAATTAAAAACCTGTTTGACAGCCTGTGGTTTGTCGTACAAACTATCACGACAGTAGGTTACGGGGATACTCCTGTAGTGACTTTTCTTGGGAAGATTAACGCCATTGCCTTTATGCTTGTTGGAATAGGTATACTGGGATTCTTTACGGCAAGTGCCGCCTCTAGTTTTATACAGTACTCGATGGGAAGAAAAACAGGAGAGAAGACTCTGAAGATGAGAGGACATGTGATAATATGTAACTGGAATTCGCTTACCGAAGAAATAACTCGGGTTTTGATGAAAGGCAAGACAAGGGTTGTTCTTCTATCACCACTTGAAAAGTGCCCCATCGATGATCTTGATTTTGTTAACGGAACGTGCCTGCATACTGAAGACCTGAAGAAAGTAAGCGCAAAAGACGCCGAATCTGTCATTATAATGGCTGAAAAACTTGGAGATAAGGAACTGGCAAGTGCAATTGACGCAAAGACCATTCTTGGTATAATGAATGTGAGGAAAATGAATCCAAAGGCACACATAGTTGCAGAGTTGTTCAAATCTGACAGCGTAGAGAATGCGCGCCTTGCAGGAGTAGACGAGGTTGTAGTTCAAGGAGACATATCGTCAAAACTTTTGGCGCGTGCTGCTCTATATCCGGGCACGATAGATATAATGAAAACCATATTGGCTGCAAACTCAGACCAACAAATATTTGAAGACGCCATTCCAGCAAGCATGACTGGCAAAAGATACGAAGAACTGCTTGCATATCTTCTCCAAAGAGGCGGCATAACAATAGCGCTTAGACGATCAGGCAATCTTATCATAAACCCTCCAAAAAATGAGGCGATAGGAAATGACTACATGGTGTATATAGCAAAAGAGAGAATGAAATTCTGAAAATGTGTGTATGCGCTACACGTTTCAGTGCAACGATATGTAGTACAACTAAGAAATATGATTTACGGTATCTCTAATAACGGATACAGTTGATACCAATATTGCACCTGGCATCTATTGGAAATGTGGAGAACTTGGTAATGTTTGGAATAAAAACATCTTGATTTGAAGATGTTCATGTCACGTTTGACAAAATATTATCGCTGGCAGGTTTTAATTTTTTGTGACAGATTCATCAAACAAGTTTTTGAAAGTGCATTATTAATGATTTTATTTTCATTGCAAGTGAAATTGGACCTACCTGAGACTGGTACACTATAAGCATAAAGGAATCATCCATTGGAAATGACAGCACGGAAAGGTTATCTCTTGATGTAAATGTATAATTGACTTTTCCAAATTGGTCATCAAAATCCTTGCCCAGAGAGATCTCAAGTGCATGTGACATGAAAAACATCTCATGTCTTTCTTCTGTATGCTTTGACCCAAGTCTGCTTGCTTCTTCGATAGGCCTTCCATTTTTACTAATGACAGTAACTGTTTGTATGTTATTATCAATATTCAATATTTTATTGCACAACTCGCTCAGGTTGAGACAGTGTCTGCTTTGTGACATGATGATATAATGCCACCAGTTTATTTAACGCATGCTAAACCTTGTTACTGTATGTTGGTATTCTTGCTGCACCATATTTTCACGGTAACTGGTGATGATGGCATTGCAGACCTAATGCATGACTACAAAAACTATCAAGTAGAATCAGGATTTTATTTAACAACTCTACCAAACGATCGCTTGTATTAGTGGTTGTTGATTATGCAGACAATATGTTTACCTATTGTACCAAATACCACTCTTGCAACTGCAAGACTGTAATTAGTCGCAGGTCTTTGTGTCAATCTGGAACATTTGATCTTCATACAAAATCAAATCAGTTAAAATGTGCTATTTCATGCCCGAGATTAGTTAGGTCTTAAATGTAGCCAAAAAGACTATTTTTTCTAGGTCTCATAGGTCGCAGAGCCATTTGGTGTGTTTCTTTATATGTGTATTAAGGAATACTAAATTTTCAAGATAAAAAAATTCAGTGGCTCTCGACTTGTTTAGATTGATTTGCCATGCCAAGAACATTTTTCCTGCCAGCAAAAGATCCTATAAACACAAGAGCGGCAGTAGCTACCCACAGACCTATTAGAGTCATGTCGTAAATGTTGTCCCGATCAACAGCTACATTGATAGCAAGACCGGCTATTGCAACTGCACCGGCTGCTATGACAAGCCACTTATTCAATGCATATTGTTGGGCATGATTCCTTATAATACTTATTAAGCGATAAATCTTTATCCCGTACACAATGCAGGATGAAACTAGTTTTGAGATAGCATTGTCTTTTATGAAAGTATCTGAAAAATTAACACGAACTTTGTTAATCGATGTATAATAGATGGGATAAAAATTAAAAAATATGTTTGGCCAATCAATGGGCGAAGATGTAGTTAGTGTTTTTGTTTATATAGCAATAGGATCAGCAGTCTTGACCATTGCAGCAATCTGCTTATTGATTATCCCGTCAACCATAAAAGAGATCAAATTGAAAGGCAAGTCATCTACTAGTGAACAAAAAAAATAGCTGTCATGTTATGTCTTGCCGAAATATGTCATACTGGAAATACGCCATCTTCCTACATCTTTAGTTCCTACCATTAATTGAAAAGATACCCATTCTGTCAGACAAACCTAGGTTAAGCTGACCTTAAATTCGGGATGATAAGTCAAAGATGTTATGGCAAGTACAAAGATGATGCTTCTTTTTGGGATAATAATAGTAGTTGCAGTTGCAGGAGTAGCATGGCCTGTTTTTATAAATCTGCATCTTAATATCACACCAATAAATGCAAGCCAGTGGCATATAGGCAAAGGTTCACAGTATTATCCCAACATGACATATATGGTAGATTATAACGGTACAAAATTCCAGACCGATGTGGTATTTCAGCCAAAAAATGATAGCATGCAAACAATGCTTGTTTTAATAAAACCAGATAACGGAACAGGTACAATAACTCAGACAGTACCAATAGGAGACGTATACTTTTTCACCAACGTGACCTCAAAAGCCAAGCCTTACTTTGACATACTAGACAACACGATCTTTGCGATGAACTGGTATGCTACATCTGACAAGTATCTCGCAAAGGGTGCTTCATGGGGAGACGTCTACATAGGACAACTGCACAAACACATGAGGGTGAGGGACTGTACCAAGACCACTCTTCCCTTTGGAACCCTTGATACGTACGTGTTATCATACATGGAACTAAATGGAAAAGACAATACGGTGTGGATTGCCGACAATCTTCCGCTACCAGTCAAGTCACAGTATTATTATCCAGACCAGAATCTAGGGTACTCCTACGAGTTGGTCTCCCTCAAAGCTCCCCTGACACCACTTTTAGCCTGTCACGGTTGAGCATGCTTGCAATTAATCGATGTTTCCCGTTTGAAGATCTAGCCGCATGTTTGCCTTCACATTCTAACGCTGTAACGTGGCAATAATTTGAAGACTAGACCCGGAGAGAGCAGAGTTAAGATGCAGCAGGACGCTTTCTAGACTTGAAATAAATGACAATACCCCCTCCCGCTGCCGCGACTGCTATCCCACCATATATCAGAATGTCATTAGCAGTTTGAAACGAGGTATTATGTACAAATACATTAAACGGCGCATCAATTAGTATTCCATTAGGTTCTAGGTGTAAAAGTATTCTGTAAAGCCCAGAGCTTGGGAAAAAATACTGTACAGAAAAATTCCCGTTTGTAACATTGATTGGATTGAACTGGTAGTACTGTGAACCTGTAAATGTAAGATTAGAACTTGGAGTAAATTCCGTAACATGTGCAATAAAATTTTTTATTGGCCTGCCATCTAGGTGCTGTACGCTAAATTCAAGCATTGTATAATTTGATATCGTAGGTCTGTTCGGATCAGTTGTGAACTCAATTTTGACATCATATTTTTTATTTTCAAATACCTGTACGTTGGTACCGCTATTTGTCAATTCATTTTGTTGTTGCGATTGAACTTGGGCATGAGCAATAGATACAGGACATGTTGACAATAAAATCATGCTAAAAAATAAAATTACAACTATATTGTATCCGTGAAGATTCATCCTCATTCCAAGATATGATTTCATCCTGATTACAGTCTCTCCATGTTAATATATTAAGCATTTTACAAATCCGCATTAACCAGTATATGCCTGGTGTGAAAGTGTACTGAAAATAGAATCGCTTAAAAAAATAACATCTTTTCTATTTTTGTGAACAAGGTGGTAATACCGTCAATCCTAGTTCTTGTATCATCAAGCAATCTAGTTTAATGCCTTTTGCTTACTCAATCCAAGTTGTTACAGACCTTGGCAATGTCTTTACAGCACAAAAGATGTCTTGTATCTTAACAGTACCAGCAATGATATGACATTTCAGGACGGTATTTTTGAAATTTCAGTGTTTTGTTCAGTATCCAATTGGTATGCATGACCAGAGTATTTCTGCAAGGGCAGAATAAGATATGTTCTTCTGATACACTCAAGGTTGGGCATTACTTTCTAAAAAGAATTCAGCACATTTGGATCGTTTTTCTTGTGTACCCTGATAAGATGAACTTCCAGGCCTTCTGTTGAAAAAAACTCCAAGCTGCATTCCTTGCATTTGCGTGACATGCAAACACTTTTCCTCGTTTGAATTTAACAGATTCGATCAAAAGAGTATAATGTAAGTGATAAAAACTCACACACACCAGTATGACCAAACTCCTGCTATTTTAGTCAAGATCTTTGCGTGGCTCAATTATGTATCATACACTTCCATCTTTTTTGGTACCAAAAGTAGTTCCACACTTTACGCATCGTGATCTGAGACTTGAGGTGACAACGCGATTCAGTCTTTCTATGTAATATGGCAAGGCTTTGTGATTACACTGGATTGCAAGATCAGTCTCATACTCCTCTGTCTTACCTTGCACAAAGGCATGGTTGGCATCTTCCGTCCACGAGATCCTGACCTTTTGATAATCCAATCATGTACAATGAATTTGGATGCAATAAAAGAGATTTGTAATTCCTTAAATGACATACCATGATTTGGAATCATGTCTTTACCACTTGCAATTGCAGTGACAATAATTGTAGTCATTGGTGTTGCAATGATACTGTATGTAGAGAGTCAAAACATGTCCTATGTGCAAAAAGCAAACACGATTGATACCATCCATAACAACAAGGAAAGGGAAAATGCCATTGTCTCATACGCTGAAAATACGCTTTACATCAAGAATACCCAAAACAACCCAATCAATATCAAATACATCCGAATTTTAGATGACAAGGGAAACCTCATTATGAGAATCCCTTATGATGCGCAGATAAGGCCGTTTACAAACGAGACATTCGATCTTGGCGGAATCGTTCCAGAACAATATCTAAAATGACCATATTTTCTTTGGCCGGGGAAAACTACATCGCAAGATCATATTTGTATCATTATATTCATGCTATATTATGACAAAACAGAGACGCATGATAGGGCTTTCTGCAGAACTAGATGGTGTTATAGGTTTGCTTGCAACTTGTAAGAAGGTGAACTATTCAGAGTATATTGAATCTAGATTAAATCTAGTTCCAGAGATTCTAAATGAACTTCAGGACTCCAGAGTATGCCTGAGGATGTACCACCTATGATCAAAGGCAGTCTAAATGATGCGCTCAAGGTTACAGATGACATTGAAACAGAACAAAACAATCTTGTATGCACAAACCCATGTTCTCAGAGTTCTGTCCGATATGCCGTAAATTGAGCAGATATCATTTTGATTTTTTGTTCCCTCCACATGCAGAAGGACTGCTCTAACCATTGCTTCTAATGTTGTTTTCATATGAGGATGTTATGAAAGACAACATTAGAGCGGACACGAACTCTGATACGCTATGCGGACATTAATTATGATACACTACATGTAACTGCTTAAAAAACAATCTTTCATTATTTTTGTGCAAAAATTAGCGCTGCTTCTTTTAGCTCTTATGGTAAGTACTATAGTCAATGATGCATTTGCAACACAGATTCAAATTGTTACAGACCTTGGCAATGTCTTTACAGCACAAAAGATGTCATCATATCTTAACAATACCCGCAATGATATCATTTCAGGAGCAGGACTTGGAACTGCGGCAAGAATACAAACGGTACAACCACAGGGAACGCTGGTTTACGGTTCGGGTTACATTGGGACCACTACACCCATCCAGCCATATGTCTTGATACCACAGGGAACAAACTTTGCCGCATTGATACAAAACAACGACAGCTCTGTTTCGCTATCGATGCCAGAATTTTACAGCACATATGATTATACAAATGGCCAGCTGGTACAGCAAGCAGGTCCTGCAAACATACTGTCTTTTACCAATACCAAGATACTGGGCGGCAATGTATCGCCAACACTTGACTCAAGCGATTTACAGATCTCAGGTACTGGAACAATTGTAATGAAGATGAATAGTCTTGCGGCAAGACAGGTAATACTCCGTGACACAATACCAAGTGGTGACAACCTCCAGTATGTTCTCTCAAACCCGTCAGTTGATCTTACAAAGCTACCGTATGGTGTAACAAATGGCTGGACTCTGGCAAGCCCTCCTGCATCATTTTCATATTCTAATTACAGGGCAACATACAGCTGGACTTGCGGCTATGTACATCCGTACCCAAGGTATCCATGGTACCACTACTGGGCTTGCTGGGAGTATCAATCAGGTTCTGTTCCAACAACAACAAGCGCATCAGTTCCACTTGATTTCACAGTCCCGAATCAAAACAATTTGGCGGCACAGGTTAGCATCACATGGGCTAGTACCTGTTCGTACACCTGCTATTTCACTGCCAACTATCCTGCATCGATAAGTGGTTATCAGACGGCAAACGGCTTTCATGTTACAGGCATAAGCTATACGGATTCGAATTACAACGGCATTGGTAAAATCTCTAGTGCAAGCTTTGTCGTATATGACAAAACGCCTTACACGCAACTACTCAACTTTAACAGTAACTTTGAGCAGGTCTATACATTTCCAAACGATAACAGGCAACTGTATCTGATTTCCGATCAGCCAAATTCAGGTGTCATCACTGCTTCTGCACAGCAGTACGATCCTAACACATTCTCGTATCTTAAGATAAACAGTCTTCCACAAAACACTCCGTATGAAATAGTAAAGAACGGCATGGCAGGAGTGGTAGGCCTTACGCCACCTGATGGTAGTCCTGTGATATTTGATGTATCCCAGATAGGGTTTCAGACAAGGGATCAGTTGCCTGGAGGTTCGCTGGTACTGTATCCAAACTCATTGTGGTATCGTGGTACCATCACATCTCTTGTACTTGACACTATAAACAAAAACTCGTTCAATTATGACGGCCCATCGCAGATTCATATTCCATTTGCATTTATCAGGGTGCCAATTCCAGAAAAAATGGCAATCGATGATGTATCAATAGATGATACCATGGATGATACCATACAGGTGCCATACCTGCCAGGACAGTATGAATCTGGCACAGCTTTATTGATACCTACACTTTCATCCATGAAAAATGTGGGATTTTCTGCCAACGGTACTTCGATGAAGATTCCAATGTCTGATGTCATGGGGGATACGGGTGTTACAGTACTTTCAGGAAACAGCGCGTCAGACTCTCACTACAGTCTTACAACAGCGGTTTCTGCTGATGCTGGAACAGGTGGTGACGCAACTATAATTGCAACACATGACGGCACCCTCAATGGAATAATTTCACTTACGGTATCAGCAAATGCCAATTATTATTCTGGAACATCAAATCTGGCAGTCTATGTCAAAACGTATGTAAACGGGAACCTTGTAGGCACAAAGACACTGTACACATCACAGCCTCCTGCCGGATATTCGTCAAACACTGTTCAAAGTTATATGATAACCTCAAGCATTACCCGGTATGGTCAGTCGTATCTTACCCAAACAAACCCATTTCCATACTCCATTGATACATACAACATATCTGACCTTCCGGTCTCTGGAACAGTTACCGTGTCAGCTCACGCAGGTGACATGATAGAGTTTGTGATATATGCTGACGAAAATGCGCAGAGTGCTCTTATAACCACAACGTACAGTACATCCTGTGACGGCTGGATGGGAATAAGCGCCAACACAGGTAAGATGACCTGCTATACTCTTGGTTACACGGCTACAAATCATCTCAGCGAGGCATCCTCTACAGTAAGCCTTGATGAGGGCTATATCCTGACCGGATAGAAAAATATGCAGCGCCTGAAAACGGAATGGTAATCTGTTTTATTTTTTCGGCCAGCGGTATCAAAAAAATGCACTCGTGTGATAAATTGGAAAAATGGCTTGTCAATTAAAGTGTCATGCTAGCTGCAAGCGTCAAATGTTGCATGAAAGAGCAGACAGCATTATATCTGAAGTACAAAGAAAATCAGAAAAGTTTTCACTGACAGAAAAAGACAGAATCAAGTTCTAGTTCTTTTCCAATCTGGGAGAATCATGGCAATGCCTTAAATTCCTGTTTTACAGTAAACACAGTGTTGATAAATTACAAGTCTTACCTCCTATCGATCTTTGTATCACTTGCCATCAGCATTGGGCTGCAGATGATACTGCCATTCCCGTTCGGCCTGATTGCAGCTCTGGCACTCTTTACAGTATATCCGCTTATTTTAAGAAGCAGGGCAATGAGAAAGATGGGGGGTTCAGGATCAGTGGGAGGAGGGTTCTTTGGGCAAGGTCAGAGTTTCAAGTATGTCTGTCTTGCATGCAGCAACCGATTCAAGGGTGCCGTCTGTCCAAGATGCGGCTCTAAAATGAAAAAGGCGGAGTTTTAGAGACAAGGCATGGTTCATTATTTGGCAAATCGTATGTAGATGTTTTCACTGTAACCATCAGAATCATGTTTATCCTACCAAAGAAATAAGACACTTGGGTATTTTTATTCCAGATGGAACTGCAAAAAATGATGGAAACAATAAGGAAACTTGCAGCAATATTTGGGATATCTCTGACAGTGATCTGCCTTGTCTTGCCTCAGATTGAAAGTGTACGCGCTCAAACAGATTCTTATATTTTATCTCCATTACAGCAGGTTAATTCCGGAACGTCACCCAAGGACGTAAAATGTACCTTGGGTCTAGTACTTGTACTCAATACAGAAGACGGCTCACCTGCATGTGTGAGGCAGTCTACATCTTATGTGCTAATTGCCAGGGGATGGGGAAAATTAGCGGCTGATATGCACAATCTAAACCAAGGCAGTGGCCTGGCTTCTAGTCAAATAGTAACTCTGAGTTACAATGGCAAGACCATTCAGGTTAGCAAGGGTGACAGATTCCTGCTAAAACTTGGCAACAACTATGTGTGGCATATCAATATAGACAATCAAACCATAATCAGCAGGGTTCCAAACATAATGGTCATCAAGGGAGCGCAAGGACTCTATGAGGCGCACAATCAAGGTCAGGCAATACTTACTGCAACTGGAGACCCTGAATGCTTATCATCAGTCCCAGCATGTGGTCAACCGTCAATATTCTTCAAACTGACTATTACCGTAGAATAAGGTAGATCTTGGAATGTTAGTAATATGTCAGTTGGAAAAAATTGAGTTTGAAGAAATGATATATCAAACCTGTAGAACACTAGAAAACATGGGGCGTTCCTTTGGAGTTTTAATCCCGTCTACTGCTCTTGTGGCAATTCCTTGTGTGCTTTTTTGATAGCAACTGTGGATATTATGACTGACACTATTATGACTATGAAGACTATCTGCGGATATGCTGCGGCGTGGGACAAACCAAGTGTCAGCGGAATGGTAGCCAGCACAGCTGGTGCAAGCCCTCTTGGAAACATGACGGAAATTATCTTTTTGTCAAAAGGCGTGAATTTTTTTGTTAAAGAAATCTTTACAACATATATTCTTGAAACATAAAGCATTATACCGATAGCAATTCCAAATATTATGTATCCTATCTGTCCAAAATTTGCTAGTAATCCCACAAACACAAAGAAGAACGTTCTTACCAAAAATGCGAGGTGTTCGTAAAAAGAGTTGTCTGTGGAAATGCCATCCATATTAATTTTGAGACGGCGTGAAATGAATTGCCTGTTTCCGTACATTAAACCAAAGATCAGAGCTGTCAATGCTCCTGATTCGCCAAGCAAATTTGCAAAAAAGAACAGCATGAACAATATTCCCAAGGTAAGCAGGTAGGAATATTTTGCATCAGTAATCTTGGATGTCACATACATCCACGGAATCCCAACACCAATGCCAAGACCAAGTCCAGTCAAGACAGACTTTGCTACAGTGATGCCAAGACTAGAAAAAATAAAATGGCTAGATTGGATCTGGCCAAATAGGAAAAAAGCTCCGATAAACGACATTATGGATGTGATCGTAGACTCTAGGGCCAGTATCGCTTTTGTTTTATCTGACACGCGCAGTGTTTTAATCAATCCAAAAACTATGGCCTCACTGCTTCCACCGACCATTACCCCTAGTAATATCGCATCAGGCCAGTCCCACCCAAGGCCATATACTGCAATTACTGACGTGACCACCACCGAAAGAGCAAAACCTAGAAATGCAATTAAAAATGCAAAGTGCGCGGAGTAGATTACACTTTTAATGTTCAAGGTAAGCCCGCCTCCAAACAATATCATGATTGTGGCAAGTGCGGCAAAGTATGGTGCAATCTTAAATATGGTATCTGTACCCACAATTCCTAGCACCGGTCCTATGATCACACCGGCTATCATGAGAAATATCACATCGGGGATGCCTGTCTTTCTAAAGAACGCGTCTCCTACAATGCCAAGAACTATGATTACTCCGACTGCAAGAAATACCACTTGGGCAGATTCTAGGTTGGAATTGTGAAAAAGTGACTGTGAAATATAACGATTCAAATCCATGGTGTAGTTTTGTAAAAAGTTTGAATGAAGTACATGTGCAATCCTGTTAGTTAATGTAAAATTACCAAAGACAGGTTCTATTGTATTCATGTAGTTATCATGGAATATCATGCATCTTAATTTAAAACAATTCCACACAGGATATCAAACAATTTTTGCGTAATACATCAAACAATGCACTTTAATTGTAAAATGCTAAATCTACAAGAAAAAGACGCAGATCTTTTACCATGTTTTATGGTATCAATACGTCTTGGAGATGACACCAAGGGTCCTTAAATTAATCACGTCTCCTTGCATCGTTGAGAAAGACCATACTTTTGACGGCATCTCTTATTCTCATATCGGCTGCATTGCCTGCATTTGGTCAATCGGAAGAAGAAACAGCAGGCTACTCTGTTTGGATTCCACAAAAGATGATTGTGGGAAAAGACTATGAAGGTCTTGTAGTACTTGATCAGGCTACAAACCTTGACAGTACATTTTTTTTATCAACAAGCGATAAATCAACACTTGATGTCCCAGACTCAATTGTTATACCAAGATTTACAAACCACGGAATATTTGAGATAAAACCGCTCAGGGAAGGAAACGCTACAATATTTGCTGCGTCTGGTGGAAACCTAGTGCAGAAAGACACTATAATCTACACGCCAAACACCCAGCCTGCATCGCTTGAGATAGTGCTGCCAACAAATACGACCAAGGCGCATGACATGTTGGCATATGTGTTCGCCAAAGACCAGTCTGGATTGCCATCTCCGGTGGGCCAAGATACGGAGATTGATGTCATAACATCCTCGATGATAGAATCTCCAAAAGCAGTAACAATACCAACGGGGCAATACTATGCGCAACTGCAGCTTGTTACAAAAGGAAGCGGGCAGATCTCAGTGTCAGCACAAGGACTAGGTGTTGCAACGGCAAATATAACTAAACTCAATGATGATGTTCAGGTAAGGTTTGCAGTAGCGCCCGATGTTGTAATTCCAAACTCGATTGCACATTATTACATCTGGTTGGAAAAAGACGGCAAGCCATTCAAACCGCCGTACGTAATCCATGCTGTATTGACGTCTGAGAACACGGACGTTGCAAGATTTGGCAGCAATTATGATATAAAAAACTCAAATGACATACTGCATTATACCACACTTGATGATGGAGTTGCAACTGGAACCGTACATACAATAAATGGAGGCAACTCTACAATCTCTGCAAGTGTCGACGGTTTTGGTTCTGCCTCTGCAACACTTGTCGTGGGTCCTGTAACAACAGATGGGGAACAATTTTTGGGAAACCTGACAGATACCTGTAACCAGTTCTCATGCATGCCAAATTTAATCAGGATGTGGGTCTATCCACCTACATTTGATGATACAAGTTATGGCATAGTTGGATTGTACAGGCAGGTAAGCGGTTCAGAGAATACTCTGATCCCTCTTCCAGATGACAGCTCCTTGGTTGCAATATCGTCTGATAGTCAGGATCTAAAATATGCCAGGGAAATAGAGATGATCCAAGAACGTATTCCGGGAACAAACCAGGATGAGGGCCCTGCAAGCTCGGTCCAGTTTAAGATTGGGGCAGGAAGCATGGGAAACTACACCATTACAGCATCGGGGGCAGGCAAGATACCGGGATCTGCACAGATTAGTGTCATGCCGAGGTACTATGACTCGTACCATATTGGGATAACGCCATTGCCTGCAAGATCTGGCGTGACGCAAGACCTTGGCATAATGTACATCTATGATGGCTCAGGCGCAATGGTGGAACCATCAAGTGTCTTTGCAGAGCCTCCAGATGTTACCATAACAACTTCCATACGTGATGTTCAGGAAAAACTCCAGTTTGCATCGGCAAATGTTGTACTTTCAGGAACGTTACACAAAAAAAGCGAGATTGCAGCATATATCACGGGTCTGCCCCCTGCTGACATATTTGTAGAGCCAGATGATATTGCAACAAATCTGGAACTTGATCTTCCGTCAAGGGTTCATGTTGGGGAAAGGGTTCCGTTTGTAGTATACAAGACTAATTCCCTTGGGGTGCCCCTTGAGCTTGACATCCCAAAGGAGCTATCTGCTACCAATGGAGT
>DAHUYT010000032.1 GCA_027315065.1 Nitrososphaerota archaeon | reverse complement strand
TATTCAGGAATGCAGATTTGGCGTTTTCAAACCTAAGCCATGCAGATCTAGGAAACGCTGACCTGACAGGAGCAAACCTGACAAATGCTGATATTTCTGGCGCAGACTTTTCTGGTGCAAACCTACATTGTATAGGAAGTTCCATATGTGTTCATTAGAGTTAGATTGGAAAGAGTGAATTGTCGTAATCACATCAATAGACAAGACTTTCCTGCTTACATTACAAAATATTCATCTGCTCAAACTATATTTTCTTTTGATAGTGTACAGATGCAATAGATAGATCCTGCAATTACCTGTCTGTTAACATGATGGAACTAGAATTCCACTAATTTTTGGTTTAATCGTAAGCTGTTTCCTTTCATGCATCATTTTAGATTGACTTGAACTAATCGTAAAGATATGCTGGATCTACATCTCAAACTAGCAATCCACATACCATTACTAATCAAAATGCGAGTCTTTCTTTATCAAACGAAAATGCGTCTCCACTTCTGAATATGCCTTTACTATGTCAGTTGAACTAATTATTCCTTCAAGAGACCCTTTACTATCAACTACAGGTATGCCACTTACTTTGTAATCTGTCATCAATTTAGCAGCAGTGGCCAAATCGTCTTCAGTTTCCACTATGAGCAATTCATCTTTTATCAAATTTCCAACCTTCATCTCTTTAGCATTAGTGCTGGGCAAAAGATAATCACGTGTGCTCTTGTCAGCCTTGAAAAATCCACTGTTTCGCAGAAATGTGTCATATGTAATTACACTTACAGGTTTCCCTTCATTATCAGTAACTATCAATCTTGAAATTTTATTTTTGTTCAACATATCCAAGGCGAAGAGTAGAGAGTCTGTTTTGCGGCAGGTGATTATCTTCTTTGACATGTAATCAGCAACTTTGTAAACCCTGCCATAAAGACCGGCAAATATTCTCGTTAGATCAGACTTTGTGAGGATACCAGCTAGCTTGCCTTCACTATCTATGACGATCACGGAGCTTATCTGAAACGTCACCATTCTAATAGCTGACTGTGTCACGATATCCTCATCTTCTGAAGATATAGTAACTAGGTTTCTGGCCATTGTATTCTGAATAGGCATCTTATCGAGTGCTTTTGTTGTCTTGTCATACTCCAAGAACCTCCCTATATCTCGCTCTGTAACTATCCCAATGGGAAAACCGTTCCGTACAATAACAATTCGTTTTATGTCATTTTTTTGCATTAGAAACAATGCATCGTTGATAGTATCTTCTGGTTCTAGGGTTATAACAGGCGAAGTAAACTGTCGTACTTTAGACATCATTGTATCACCTTCACTTTTATCCCATTTAAAATGGAAACTCCATTTTCACACATGATTATCACATAAAAAATTGTGGTAATTCCTAATTCCCAATCGATGGTACCAAATTAGGGACAATCTCAATCTCAAGTGCGCCATTACTAAAGCATGTCATGATTGATTTTATTTTGGATTTGTACAAAAAGTACTTTTTGCCGTCTTGGCTAATAGAGCCTGAGATACCAAGTAACTTGTGGTCATGTAGCATTTGCACTCTACGGTAGGCAGTACTGATTGGTATCCCATATTCCGTGCTAAGCTCGATGGCAGATTTTGGCATCTCGATTGTAGATTCCAGTATGACACGTGAGTATCTGTCTGCCAGGATCTCAAGTAAGGCTTCTTTTGTTGTTAGCTCCTCTATCGGTTTTCCTTGTTGTAATACTTGCATGGCACCTATTGAAGAGGATCAAATATAACAAGTAGGACCGCATTGCCGTGCAATGCATACAAGACAAATACATAACATTTTGAGGCCAACGCGTGATTTTTTGGAGGCATGCACAAAAACGAGAATCTGCAGACTATCAGATCTGATAAATACCACATAGAATTAGATTTGAACAGTTATGTCTGATGATATGGTACTGGAATTGCTCAATGAGCCGGTTTCCAAGTTTGTCAATCCAAAAATGACTGCGATAGAAAGCAATCTTACCATCCAAGATGCTGCTCAGTCCATGGCAGAATCAAAAGTAGACAGTATTCTAGTATTTGAAAATGGCAAGATAACAGGCATGGTTACCGAGAAGGATATTTTGTATGACATAGTGGCAAAAGGATTGGATCCAACAAAAACCATACTAAAGCAGATAACCAAGAGCCCGCTCATAACAATACCCAAAACATCTCCTGTCAGGGAGGCGCTTGATTTAATGAAAAAACATGACATACGCAGGTTGGTTGTGATGGATAAGCGGCCAATTGGCCTTATTACTCAAAAAATGGTATGTGGAAACCTAGAGGAGCACCGTCTTTTGCTTCCAGAATTAGAAACAGTTGACAAGAAATTTTGTCCCTATTGTTCAAAGCAATTCAAAGATAAAAAATTAGTATGTCGACATATAGACAATGTTCATATAAAAAACAAGTGATTTTTGAAGATGCTAACGATACAATGCTTACCAGTAAAATTCTACTTTTTTATGTCAAGTCTGGCATACCAAGATTTTTGAGTATAAACTTCTGTATCATGTTTGTATCTTTGTGGGTATTATTTTATCTTCAAACATTCTCTTCATGATAGAAAATTAGACTACAATCAAGATATGGAAATATTTCTCAAGTCATGCGCTTGATAGAATAACTTAGATCACAGTATCAGAAATAGGTTGAGTTATGTCAATAACGCAAATTTTTGTATAATTATATAACCTAGAGGCCAATACCAGTACTTGGTCTAGATGAATGTAAAGAGAAAACCACATTCTGCAAAGCACGAGGACACAAGAAGCATAAGCTACAGATTGCCATCTCACATCGTAGAAGAATTAGAAACAGAAGCAATGGAGCGAAAAATTTCTCAAAATGTACTTGTAAGGCAGATTTTAGAAAAATACGTCAATTGGGACAGATTTGCTGAAAATGTAGGGATGATACCCATTCCAAAGGATATTTTGAAGACTTTGGGCGAAGAAATGGATGGTGACTCGATAAATAAGATAATCGATGTCATAATTCCACTAGTAAAAGACTGGGTAATGTTCATGAAAGGCAATTATGATTTGAAGCGCGCAATTGAGGCTTTTGAGGATTACATGAAAGCATCTGGGATGACATCAGATCATAGAATAGAAGGAGAAATTCATCATTTTATCGTACAGCATAATCTTGGCATGAAATGGTCTCTTTTTACAGAGATGCTCTTAAAGCAGATCTTCCATCAATTTATGCCAAATCTTGCAGTACAATCTCGTACCACCCCAAATACGGTCATAGTTAGTAGTGCATTGGGATCTGACTTTAGTGAACATGATTATTAGAGTGTTTAAATTAAAAAATATCGTAAATGGATTTAGTAAGATGCACAAGTGGCAAATCCACTAATTTCTTTGACGTCTGGATCTCTGGCCAATTCCAGAATGTCATTCATAGATGCCAAGCCAACCGCTCTAATGGCAGTTTTTCCTTCTCTAGCAACCATGTAAGTTGATTCCAGCTCATATTTTTTCTTGTCCATATTGGTCCCGTCTCTGTAGTGTATGTCTAGCTCAACCTTGGGTTCAACATCAGTAAAATTTCTTTCGTAATACATCACATCAGTCGCAAGTTTGAGACTAACCTTTCCTAGCTTGTCTACAAGTTGATCTAGAAAATTGTCGTATTGTGTCCCTATGCTTTGTGGCATGTCATGCAGTATGCAAGATATAATTTAAATCAAAAACAATATTATCAACTTTGATAATGATACAAAAATAGAACAAAACCATTTTACCTGAATCTGAATAAAGTATTTGCAGTGCAGTTCAATGCATACCGAGTAGTTAAATCATACTTTAATTATATCGTACATTGATCATAAAATGGCATCAAGTCACAGGATTGAGCTTTTGAATTTTCTTGGGGTAAAAAACTCAAGGAAATACATACTAATTTGCATAAGGTGTGGTTCTGAGAATATCCAGAGAAAACAAAACCTAATCGAATGCAGCGAATGCGGTAAAGTTCTTTCCAACAGATCATAACTACCAAATAACGCTAGTCATTTTATCAGTTTCATTTGTGGTAGAAGAGAATCATGTTTTTCTTGAATATCAATATTGAAATTTAAGAATATATTTTAAGTATCTCGACAAGCACAAAGCATTGATGACAAAGGAGATAAAATTTGAGAGGATACTGGTTCCAACTGATGGATCAAGATTTGCAAGAAAAGCACTTACTCATGCGATAAAAATAGCAAAAAAATTAGGTTCCAAGATTCATGTGATCATAGTAGTGGATCCTGTAGATTTTCCACCGGGTATGTTTCTTGGGTTGTTGAAGAAGGACAAAAGACTTGAAGAATCGGTGGCAGAATTCATGGCAGGTGTAAGGACACAGGCCCGCAGAGAGGTGTTGGCAGAGGTAGCAATATGTAAATCAGAAGGTGTTGATGCAATCTATGACATTCTTTCAGGAAGACCGGTGGAAATGATTCTAAAATATGTCAATGGAAAAAAAATTGACCTAATAGTAATAGGTAGCCAGGGATTGCATGGTTTGAAAAAGTTAAAGGTTTTGGGCAGTGTCAGCAGAAAGGTTTCAGAGTTGGCACCTTGTGCAGTAATGCTAGTACACTGACTTTCAAAATGCATGGCTAAGCATACTTGGGATTTTGTTTTGCATTCGTGCCATACTAGTACATGTTACATAGATCAGTTATCAGAGATGATACCATTTTTCCTATTTTCGATGATTTTCTCAGATATCTACTTTACCACAAGTACTGGAATATTTGCCCTGTGTATTGTCGAATGAGCTACACTGCCCAATAACAACTCTCTAACTGTCCCATGTCCGTGCGAACCCACAACTATCAAATCAAATTCTCTGTTATTTGCAAATTCTGCCACATATCCAGTTGGGCTTTCATAAGCTATGTAATACTTGAATTCTACTTGATTTTGCTCTGAGATTTTCTTGGCTTCTTCTAGAAATTTTTTTGCTCCATCAGTTATTTTTCCTTTGAAATGGCTAGTCATACCAGGTATAAACATTGGCGGCTCTAATGGTATTGCACAAAGGCCAACTATGGATGCACCGAATTGTTTTGCCAGCGTTATTGCCATGTCTAAAGCTTTGAATGAGTATTTGGAACCATCCATTGGAACTAGTATTCTCTTTATTTTCTGCATTTACATTATGAATGTAATCTGTTCTTAATAATCTTCATGTTGATTTTCATAATTAAGATATATGACGCAATCTCCTGATATTTTACTTTCATACTACGTTGTGACCCCTAGAGTATGGTATGACCAGTCTATGTTTAAAAGACCTCATTGAATATCTAAATGGCGATAAAAAATGAGATGCCCATTTAATCTATAGGTTTCCAAATTGTCAAGATTGATGTAACCGCGACAAGATCTGTTGACAGATTTGTCTTATTCCAGAATCGGAACCTATGCTGCAGAGTCGGGTAATGTCAGCTGTTGTGACAATTCCAATTAGCTTGTTTTCACGTATCACTGGTACTTTGTGGATTTTTTTAATTTTCATGAGTTCTGCCAACTCCCAAATTGTAGAATCTGGATCTATGGAGATCAAAGGTGCAGACATGATATCTTTTACAGGAGTTGATAATGACATTTTATTGGCTACTATTTTTCTTACAAAATCCCTTTCTGTCAGTATTCCTACTGGACCATCTCCTTCCATTACTACCACACATCCAATATTCTCTTGAGTCATTTTCTTGGCAGCGTCCATGGCAGTCGCTGATGAATCTACTGTAACTACCTGGTCTTTCATAATGTCGGTGGCAAAATACTCATCCATTGCTTCCTTTACGACTTGCATGCTTAAAAACTAGAAATTTAATTGCCACATGTGGAAATTACTGGCAACTTATATGATTTGGTCAATTACAGATGTGATTTTATACAAAAAACGCCTACTAACTGTTTGATTATCAAATTATGCGTGAACAGTAAATGATCTAGATGTTGTTAATCAATGTGTTGTCTATTTTACCACTAGAACTGGTATCTTAGACTTGTGAACAGTATAGTTTGCAACACTACCAAGAAACAACTCTTTGACTGGACTCATGCCTCGAGATCCCATTACTATCAGATCAAACTTTTTGTCACTTGCATACTCTGAAATCTTGGAGGTATGATCGCTTACAACAATCCTTTCGTTAAATACAATTCCGTTCTGTGCAGAGATGTTTTTTGCTTGTACCATGAATTTTTTGGCCTCCTTTATGCTTTGATTTCTAAGAGATGTCGTGAACCTTCCGAGGCCTATGGTATAAAGTGGTAATACACATAATCCCGTGATGGTTGCGCCGCATTGTCTTGCAAGATAGATTGCTTCTTGAAGCGATTTGAAAGACTGGGATGAGCCATCTAGAGCAACAAGTATCTTTTTTATTTTCTGCATTACATATAACATAGTAAATTCATTTAAGAGTCTTTAGTAGATTTCCAAGGTCTAGAATGGTATTGGCATGTGTTACGTAATATATATGGCTAATCAAACTTCACGTATAAGATAATGTACCTATAATGAATTTCATATTTATTAGGTCATGTTATCAGTGGGTGTCATGGTAAGACTAGTTAGGAAAGATGTGACAGGCCCGTTGGGGATCAAGGTAGGAAATGAATCAAAATGGATCTGTATGTGTGGCTTGAGTAAGAACCAGCCTTTCTGTGACGGTTCGCATAAAAAAACTGAGGGAGAGAAAGCAGACAAACTATACATGTATGATAAGAATGGTCAAAGAATAGAGATCAATTCATCTAACGAGGTATACAAAACTCTCATTTGATCTTACAAATGTTCAAAATTTTAAATGTCAGTCAAACTTTGTTTAATATCTTATATTTTTCAAATATTTTTATCCCAACTAAGAAACAGAGCCAATGAAAGAATTTAGGTTAGAGTTTTATAGGTTTTCTGGCCTTCCCTGCTTATCCTATGCACTACTATTTTATTGAATTAAGATGTATTTGTGACACTTGTCTAATCTGATTCTCAACCATGGGTTTCACAGTACATTTTTAATCCTATGAATTCAATTTTCCAATCATGCAAGATGAAAGAAGGTTTTCTAAAATTCTAGTTGCCATAGATGGTTCTGATCTTTCCATGAAAGCAGCAGACTATGCCATAAATGAAGCAAAAAAGTATGGAGCCACACTGACTGCATTGTATGTGATACGTATCCCCACTGGTGTATATGATCTAGTGATCTTTCCATATGACGAGATTATCAAAAAGGATACAGAGGATGCAGAGAAATGGTTTGATATCATTAGAAAAAAGACACAGGAAAATAACATCTCTTTGAAGACAGAGATTCTAGACGAGGTAAGGCCTCCTGCTCAAGTGATAGTAGAGTATGCAGAGAAACAAAGAATAGATCTAATCATTGTTGGCACCACTGGGAAAACAGGATTTAAGAAGATACTGCTTGGTAGCGTTGCCTCTGGCGTGGTAACATATTCCTCATGTCCTGTCTTGGTAGTAAAGTAGTTTTATCTCTGAATTTGCATCATGATACCACGTAATCTTCAATCATGATACACTGTGCAACTAACGAAGATTGATCATGCTATCAGATTTTCTCACGGCAAAATACTCATTTTCAGTACTAGATTATTTTTTATACTTTATAAATGAAATTACAGTATATCTTGGTGAGAATGATATGGTTCTAAATTCAATAACTAAACTAAAGACTAGAAAAGCAACTATCTTTTTTTTGATATTGGTCATACCATCACTTATTCATATCCTTCCTGAAAATGCCCTAGCTGCAGTTGTTACCGCAGTGCCTGTCGGCTCTGGTCCTATTGACGTAGCATTTGACTCTGCAAATGGGGACATTTATGTCACCAATCATAGTTCCAATTCTGTCTCTGTCATAAATGGTACTACCAACACAGTTGTTGCCACGATACATCTTGGTTCTTTCTCTTATCCTAGCGGTGTAGCATTTGACTCTGCAAATGGGGACATTTATGTCACTAATTATCCGTTCAATTCTGTCTCTGTCATAAATGGTACTACCAACACAGTTGTTGCCACAATTCCTTTTGGTTCTCTTTATCCTAGCGGCGTAGCATTTGACTCTGCAAATGGGGACATTTATGTCACCACGCTGAACTCCCACTCTGTATTAGTAATAAATGGCATTACCAATACGGTCGTTACCACGATTCCTTTTGGTTCCAGTGCTTTTGGAGTAGCATTTGACTCTGCAAATGGGGACATTTATGTCACTAATTATCCGTTCAATTCTGTCTCTGTCATAAATGGTACTACCAACACAGTTGTTGCCACAATTCCTTTTAGTTCCAGTGCTTTTGGAGTAGCATTTGACTCTGCAAATGAGGACATTTATGTCACCAATCATAGTTCAAACTCTGTCTCTGTGATTCAAGCTCATTCTTGTTGTTGATTTTGGCAAACGTAAACAAGAGAGTAAAAAGATATGCGTCATTACCATATGATCAGACAATCATGACTTGAATATTTGAATTCTAATTTATGACTATTTTATCTGTCATTCAAAAATATTTTTTAAGTGATGAAACCATACAACATATGTGAAATTACGGAAACACACCACAAACCAAGCACAAGAATGGCAAAGGAAAAACCTGAGAAGATCGTTCAAACTAGACAATGATGGACATACCATTTATCATGATAGCAGGATTGGCGTTCTATGCAATTGTTGATATGATCCTTGTATCGATAAAGTAGAGTGTGTCAAGGTTTGGCTTTTGAAAATGTCAGAACTTAGCCATGCAGATCCCCACTTCATGTAAATTCGAATGGAGCAAGACAATCCATTAATAATTACTAAATATGATCAGCCCAGTAAGATAACATGGTTTCACAAGAAGATACCGGCTCTGTCAGAAAAACAAATAATTCCACTCTAGAGCCACATTTGAGTTTACGAAAAGAGTTTGTCAGTTTATCAATAAAGACTATCCTAGTGGTGGCAGGCGCATGGATATTCCTCTATTTGTTTAGCGTATTTGGTCCCAATCTATTTGGAGTAAAACACTATCACATACAAATAGTAGACAGCGTTGTTACCGTATCAATAGCATTTGCAGTAATTACTGCAACAAGACGCTTGACTAAAAGATTTTCAAATAGAACAAACCGACAATTTTTAGCTAGTACATCCTTTTTCATAATTATACTCGTCTCTCTAGTTACCGCACTTTCTTTACTTTACCAGTCCAACATTAATCCACAAGACATTCTCATTGCAGGCGGTGTCGTCTCAGTAATTATTGGCATTGGGGTTTCAACTATAATGGGAAATATTTTATCTGGCGGACTTATGCTTACAACTCATCCTGTAAAGATTGGCGAGTCCATTTTTATTACTGGCGACAACATACGTGGCAGAATAGAGGAGATAAGCATGCTTTACACCAAAGTTCAAACTGATGAAGGCAAGACATACATCATTCCAAACAATGCGATAATTCAGGGATTCGTCAGGATATTAAAGGATGCTTCAGTTGTAGGACAGTTGCCCTTTGGTGAGGGAGACTACATAGAAGCAACAAGTGCTCAAGAAAAGTATGCAGGAATAGTAATTCAAATCACGCCTAGGTTTACAACAATCCTAAATGACGAGAAAACAAAAGAATTCATATTGACAAATAGTATGATCCTGTCAGGAAACTTTACGATAGTGCGACACAGGTTGAAATCTTAGATTCTGTCTTTGACAGTTGAAATCCCAAATCATATTCCATGAAATTTAATTTACAAAATAAAGAGCAAAACAAGTATTATATCACATGAACAACGATGAAGAGAGATGAGGATAGTCATAGTATCAAACAGGTTGCCAATTACGATAATTCAAGAAAAAGATGACCTAAAATTTCAAGATAGTGCAGGAGGCCTCGCTACCGGTCTACGGACGTACTTACATTCACAGAAAGTCTCCGATTATCTATGGGTTGGATGGCCTGGTTTATCTGTTCAAAACAAAATAAAGGAAAAATTAAAATCAAAAATACTCAATGAATTCAAAAGTTTTCCTGTGTTTCTCGACGAGAAGGTAATCCAAAAGTTTTACAATGGCTTTTGCAACAAGACCATTTATCCGCTTTTCAATTATTTTACCTCTCACGTCACATACAATAATGATTATTGGGAAAGCTACATGCGAACAAATGAAATTTTCTGCAAAAATATTGTGGAGATGATAAAACCAGGAGATCTAGTATGGATTCATGACTATCACCTTATGCTTTTACCCAAGCTTTTAAGGGAAAAAATATCGGATCTTCGCATAGGCTTCTTTCTTCACATACCATTTCCATCCTATGAGGTCTTCAGGCTTCTTCCAAGAAAGTGGGGCGCGGAAATATTAGAAGGTCTGCTTGGGTCAGACCTGATAGGGTTTCATACGTATGATTACACGCAGTACTTTCTTAGATGCATACTCCGCATTCTAGGTCACGACCACAACATGGGGCAAGTTATTACAAATGACCGTCTGGTAAAAGTAGATACATTTCCAATGGGAATTGACTATGATCGTTTTAACAATTCTAGCTTAGGAGTCAAATCTGAGATTGATAAACTTGATACACTCAAGAGTAGTGGTCAGAAGATAATATTCTCAATAGACAGGCTAGATTACGTAAAGGGCATTACAAATAGGTTAGAAGGTTTCGAGGTGTTTCTTGAGCAAAATCCCCAGTGGCACTACAAAGTAGTTCTCATTTTAGCTGTAGCGCCCTCGCGCACGGAAGTTGAGCATTACCAGCACATGAAAAAAGAGGTAGATGAGCTTGTAGGTAGAATCAACGGCAAGTTTGGCAGTATAGAGTGGTCTCCAATATCGTACCAGTATAGGTTCATGAATTTCGCTTCTCTTGCAGCAATGTATAAGATTAGTGACGTGGCTTTGGTTACACCGCTAAGAGACGGAATGAATCTGATAGCAAAGGAATACGTTGCAAGCAAGACAAACAATGATGGCGTGCTGATACTAAGCGAGATGGCAGGTGCATCAAAAGAGCTCGGTGAGGCAATCATCGTAAACCCAAATAGCATAGTCGAGATTTCAGACGCAATAAAAAAGGCGCTTGAGATGCCTCATGAAGAGATTACAAGGCGCAACCAGATCATGCAGGATAGATTGCGCACATATGATGTATTTCGGTGGGGCGATGATTTTACCACCGAGCTGCTTCTAACTAAAGAGGAGCAAAAGACATTTGATCTAAAGTTACTTGGCCCGCACAAAAAAGATCTCCTGGAGTGCTATAACAATAGCTCACAAAGGCTTCTCTTTTTGGACTATGATGGCACTCTTACTCCATTTACAACAGATCCACGAATATCTGGCGAGCCTAATGAGAACATACTAAAAATTCTCAGGTCACTTACAGAAGATCCAAAAAATGAGATAGTGATTATCAGCGGTAGACGCAAAGAAGATCTACAGAAAATATTTGATGGGCTTGATCTATGCATGGTGGCAGAGCATGGCGTATTCATCAAAGAAAATAACAAAGAATGGCAGCTTGCAAGACCCCTCAATACAGACTGGAAGCCAAAGATACTCCCAATATTAAAGATGTATCAAGATAGGCTTCCAGGTTCATTTATTGAAGAAAAAGAATTTTCAGTAGTGTGGCACTATAGAGTAGCTGATCCGGAACTTTCCTCTGTGCGAGCAAAGGAATTACTTGACGACCTAGTGAGTTTTACTGCCTCAGCAGATGTGCAGGTCTTGCAAGGCAACAAAGTAATCGAGGTCAGAAACTCAGGCATCAACAAGGGCACAGCCGCATCTCACTTTATATCAAAAAAGAATTTTGATTTTATGCTATCAATAGGCGATGACTGGACTGACGAAGACATGTTCAAGATTCTTCCGCCTACTGCATATTCGATAAGAGTAGGCATGATACCATCATACTCTAGATTTAACCTGCACAATCACAGAGAAGTAATAGACCTTTTAGGTACACTGGTAAAAACTGATGTGAAGTAGATTCTCAAATAAAATTGTCGCAAATTCAGCGTAATTGTGCTTGAGTATCTTTGATACTTCTTACTACCCTCATTCTTTTCAAAAAAGCTATATCATGGCCTTACCACATTTTCTTTTATCAGGTATTGCAGTGCGTGCCCGTAATCATTGTCTGATACAGTACCATTTATCCACCAACTAGTCATGTGTTTGAACCATACTGGAATTACTACCGAGGATGACGGTTCAAAGTTTTTTACCTCTATGACTCCAGAATGGACAAGTTTTATCATATCAGTTGCAAAGTATTTTTTTGGAACCTCTCCAGTTAACCAAGCATATGCATCATATTTGTACTGCGGAGGGATTGCAATATTTGGCGAGTCCTTTAGCTCAAACAATGCAGTTGCGTTACTGCCAGCATACTCAAGGTGTACATAATACTTACCGGGTGGAAACACTGTCTTGTAGAATGCAGATGGTGCTGTAAGATTTTCATAGTGATGAGTTATTATAGCAGGAAGCACTATGGGTTGAAAATTTTCAGGACCTCCAATTGTTACAAACGCTTTGTCAGTCGTCAGTTCTGCTACTTTTATTGCAAGAGACAGGACCTGACCATAATTGTAGACTGCTTTTGTGGTATTTACTTTGACCTCCGGAAGACCATATGATGTTAGAAGGAGATAATGCGACATTAACATAAATCCAATAAAAACCACTATCTTTGATACGGCCAAGATGGTTCTATGTTATACACCGTGGAACATAAAACCTAACTTTGGATGTACGCATATAGCAAGATTCATTCTGTTCTGGAATATCAGGAAGATTTCAGTGTACAAGGCAAAGGTCTTCCTGTACTGACGCCGTTTGTTCTCTTATATAACAAGAACTTGGATCATATTATTAGAAAGGGTGTCATAAGAATAATCAATTTGCAGTTTGGATTCTGGAAGAAATCAAGATCAGACAAAAAGACAAGCAGTGAAATAGAATCTAGTCAGAAAGACGCTCGGAAAAATGAAAAGATACTACAAGAAAGAGTAGAGCCAGAAGAGGTGAAAACGCACGAAGTGCATTCATTACAGGACGACAAATCGTTGCGGGCCAAACTTGAAGAGAATCAAAGTTATGCAATGATAAGTTTAACAAAGGCTGGCGGAACGCTCGTACTCAAGGCAGAGAAACCCATCAAGTTGTGGGATGATGTAAGAAAAGAGATTGCCGCCATCATTGAGGAAAATGCTAGGCTAAAACAATCACTGCAAGACAAAAACTGGACAGAAAGCGACGAGTATATGCTTACAGTCGGAAACTTTCATTACTTTAATGGCGTGCCGCATAGATCACTTGAGTTTTATGATCAGATACTCAAGAGAAATCCTGACAAGATCGCTGCATTGAACAACAAAGGAGTCGTGCTTGATAATTTGGGCAGACACGCAGAGGCACTTGAGTGCTATGATAAAGCCTCGAAAACACATACTGAAAATGCAAACCTATCGTGCAACAGAGGAATATCACTTTACAAACAGGGCAGATACATGGAGGCTCTCAAGTCGTTTGATATGACGCTCACGATAGAGCCGTTGTATGTAAGTGCCATCTCTTTTAAGGCTCATACCCTCTCAAGACTTGGAAGAAAGGATAAGGCACTTGAGTTTTACAACAGGGCTCTGGCCTCAGATCCTGACAGCGCTGAACTGTCATACAACAAGGCGCGCATCTGTTCGCTAAAAGGTATAGACATGGAAGCACTTGCTTCACTTGAGAAGGCGATAATGATAGACCAGAGATGCAAAACAATGGCAGCACAGGAGGAAGATTTTGCAAGCCTGAAGAAGAACCAAAAATTTCTCAGACTCGTACAATGAATTTCACGTAATAGAGTTGCTTCACGGTTAACGAGGTTTATTTTCTCCTGAAATTATACAATAGATTAATAAATATTAGACTTAAAAAATTAATATATTTTTGTAAACGATGTTTTAATTCGTGGTAGATCGAACTACATGGCTGAGTCATTCCATGAAATAGTTTCCAGAAAAAAAGAGAAAATTATGCTGGTTTTATAGTCAACCTTGACACTTTGTATCTTATGAAATTCAGATGGTGGTATGTCTCCATGGCTGCAAGCATTGCACTGGTGCTTGGCGTGCTGCTGTATTTTGGACACAGCTTTTGCGTACCAGTAGATCAGGTGCCGTGTACTTCGTTCCTGCAATCAAGCCAGTACGTCTCATAGACTTGCATTGGAGTTTTTTCATGGTGGGTACTGCCTGATTGCGTGTGTAACGCTTACAATTACCTACAATGTTAAATTTAAAAAAGAAAACCTTTGACAAAATTTGGAACATCATACAAAAAACTGATCATAGATGAAATTTTGTCAGAGAGCATAGTTTTGAGCAGATTCATGGTAGAACCGCCAATAATTAAATACTGTTGAAGCTTTCGACATATCCATACGGAGAAAAAATGACGATTCAAGTTCACGGATATGCAGCACAACAAGCAAAATCACCTCTTGGTCCATACTCTTTTGAGAGGCACGAGCCTTGCGATTATGACATAGTGATCGATATTAGATACTGTGGGATCTGCCACACGGACATACATCAAGTAGGCGATGAGTGGGGAGAATCAAAATTTCCAATGGTTCCAGGACATGAGATCACAGGTATTGTCTTGCAAGTTGGACCCAGAGTAACTCGATATAAGGTAGGTGACAGGGTTGGTGTTGGGTGTTTTATTAACTCTTGCCGCAAATGTGAACCTTGTCGTAAAAACCTTGAGCAGTATTGTACTGAGGGAATGACTACAACTTACAATGGAACTGAAAGAGACGGCACTCCCACCCAGGGAGGATACTCTAACAAAATAGTGGTAGATGAAAACTATGTACTCTCAATTCCTGATAATCTCCCTCTAGACAAGACAGCGCCGCTTTTGTGTGCAGGTATCACACTTTATTCCCCGCTGATGCATTGGAAAGCAGGACCTGGAAAAAAAGTTGCCATCATTGGCCTTGGAGGCATAGGTCACATGGGAGTAAAAATTGCGCATGCACTAGGAGCTGAAGTTACTGTGCTTAGCCATTCGCTTAAAAAACAAGAGGACGGCAAAAAATTGGGTGCCGATTATTTCTATGCTACATCTGATCTCAAAACCTTTGAGAAACTTACTGGATATTTTGACCTGATAATTAACACTGTTTCAGCCGAGATTGACTGGAACCAATACTTGGATCTGCTTGCACTTGATGGTACAATGGTTGTAGTCGGAATTCCAGAGAATAAAATCCCTGTTGGTTCCTTTTCCCTGGTTGCTGGGCGCCGCAGTATTGCAGGCTCTCTCATAGGAGGAATCAAAGAGACCCAGGAGATGCTTGATTTTTGTAGCAAAAACAACATAGCAAGTGAGATAGAGGTTGTCCCCATTCAGAAAGTCAATGATGCTTACAAGCGGGTACTAGATAGTGACGTCCGATATAGATTTGTCATAGATATGAAATCACTTGAACAGCATTGATCGTTGAACTGTGATGTTTACCCCATCTTTCCAGTACTGACATCCCGTGTGACCAGATAGACGCACCTACACATTTTAATAAATCGCATTATCAATTCATTTATTGATCATTTCTAAGCGATGTCCCATCTGTAGAAAAAAATTTGCCGAACACTCTGAATTACAGAATAAGATATGCAAAATAATAACGATAAAGGAATTTGCAGCCTACTGTCCTGGCTTTGATGTACAGTTTAGACCCGCGTTTTAATCAATATCTGCCGGATGCATTAAAAAATATCTGTGACAATAGAATTATCCATGAATCTAAAAATTGGCTGTACCGGATGGAGATATCAAGGGCTGGATAGGACCATTTTATCCAAAAAATATGGAAGGTGCTGACCATCTAAGACACTATTCAACTGTATTTGATGTCACCGAAGTAAATTCTACATTCTATAAAATTCCGTCCCAGTCAACTACCCAGAAATGGTTTGATTGTACGCCCCAAAATTTCAAATTCACCGCCAAGATTCCAAGTGCAATAACGCATGAAGGTAGACTCAAGCCTGGCCCATACTTGGACCAATTTCTCAATTCCATAAGACCGCTAGAATCCAAAATGACAATTCTTGTCATACAGCTGCCTCCTTCATTGTCATTTACAGAATCTAGAACGCCTCTTGAGAAGATGATAAACCATATGCCATCAATGTACCGGTATGCAGTCGAAGGAAGGCATCCTTCTTGGTTTAGTGAAGAATCATACCAGTTTCTGTCAGAGAGAAATCTTTGTCTTGTTTGGAATGAAGTACAGGGCGTAGAAAATCCGGCCCCCGTTACTACAGACTTTGGCTATCTCAGATTGATTGGAGACAGGAGCATACCAGAAAATGAATTCGGGAAGATCCACATGGACAGGACCGAACTTTTGCAAAAATGGGCAGACAGGCTTGGCGTCATCAAAAACGAAATATCAGTTGCATTTGCGATGGCAAACAATCACTTTGAGGGATTTGCCCCGTTACTACCAACAAGCTGCGGGTCTTGATGGGATTGCCGTATGTAACGTGGAAGGATACAAAACAACGTTCGCTTTGGGATTTTGCAAATTAGCATCAAGGCACAAATATGATACCTTAAGACTCTGCCATGTGCCAGATATAATTTTAGGAGAATAAATTTCCGCCATGACGGGTTCAGGCCCATCAGATGCGGTCTACTCTCTTGTCTTGTATATCATATGAACAAGCTTACAAAAAAAGGTACTGGTAGTACAGGTCGATTACATGAAAATACATCCTGTGACATATTGGCGTGTATCCTAAACCCCGCAGTCAAAAATTATCGCTAAAGTTTCTTGTATGTTTATCTACTTCATCCTGAGGTGATGGCGACTTGTCTTCGTGCTTGTGTTCTGTCTTATGGCTACGTTGCGCCATCTTTTTCTGATGTTCCTCTCTAGAATGATGAAGCCTGTCTGCCTCATGAACAAACTCCATTCCACATTCGGTACACTTTACTATAGTACTGTTATGATCGTGGCGGGCATGGTTTATCAGATCTTCATACTTTGAAAAACTCGAGTTACATTGATCACACTTGAATTTTTTTCCAAAAAGATTCATGCTAGACTAATGTGTCATCATATGGCAGTTAAGAAGGTTTTCTCATGTGAACTAAATTCATTGACTCATTGTGGCTACACCATAATTGATTGTGTTGGCACAGGTTCTATTAGATCCAGTCACTATCGTGGTGTAATTTCAGGTTCGTCGTTTTTTAGGATTTGTAATGTTGATTTCCGTTTTAGTTTATTATCCACACAATGCTATTTAGTATCAAAGTTAAGACCAATCAAAAATAATTGGGATAATCGATTCCTCTACCGGCATTAGAAATGAGCATTTAGAATCTACCATTAGGTGATCTTTTACCTAAAGTAGTGTTTTACTTTACGTCTTGAGAGCCAGAATAGAATTAGGATTGAATATGCAGCCGTAGGTAAAAGTATGAAGGTTTGCAAGGTGAAAAGGGCAACGCTAAGAAAAAGTTCTAGCATCACTATACTGGTAGCAATTATCCTACCCCATTTTTTTCCTCTAAGGATACCAATTGCACCAGTCAAGCCGGCCACGCCGATACCTAATATGGCAGCATCAATGAAACGCTCTGTTTTAGGATCGGATGGGTATTTTGAATAAAATATCTGATATGCAATATATGACGGCCCCTCATATCCGGCGCCTACAATGGAATCCATGATGATAGGTACTGGAGTCTTCAACAATTGTGGTAATATGTCATACTTTTCTAAAACGGGCGAGGCAAACACGGGATAAATTACAGAGAAAACAAAGAAAACAAGAAAAAATATTCCAATTGCAGTAATGTCAAGTGGCCTTTGCATAATATCATTACTTTGGTTTATGCGCCTTAAATTGCCTCAGGTTGTACAGACTCATCAAATATCATCTAGGCGTCCTTACATTTGGTTTTATGGTATGGATTATAGGCACGACCTTAAGTCATACTAGAAACTTATTGTATTGAATCCGACAATTTTGTTATTATTCTCTGTATGACACGGTGATCAATTTTTAATTCCTGATTTATGTCACCTATTGGACAAGAACTATGACAGAAATCAAGAATGGAGATGATCGTTTCCATCTCTTCGTTGGTAAGCTCAACCTGAACCAAATTATTACACACTCAATCATAAGATCAGAAGATGTTCTAAAAAAGTAGGCTGTGATTCTCAGAACTGATAATCAATAGTCTAGGCAGAATTTTGCCGTTAATTGAACTTGTATGAATGAATTGTCTTACTATGATTCAATACTAATTAATGAGCAAAATTACACTTCACATCTTAAACACTTTCCAGGTGTTGTTGCCTGATTCCCGTTAATCAGACAATTTCATAGGTCTGACCAAACCGTAAATATTACGATTTCCTATATATAATATGGTTAACCTATGTACAGCAAAATTGGCTGGAGTCGTTTATGACTTTAGGTATAGTTGCCATGGCAGGTACTAACCTGGCCTTTGCACAACAACCATCATCATGTGGAGAGCACGCTTACGCATACATTGCGTGCGGACCTCCACTAGGTACAGCACAACTGTATGGATTCGCTATTGTGGGAGGCGTGGTTGCTCTTGCTATAGCATTTGGAGCCGCCGGACGCCAATACCATACGATCCCATAGCATCAACTAGATTCAAGGCAGAATGGAGTCAATGCCTAGTGGAACAAATGGCTTTTTCATCTGAAGTGTAATTTTCATGGCAAGACCACAAAAGCGTTTCAGAATTATGAAATGCCCAGACAAAAAACCAATATACTAAAACTACAAAAGCAAACAAAACATTTTAGAATATGTGGCAAGAGCGCCAAACAACACCACA
>DAHUYT010000031.1 GCA_027315065.1 Nitrososphaerota archaeon | reverse complement strand
GAAGAAATAGAACTTGAAGAGAAACTCATTGAGAAGGTTGAAACATATGATGAAGTCGAGGAGGAGCTCAAATAATGACTAGGCTGAAGATGAAGACTGTACGTGAGTTTAACGAAACCGATCTTAAAGACAGACTGGATCAATTACGCTCCGAATTGACAAAGCTTAGGATTGAATCATCTAAAGGGACGCTAAGAAAAGATAGTGGTAAAGTAAAACCTCTAAGAAGAGATATTGCACGAGTATTGACTAGATTAAACGAGCTGAAAAGGAAATGATAACAAAAGAAAATATTGCATCACATGAGCTAATTGGATTGCAGGCACAGATTGTAGAATCTGCTAATAAACAATTAATTGGTCTTGCCGGGAAAGTTATAGATGAGACCAAATTCATGTTCACATTAAACACTCTAAAAGGTAACAAAAAAATTCCAAAAGAAACTGCGCGCTGGAAGTTTAGTTTTAACAATGATGACACTGAAATAGAGGGAACTAAATTAGTCAAGAGATCATATGAGCGAGTGGGAGTAAAATCTTGACTAGGAATATTGGACTGCAAGTTACGGCTCCAAAATCCGAATGTAAGGATGAAGATTGTCCATTTCATGGCACTTTAAGTATACGGGGCAAACTCATTCAAGGTAAGGTAGTAAGTGCGAAGGCTCCTAAAATGGCTGTAGTGCAACAAGAGGCTCCAAAATTTGTACCAAAATACAAAAGATATGCACGTAGCCAAAGTAAGATTCATGCTCATAGACCCCTTTGTATTGATGTCAAAGAGGGTGACATTGTTTTGACTGCAGAATGTAGACCGATATCAAAAAGCGTATCGTTTGTAATAGTGGAGATTGTATCATAATGGCTGCAACCAAGAGTCGTGCGGTTTCTGCAAAAGGTGTACAGGAATTTAGACCATATATTACACGTGCCCTTCCTCTTGGTGCACAAGTAGTGTGTGCAGATAATACCGGTGCGAAGATTTTGGAGATAGTGATGGTGCAAAAGACAAAGACTAGGGTAGCTAGATATCCATCAGCGGCAGTGGGAGATTTTGTAAATGTTGTAGTTAAGAAAGGTCCAGGTGAACTCCGAGGACAGATATTTGGGGCAGTGATAATAAGGCAAAAATATGCCGTTCATAGATTGAGCGGAGTTAGAGTTACATTCGAAGATAATGCAGCTGTACTTGTTACACCTGAAGGCGAGATCAAAGGAACAGAAATCAAAGGACCAGTTGCAGTGGAGGCATCAGAAAAATGGCCAAGGATAGCAAATCTGGCATCGATGGTGGTATAAGATGAATCCAGCTACCATGCGTCATAGAATGTTATATGCAGCTCCGATACATCTTGTTAGCAAACAACTGGCAGCTCCACTTTCTAATGAACTACAAGAAAAATATCATCATAGCAGTGCTAGAGTAATAGAAGGTGACAGCGTCAAAGTTCTTAGAGGCGAATTTAAAGGAATTGAAGGCAAGGTTACTCATATATCCACTGAAAAGCGCGGAGTTGCAATAGAGGGAATAAAACGTGAAAAACTTAAGGGAGGAAACGTTGACATTTACATTCATCCATCTAATGTAATGATTACTGCTCTGAATCTGGAGGACAAATGGAGGCAAAACAGGCTCGAAGGAAAAAAACCAAAGACTGTGAAACCAAAACTGGTGGAACAAAAAGAAATCGACAAACCAAAAGAAGACCTCAAACCAAAAGAACAACAAAAAGAGAAAAATGAGGAAAAGAAAGAACAAGCACCAAAACAAAAAGAAACAAAAGAGGTTAAAAAAACTGCAAAGGCAGATAAAGAGCAGAAGTCTCAAAAATCAAAAAAGAGTGATAAATAATGGTAAGCATATCTGGAAGTAAGAAACTAAAAAGACAGATGGCCCCACTTTTCTGGGGAATTACAAGAAAGGATAAGAGATTTGCAGTAACCGTAAAGCCAGGAGGTCACAAAAAAGATGTTTCTATTCCTACAGCTGTATTTGTGCGGGATACGTTAAAACTCGCCGATTCTCTCAGGGAAGCTAAATCTGTCATATATGGAGGAAAAATAACAGTGGATGGAATTATTCGCAAGTCACTTCATCATGGAGTTGGGCTTATGGATGTAGTAGAACTACAAGGAGTACCAGAAGTGTATCGTCTTGTTCCGAAAGATTTGACTGTTTTAAAACCAATTACAATAAATGTGTCTGAAAAAACAAAAAAACTGCTAAAGGTGACAAAAAAAGTTACAATTAAGGATAAAAAAATGCAATTAGGTTTCCATGATGGGCGAAACTTGATCTCTGATACAAAAGTAAACGTGGGTGATACATGTCTAGTGCAAGTCCCAGAAACGAAGATTCTTGATGTAATAAAACTCGAAAAAGGCGCACACGTTATAGTAACCAGTGGTGTAAACGTAGGAAAAATGGGTAAAATCGCAGAAATCAAAGAGGGAACATTCGTATTACCGAAAAGAGCTCTAGTTGATATTGATGATAGACAAATTGAAATTCCATCTGACTTGGTCATGGCAGTTGGAAAGGACAAACCGGTAATACAAGTACAGTGATAGTTATGTCGCAAAAAATGGAATCTCCAATGAAAAAAATAACAGTTGCAAAAGTAGTATTGAATATGGGTGTAGGAAAATCAGGTGAGCCAATAGAGAAAGCAAAACGTGCATTACTGCAAATATCAGGTCAGCAACCAAATACAAGAGCGGCAAAAGCTACGCAAAGAGATTGGGGCGTACACAAGGGAGAGCCAATAGGAGTTGCAGTGACTGTAAGAAAACAACCTGCACTTGAATTAATAAAAAGACTAGTTACTGCCAAAGGGAGTCAGCTAAATAACTCGTCATTTGATGAATTTGGCAACATTTCTTTTGGAATACGCGAACATATCGATATTCCAGGGGTAAAATATGATCCTGATGTTGGAATTGTAGGGCTCAATATTTCGATCTCGCTGACAAGACCTGGATTTAGCATTAGAGTTAGGAGTAAACACAAGGCAAGTATTGGTACTCATCACAGAATAACATCTGAACATGCAAAGGAATTCATGGCGCGCGAATTTGGAGTCCAAGTGATATAGGATGGCCAAGAATCGGGATTACAAGGTAACTGGAAGAAAGGAACACAAATTTGGAAAAGGCTCAAGATGGTGTAAAAGATGCGGTGACTATAACGCTGTTATTCAAAAATATGACTTGACACTATGTAGACGATGTTTTCGAGAAGTAGCTGTTTCATTGGGGTTTAACAAATTCAGGTGAAAAAATGCCAACAACCAATATTTTAGCAAACCTATTTGTGACATTATACAACAGTGAAGCAAGAAGAAAAGGGGGTTGTGTAGTATTACCTACGTCAAAACTTGCAACCGAAGTACTAAAAACACTACAGAATCATAATTATATTGGAGAGTTTGAGCACGTTGATGATAAAAGAGGAGGGAAATTCAAAATAGAATTACTGGCAAAGATCACAAAATGTGGTGCTATTACTCCAAGATTTAAGGTAGACAAAGATGGATACGCCAAGTGGGAACAACAGTATCTGCCATCATATTCAAGAGGTATGCTAATTGTTACAACAAATCAAGGTGTAATGTCACACCATGATGCAATTACAAAAGGTATTGGAGGACTATTGATAGGATTTGTCTACTAAACAAGTCGAAGTACACGAAGTGGCAATTGAGATCCCAGATAAAGTAAAGGTCTTTGAACATCATAGAATCATCAGTGTTGAGGGTCCTTTAGGGAAAACAAGGAAAAACTTTAAGAAAATTCCAATAGATATACAAATAAAAGACAAAAGTATCGTGTTAAAATCTCAAGGTACACGAAAGGGTGATTATGCAATCTTTAAGACGGCTGAGTCGCTTGTTCGAACTCTTATCAAGGGAGTACAAACTGGATATACCTTTAAGATGAAGATAGTTTATGCCCACTTTCCTATTACAGTCAAAGTAAAAGACGGTAGCATACATGTAGAGAATTTTCAAGGTGAGCGTGCACCACGCGTATCAAAAATATTTGGTGCTACAAAGGTTGCACCAAAAGGAGATGATGTCTTAATCACTGGACCTGTCTTGACTGATGTCTCTCAAACATGTGCAAGCCTCCAACAAAATACCAAAGTCAAAAATAAAGATTCTCGAGTTTTTCTTGACGGCATTTATCTTTTTGAAAAACATGACGGGATCGAAAAGTAATCTCAGCAAGGATTAAATCGGCTTATTCTACGAACAAAGTCTATTGCCGCCCTAGCTCAGCGTGGTAGAGCAGCTGACTGTTAATCAGCGGGTCGTCAGTTCAAGTCTGACGGGCGGCGCATGATATTTCTAAATTCGAATTCTGAAATATTGTTTTTGGTAGTGATAAATCAAAATGCGTTGAATTACCATCTTATAATACTGTATTTCTAAATTCGAATTCTGAAATATTGCATTACGATCACGCTTTAGTTTATTCTGTTAGACTACATGGATCTAATACTGATCCCTGCATAATCCAATATGCAGGAGGTCCGCATTGGCCAGAACAAGGCGCGCAAATAGATATTGCGTTGATTGTGGGGGGAGATTAGTTTACTACCCACGCCTTTCAAACCCAAAAGCTCCCAATGAATACAGGGTTCTGGTTTATGCATGCCCCGACTGCACTAAAGATTTTGATAAACCAAAGATGTTCTCAATAAGACGAAATGTGGTAGATGAGCCAATTGAGACGGTGGAAATAGAGATAGTTCAGGCCAGGGAAAAGATTCCAGAAATCATCAAATCAACATAGTGTTTTCTAGTGCAAAAAGACAAGTGTAACCACCATGTAACTATTATGCTGAAAAACATGAGGGTCTTTCATACTCAGAAACTTGAGAATATTTTAGAAAAAATAGAACTAAGTGACTGGCGGCAAAGGTTACAAGAACCACTTACCTGCAACGAGCAGTCTTTATCTGATAACTGGAAATTTTGTGCCCTGGGGGAGAGGATGAGAAAGGAAGGACGAGATCTTGACAAAGTAAAGGATCTGACCCCCGGAAGCCATAAAATTGGGTTTTGGTTTTGCAACGGCAGTAAAGCACAGAGATAGCACTACTGCTTTAGAGATTTTAGAGCAAATTGAAAAACTGCCGTCTATATGGCGCAACCCGGGCAAAACCCTTTCTGCCTGATTTTGTCATCTTTTATCACAACTTTCTTAACTTTTTGTCAACTTGGGGGTGGGGTCTGGCATGCAAACTTGCCAAAAAATATCCTTGACAAAGTATAGCGGTTTTCTGGATGACAAAATGCAGTATTGCTATCCTATGTTTTCTGTAAAACCCGGTCAAAAAATGGGGGTTGAACTTTTACTCATGACCAGAGAAGAAGTGTAAACTATTACCTGGTAATGGGGGTGTTTTGACCCTTGGCTCGCATATGTACGCACAAGTGTTAAACCCCCCCAAAAAATGGCACTTTTTGAAAAAATCACCTTCCTCGTGGTACATGGAAAATAAGCAGGGGTTTAACCATTGAGCGTAGATACTTCAAAAAAGGACTTTGTCAAAATAGGACCTTTTAGACCGTTTTTGGGCCCTAAAATATTCAATGACTGGGGTTTTGAGGCAATAGATGGGGAGATATGCCTGGCAAAACTAGTATTTTTGAACTACTTATATCATATTTTACATAACCTTACCCGTGCCAGATCTTGACGATCTAACAAAGACAAAGATAGTCTGTATGATCTTAAACGGGGCCACAGAAGACGCTCTTGATAATCTAAGTAGGTTTTATCGAGTAGAGACTCCAAAAATAGCAGTTGGTACCGTCAAAGGAAAACGAAGGACAGCATATGCTGTGTATGTACCAAGAGAAAGGAAGATTTATGCGCTAAACTCTGATGTTTTTTGCAATCCGTTTATTATCATACACGAGTATTACCATCACATTCATTCAAAGCTTGGAATACACAAGGGCTCAGAAAGACATGCCAATATGTATGCCAAAAACTTTATCGATTCTTATAATAAATTAAGTTCTAAATTAAAACTAGAAGATTGTTAGCAAAAATTTGAATCAATATCCTTCTTACGTTGGGTCAAGAGCAGTTTCCGCCAATTCTCAAAGTACTGGTGTTGATTTCCTTAACTCATATCTAAAAATCATCTCATTACCCAAGATAACAGTTGTTTTGTACAATTACTCGTACTGGGCAAGCATGCACATTTCAGGTCTACTATTTAACAACTCGGACGAATGCCATGATATTTTATCTAATCGTATCAAAACCCAAGCGTTGGTGCTGTTATCGCAGTAGATCCGTGTTTCCAAAAATGGCAGAGTAATCTTAAATCATCCAATTATGTAAAAACTGGTATGAACGTACTGTCGCCTCTTTACGATGCACGTAACGAGAGATATCCCATATACCATTCTGGAATATTGGCCTTTGTCATTACAACATGCTTGCCGTTAAATTTGGGAATAAGCAGGCTGCCTGTAATGGATGTATTCTTGCTACTCTCAGTAGGATTTCTGTCATTGTTCATGTTGGCAAGAAATGAGCGTGTAGGCCAAAGTCTTCTTGCCCATTTGAGGATAGGAAAACAAGCAAAATCCATCCAAAAACTGCAAAGTATGACAAATCCCGGTGTGGCTACAAATACATGCAAAAAATATGACCCTGATCCGTTCTCCTTACTGCAAAATGTTGTAGAACAAATAATCATAATGCATGATGAACATATGGATCTAGAAACACGTGTAAGGCTTGAAGCAATGCAAGTACGCCTTCAGAAAAAAATGCACGAGATGTGCAATCTCTAGTCTGTTCATAATTACAAAGCATTATTATCTGAAAATAACCGAGTCTATACATGGTTACATGCCATAAATGCTCTGACGATAAACATGGTGAATGTATGGAAAAAGCCGGAATGTTTGAATGTGATTGCGAAATCTGTAAAAAATAGGCGTTTTAAAAATTCGTTATTTCAGTTGAGAGATCAGGTCATGCGACATCTGACAAAGTAGATATCTTGGGGCAGTTGTATTGGCGGTCATTTCTTTGTAATAAGGCGAAGAGCTCAGGATTTTCAATATTTTTTCGTCGTTTTGTCTTTCTGCCTCCATTATTGAGGTGATTGTCTGGCTAATCATACTCTCTTTTATTTTTGCGATTCTCTCATCGTTTTCGCATTCCGAATGTGAAAACGCCTTTGTAACATTTTCTTTAATCTCATCAAGCTGTTCTTTACTTAGTCCATCTGAACTATTGCGGCATTTGCCACTTTGCATATGTCCATGAGATGCACTGAATCCGTTTTTTTCCTCTCGTATAACTAGCACATACAGACTATCCTATTGCCTATATTATGAACTAGGGCGTAATATCTATGACTTACACATTTCCATTTTTGGAAATATGACCTCACAAAATAGAGTGAAAATCTGCAATATTATGAAAAAAGATGATTTTCTGGCTTTAAATAGATCCAAGTACCTCAATAATGATCGATATGACAAGGCAGGAAGAGGGCAATCTGCCCACAAGTACTGAAGTAAAGAAGATCGTCTCTGATGAGGTAAGACCGCTTCTTGAAAAACTATCCGAACTTGTAGACAAACTAGAACTCTATTACCAACACGACATTGAATTTCAGCAGAAATTGATATTTTTGATATCACAGATGTTCAAAAACCAAGAGATCTCAATGGAAGGATTTGACAGACTCGACTTGTTCCTAAGAAAGGAATTCTTCTGGAGTAAGCCAAAACAAGAAATCTAAAGTGTATTTTTGAAATTTCTCCTTGAACTTGTCTATGTGAATTGATCTTCACATTAAATAGATGCATTTTGTAAAAACATGCATGGAAGAATTTGAGCTCAAGCTTTTGGTAAACAAAAAACCGACAGATAATCAAACCAAGAAACTTCAAGAATATTTTGATAAAATACCGATGGAGGAAATACTTGCTGGTCTTTATTTTGCAAAAAGCAGATGGACTGCAAAGGATGCAGGCGTTCTAAAAGTAGGCAGAAAAAGCATAATCAAAAAAGAGATTCATTCTGTTACCTCCGAGCAGGCCCAATGGAGATTGAAAAATTGGAAGACCATGATAGCAAATTACAGAAGACTGGGATACAGCTACCCGACAATATCGAGAATAAAGAAACACTTTGCAGAAATAAGCAAAAAGCGCTCTAAATAGTGGCTTGTGTTTTTGTTGTAGAAGGCAAGTTGGGCGGAAGGTCGGGGATTGTCTGTCTGACATGTCCTTCCAGCACAGCTTGAGCTTCTTCAAGAATTTGGCTTGTCTCCGAACTTGTCGTATCGACAATAAATTGGTTGTCTGCGTTAACTGAAGAACCCGCCATGATATCTCCTAGTATACTTGACAGGTCCTGCATTGACGAGCTTGCTTCGGGCATGAGTCCGCTCAGACTGGTTCCTAGTCCCTTTATGACGGACATGCATGGACTCAGCGTGACAACCACGTCGCCAAGTTCGGATATTGTGTTTAATCTAATCTGGATCTGTTCCATGGCCAATTTTGCTCCTGTTACCATGTTGTTCATCTTTCTAATTTCGTGTAGTTCTGTGGCATATGCATTAGAATATGGTTTGTTATGATTTCGTACTGCCTCTACCACTTTTCTGAAAATATAATCGTCTTTTTCCTTTAGTTTTCGTGAAATGGAGTCAAGTTTTGCTATTTGAAGTTGCAGCCTCTTTTGCGCCTCGTCAATTTTTGGCCTAAGCGGTACATCGGGTTTTACCTTATCCATCACCTTTTGTGATATGCTTTCTTTCTGGATGTTCCATTTTGCTGCAAAGTTCATGATTTTTGACTGTACCATGATCTGAATCTATGTTTTAAACGTTCATGTTCTGTGTATGTATGTAACTGCAGTGACAGGTCACTGTAGTTACAAATTTGGTTGCCATCTTTGATAATTGATATTTCAAAATCCGAATTTAGAAATATTGATTATTGATGTGGTCATCCAAACGTGAATGTGTATATTTGAAATCCAGGTTTTGCTATCAGGGTCAGAATGTGCGCCCCTGCCTGCTGGGACGCGATGACACTATACAATCTGTTCTCGGAGACACGAACTGTGCTATTTTGTATGTCTTGCCCTGCGTCACTTGCTACAACGGGATTTCCATCAAGCAGTACATGTACATCGACATTAGGGCCTGCAGCTACAATGTAGACATTCTTTGCATAATATGGCAGGACTATCTTGCCAGTGTCAGATGATAATTTCATACTGTCTGGGAGATTTTGCCAGTTACCATCCAGGTAGAAATGATCTTGTCGCAAACTGGAAGGAAGCGAATACGTTACTGTATTGTCTGGTTGGAATCCCTCCTGATTTCCAATGAAACTTCGACCCGTTGCAAAATCATATCCAAAGTAAAGTTCTGGTGTTTGCTGGTCTGAAAATTCATGTGGTGCAAGATTCACTAGTGGCATGTTAACATTGACATTTAATCCAAGGGCTTGTGAGCGTTGTTCTAATAATTGTTGTATTGCTGTTTCTGTTATGTTGTAATCTCCCTCTCCAAAATGCACATGTCGTATGTGCCCAAGATAGTCTGTCAGGTATTCTGCCGGCCAGTATCTATTACCAAAGGCATTCCATGTACTGTGATCATTATCTAACACGACAGGATATGTTATTTTATATTTTTGTACAGCCATGTTGACATTGTTGATGTTTTTTTCAAATTCAAATTCAGGCGAATGGATTCCAATTATGAGCAGGCCCTTATCTGCATATTTTTCATTCCATTCTTTTAGATATGGAAGTGTTCGCAGGCAGTTAATGCAACTGTATGTCCAAAAATCATAAAGCACGACCTTGTTTTTCATAGCTTCTTTTAGTGCTACGGGTGTTGTGTTTATGTAGCCTGAAATCCCAACTAGATTCGGGGCTAATGGATACTGACTTTCATCTGTCGGTATTGACGATGCATTATTAGAAATTGGTTGAAGCAGATTTGAGTTTTCATTTATTTCTGGCTTGTCTAAAGACGTAAAGTATAGCGCAATACCAGCTATTGCCACCATGATGATGATTCCAGTTATGATTGCACTTTTGATCTCTTTTTTCAATGTTATCCTCCTAGCAAGATATTGTTTAGCAGGGGAAAACTTGCAATATCTGCCAACTGGTTTGTGTACACCAAGACCCCGAGCAGTATAATAAGAGATCCCATGATGATTGAATAATACTTCAAGTGCTTACTCATTGACTTGATGAATCTTGTAAATCTTGAAAAAAATATGCCCATTAGTATGAACGGAATTCCAAGTCCAAGTGAATAACTAAGCAATAAAACAAAAGCATGGCCTGGAGAGGTAGCTGCCAGTGTTAGGATACTGCCCAAGATTGGGCCTATGCATGGGGTCCAGCCAGTAGCAAAGGCAAGTCCAAAGACAAAAGAGAGAGGATAGCTTGTTTTTGCGCTGTTTGGCATTATCTTTTTTTCAAAATTTAACCTAACTATCTTTGAAGATAATAACATGAAAACTCCAAATGCAATTATTATGACTCCTCCTATGTGATTAAAATCTACAAGTAATTTTCCTGCGGTGGTTGATATCACACTATTGAGTACAACGCCTAGGATTGAAAAAACAACTGTAAACCCAGCCACGAAAAATATTGTATTTAACAAAATATTCAGTCTGCTTGCAACAAGATTTACTGTACCGTTTGTTCTTTGAAGCTCAGACAACGTAGTTCCAGAAATATATGCAAGAAAAGCAGGAATCATGGGTAAAATACAGGGAGCAAGAAAAGAGCCTAACCCTGCCACAGCTGCAATCCCTATGCTTAGTTCTACCATGTATTAGATGATGTCTTTTTTTATTAATACCTTGTTCCAAATCTTATCCGAATCACTCATATTATTTCAAATTTTTTCCCTGCCTTTTCAAACACATCTAGTGATTGCTGGATTGTATCATCTGTCAACCACGCAGTAACAGAGATTCTAATTCTTGCAGACCCACGTTCTACAGTTGGGTATCTTATTGGCTGAGCAAAAACTCCGTTATCCAAAACATACTTGCCAAACTCCATGGCTTTTCTTTCGTTACCAATGACAATTGGGATGATCTGACTCTGCGAGCCTATTTTGTACCCAAGCGACTCGAGTCCTTTTCTCACCATGCCAACATTTTTCCACAGTTTGACTCTTTTTTGTTCTCTGTTTGAAGACATCTTGTCTAGTGCTACTTGTAGTAGAAAGTTTGGCAGCGCAGAAGTATAGATAAAAGGCCTCGAGGTGTTTATTGCAAGTTCCACGACTTCTTTTTTTGCGGCGACATATCCACCAAATGCACCAAGACCCTTGCTGAGACTGCTAATGTATGCATCTATTTTTTTAGCTACTCCCAGATATTCTGCAGACCCACGTCCGTCAGTACCTGCAACAAAATCCCCGTGCGCATCATCTAGGATCAAAAACGCATCATATTTTCTGCACAACTCTGAGATCTCTTTTAACTTTGAAAAATCTCCGTTCATGGAAAAGATGCCTTCGGTAACTACAAACTTGTGGTGCCTATCTTTTCTCAGTTTTTTTTCCAGGTCTTGCATATTATTATGTTTGTAGATTACCTTTTTTGCATGTGATAACCTGCAGGAATCTATTATACTTGCATGATTGAGTTCGTCACTTAATATCAGATCGTCTTTTTGTGGCAAGATTGAAATGATTCCCAAGTTTGCCATGTATCCAGTTGGAAATGTAAGCGCGGATTCCTGGCGTTTATGACTTGCAAGTCTTGTTTCGAGTTTTTTAAATAAATTATCATTGCCTGCCACCAGCCTTGAGCTTGACTGGATCTGTGTAGAGGCGATTTTGATGTGCCCCAGTCCAAGATAATCATTAGAGGATAAATTAACGAGCTTTTTTCCTTTTATGAAAATATATGCGCCTGATGCTTTGCTGTCATGCAGACTACGATACAGGTTAGATTTTTTCAATCCAGCCAGTTTGGCATTTATGAAATTAAATTTAGGCTTCAAGGCCTATCTTTGATATCATTTCCAAGTCCTCAACTGGTGAACTTCCACCTATTGTCAGGTATCCGCCAGTAATGATTCCATTTGCACCGCCAAGAAGTGCTTTTTCCTGTTCGCGCGAAAGATACACCTCTCTACCACCTGCTATCTTCAGGATAGTTTTTGGCATTAGGAATCTAAAGAGAGCTATTGTACGCAGAATCTCGGACAGGGAAAGCCTTGGCTGTGTCTCAAGCGGTGTTCCTTTTTGAGGAACAAGTATGTTTATTGGACATTCTTCAGGACTAAGGTTTGCCAAATCAAGACCGAGCTCTAGCCTTTGCATTCGAGTCTCCCCCATTCCAATGATTCCGCCACAACATAGCTCAAGCCCAGCCTTTTTTACTATCTTGTTGGTGTTCATTCTGTCATCATATGTGTGGGTTGTGCATATTTTAGAGAAGAGACTTCTTGGCGCCTCTAGGTTGTGGTTGTATCGTTTTACTCCTAGTTTTTTGAGCTGCAATGCCATGCTCTCGTCTATGAATCCCAAAGAGCAGTTTACCTCGATTCCGACTTTATCGTTTATCTCTTCGATGATATGGCAGATCTGTGTAAAATCATTCCGAGTTGGACCACGCCATGCGCAAACAAGACAAAAACTCTTGACTCCGTCCTCCTTTGACATTTTAGCATTTTGAACTATGATATCAGCTGGCAATAGCTTGTATGTATCAATCCCGCTCTTGTAGAACGCTGACTGGGAACAAAATGAACAGTCTTCTTGACATTTTCCTTTTTTTGCATTAATCAGTGATTCCACATCAACCAGGTTGCCGCTTAGCTTGCGTGTGATCTCGTTTGCTGCATCTGATAAAAACTGTAATGATTCATCTGATACATTGACAAGTTTTTCAGCGTCCTGAGATGTAATGTCATGGCCTGATAATATTTTGTCTTTGCATAATGTGATAAATTCAAGTTCTGAATTCATAGAATGTTTTTTTGGGTTCTATTAATTAAGATTGTTATGGTAAACCGACAAGATCTTACTGGTTTACTATTCTGAAACGCCGTGCAGGTTCAGATTATAGTATTTTTTCTGTGACTTTTTTTATGATATTTATGACACCGTTCACCAAAAATTCAAGCTCCTTTTCTGAGATTGCCAGAGGCGGCACAATCATTACTATGGAACCAAGTGTTCTTAGGTAAATTTTGTGTTTTTTTGCTTCATTGAAAATTCTTTGATGTATGCATTTTTCAGGTGCGATTGGAGACTTTTTTGCCTTGTTGCTGACAAGTTCTATTCCCATAAGCATTCCCTTATGTCTTATGTCTCCAACTAACTCTAGTCTTGAAATCTCATCAATTCGTCTTTTAAGATATAAAGAATTTTTTTTGATCTTTGAGATGATGTTGTATTTTTTATAAAGTGCAAGATTTGTAATTGCGGTTGCACAAGCCAAGGGATTGCCGGTGAAAGTATGCCCATGGAAAAAGTGCTTCATTTCCAAATGTTGTCCTAAAAATGAATCATAGACTTTCTTGTTTGCTAACGTGACTGCAAGTGGTAAATAACCAGCTGTTAGCATTTTACCAAAGGAGACAATATCTGGAGTACTTTGTTGGCTTTGATATTCTATCATGGAGCCTAGTCTTCCAAAACCTGTGGCAATCTCATCTAGTATGAATAAAACACCATGTTTTCTGCATAGGGTGCTAATCTTTTTCTGAAAACCGTCTGGATATATGGTAATGCCGCCAGCTATCTGGGCTCCACTTTCCATGACAAAAGCTGCGATGTTGTCATTTCGCGAAAGAGTTTTTTCTATTTTATCTATGCAATGGTTTTGAAATTCTTCAAAAGTAAAACCGTTTGGAATTCTGTAACTATTTGGAGATGGGGTGCTGATTACAGGAAATAGAATAGATTTGTATCTTGAAAAGAAAGATGGAACATAGCCCAAGGACATTGCTCCGATGGTGTCCCCATGGTATCCATTTTCAAGTGTGACAAACTTTGTTTTTTTCTTCTCACCTTTATTGTACCAATACTGCAAGGCCATCTTTGCAGAAACTTCCATGGCAGTAGAGCCGTCATCTGAATAAAACGCCTTGTACATGTTTGGTGCGAGTCTCACAAGCTTTGATGCAAGCTCTTCTGCCTTGTCATTTGTAAGATTGAAAAGAGATGAGTGTTGCAGTTTCCTTGTCTGTGTTATCATTGATTTTACTAGTTCATCTCTGGAATGACCCCATACATTGCACCACATGCTTGCGACCCCATCTAGCAGGCGGTTTCCTTTAGAATCATAAAGCCACATTCCTTTTCCCTTTACGATGATGTCGAAGTTTGGCCACTCTTTCATCTGTGTATATGGATGCCAAACATAGCTGCGCATGTGGCAGTCTAAACCTGTCACATTAATAATGATAAGGAGGAACTGGGCTAGTCTTAACTGCAGAAACACGTACTCGTTCTTTGAGGCTGTAGAATTTCAGCAAGCGGTTCATGAATTGAACAACATTCTTCTGTTGCAGTATATGCTCTTATGTGTAAGGGCATGTTTCGTCTTTTTGGCCTAGAAGCTTCCAGAACAATCGGACATCTTGAACAATTTGGTATAGTAAAAATCCAACCTGTCGGTAGGGCATACCAGTTATTTCTCAACGACCAGAGTTATGCACTAAATAAAATCGTAGAACCGATTTTAATGGCAGAAGAGAAGACAATCTCTGAGCTAATTGAGATTTTAGCAAAACATCTGACAACAAAAAAAATCATTTCTGTTAGTGTTTTTGGCAGTGTGGCAAAAGGAGAAGAAAAAGAAGATAGTCATATTGATCTATTGGTAATATCTGACGATTTTGATTACGCAGCAGAAGTAGTTGCGGATGCAAGTGAGGATATAGCACTTGTCTTTCATACTAGAATATCTCCAATCATATTTGCCAGGAAAGAGTTTGTCTCTAAAAAAAAGAGTAATCTAGTACGTTCTATACTGTCTAACCATATTCATGTAACAGGATTAGAATTGGAGAAGATCAAATGACAAGATTTGTGGATCAAAGCAAGGCTGCAAATTATCTTATTAAAGCAGAAAATTCATTACGGATAGCAAAAATTGCCCTAAAGGAGAAGGCATATGATACTGCAGTCATGGATGCAGTACTATATCAATCAACACTCTTGATGCATTGACCACTCTCTATCATGGAAGGCGTTCATCTGGTCAACATACGGATGTTCTTGATTTAATCAAAGGGATTTTAACCAACGATGAATTTGAGTATGTGAAAAAACAATTCAGTGCGTTGATGAGCATGAAAAGAGTCCGAGTATCAACCCGTTCTCATGAATGATAAAGATGCCGAGAACGCAATAATGTGTGCAGAGCGTATATTGGAGAAGGTAAAGATTAAGATCAAAAAATGATATACTGCAAGGATTATGACTTTGTGTACTGAACCAATCCACGAGCCTTGTATGGTTGTTTATCATAGCACATGAACTGGTAAAAAGAACAACAAACTAATTGAGACTAGGGCATACCCATGTCTCATGTGTCTATCGATCTACTGAATACCTGTCAATGTCTGAATTAATAAATAACATCTACAATTGTTTACTGTGAAATCATATTTTGTCACTGGTACCGATACTGGGGTTGGCAAGACTGCAATCACTGCGGCACTTGCAGCATCTCTTAGAAGGCGAGGTATTGATGTAGGTGTAATGAAGCCAATTGCAAGCGGAGTTCCTCAGAAAACTGGATTCAAGTCATCTGATGTTACATTATTGCATGAAGCAGCAAAAGTAAATGATGCAGAAGAGATGATAAATCCGGTGTTTCTGCCAGTACCTGCTTCCCCATATGATGCAACCAAGGTCTTGAATCTAAACATAGATATGAAAATGGTACTTGAGAAATTCCATCATCTTCTCAATGTACATCAGATGTTGCTTGTGGAGGGAATTGGAGGCATCATGACTCCAATTACAAGGAGTTTTTTTGTTGCAGACATGATAAAAGAGATGAAACTTGAAACCATAATTGTTACGCGATCAACTCTGGGTACACTAAACCATACTATGATGACACTTGGTATGTGCAAAGAATATGGTATTGCAGTCAAGGGAATGATAATTAATTACTTTGATGAAAAAGGCAGCTTGGCAGAAAGAAATGCTCCATCTACTTTACATGAAATCACAGGACTGCCAATTCTTGGCATAATTCCTTTTGTAAAAGACTATCAAAAACTAGACGCGATGACAAGTATTGTAGAGAAGAACATTGACTTGAATTTGTTTATATCCTGAAGATCTTAAGCCTTGATTGTTTCTTGTTTGACGAGAAACTGATTAGATCATTGATTATGTTTGCAAAGGTGAACTGATCGTTATCTAGGGAATATACTCTGATATCTGCTGACATGGGCTTGTCTGTCACAATCCATATGTTTTCAGATTTTGGCTGGATTTTCTTTAGTTTATCCACCTGCTCCTTTATTGTTTGCATCTGGTCAGTCTTTGAAAAGCAAATGATCACTGCATCCTCTGGTGAAGAGGAAAGAGTCTTGGCGTCAGGTACTGCAATATCAATATCAATGGTACCAAGTGTTGTCTTGCGTTGGCTTGGAATGAGGGCAACTGTCAACATGTAATGAGCGAGCCCTTCTGCTAAAGCGCCACGAGTTTCTGGTTTGTTACCTCCTATCTTATCAAGATTGGGCATACAATGGCTAAAAATTGTACTTATGGCCTCTGAACTCTCGCCCTGTGCAATAGCTGAAAGTATTCTTTTCTCTTGATAATCAGAAATGGCTTGGTAAAGTATGTCCTTGATCTCCAATGTATATCTTGATACATGGACGAATAATTAAAACATGATCAGAAATCCAAATCATGGGAATTACGCACTGATTTAAATTTGGCAGGTATGTAGCTTTATGTCTAAATAAATCAAACAACAATCAAAGACGAAGCATACGGGGGTATAGTTTCACCTTTTATCATCTGGACTGATTTTTGTAAATTGTTCTGCAAACTAAGAGGAAAGCAACCCAACTGGAACAGGGGGATTTATCCAATCTGCTTCTCAAGACACTTGTTGTAGGCCTTGACCTGTTCAGCTGCCTTGATGCCCGTGCAGGTTTCATGTTATCATGTACGACCTTGAGGGCCAGCAGGATCCTTGCGCCCGTATCCGAGTCCTTTTCCTGCCGGTACGCATCCTCAAGTGTCTGTCTTGTTGGAATGGTTTTCATGATATATGCTACTGGAACCCGGATCTAGATCTTTGGATCACAAAAATATGATACGTTAACTAACTAATGTCAGCCGGGTTAGAATGAAGAGAAAAATATTTTTCATCTCTTGTTTTTTTGCTTGCAAATCTTGTCAGTCCTAACCTTTTCATCTCTTCAGATTCTATAAGTACTGACTTGTGTTGACCCTCTTTGTATTTTTTCAATTTTTTTTGCAGGTCGGGGAATTCATTTGCTAAAATCTTGACTGCATAAAGGCCAGCGTTTGCTGCCTTGTTCACACCTACTGTCACAACTGAAGAACCCGTGGGCATCTCAGATATTGATAGCAACGAGTCCAATCCACCAAAGGCAGAAAACTTGAAACGATCTGATTGACCCTTGTCATTGTAAACCATTATTGGCACCCCTATTACCGGTGTTATGGTGTGGGATGCGATCATTCCTGGCAAATGTGCAGACCCTCCTGCTCCTGCAATTATTACCTTAAATCCTTCACTTGCTGCATGCTTTGCATAATCTAATAGCCTTGTTGGAGTTCTATGAGCTGATATGATTTGGTCTTCGTGTTTGACGCCAAACTCATCTAGAATAACTGCCGCAGAATGCATCACTTTGCTGTCTGAGCTTGAACCCATGATGATTCCAACAAGGGGCTTTTTTGAGTAAGTCATAAGTTCATGCCACATTGAATTTTAATAAACTCAGCGATTTGTTGTCTTTATCTACTAGCACGTTTTGATGATCTGCCAAATTCAAACTTTTAAATTATATGCAAGAAGGACTCAATCATTCTATATGCAAAATTCTCCACTAGAGGTAAGGCGAGCCTTTGGGCTGTTGTTCATAGGAGTTGCAATATCTGTCGGCTCTGCCTCCGTTCTAAGCGAGGTTGCATTTGAGCACAAGGATCCAATCTATTATTATGCGGTAATATGGTTTGGCAGCTTTGCAGTAACATTTGGTGTTATTTTTGGCAAGTTCAGACACATACTACACTCTATAAGGGGAAGAATGAAAAACAGCGTCAAGTGGTCCCATTCAGTAAAGGCAATCAATGGGCTCTGCTGGGCTGCCCCGTTTGCTGCAATAGGTGCCTTTCCTCATCTGTATCAGTACCTTATATTGCTTGGAATAGGCTTGGGTAATACTTCAACATACGCATTCATGAAAAAATTCAGCGGCCTTGCAAACCATGAGCAGATAATTGTGGGGGCTATTTCGCTTGCCGCAATTCCCGTAGCTGTTTTGGTAGACACATCATTTGTGTCAAATCAGACTTTGGCAGTCATTGCGTCTAGGTTCATGATTGCTTTGGCATATGGTGCAGGCGGCGTCTATGCCTTGCTTGCAAAAGAATAACGCCTTTAAGAAGACCGCTTAAAAATAGGGGAAAGGTTTGGTTTGAATCTGCAGTCTGATCTTAACTTGAAGAAAGTTTTTACAAACAGGCTCGTTGTACATTTTTTGAAATCTATGGAATTGTACTTATGATATTCTGCGCTTGGGATATCAATTGAGTTGCTTGAGAATCTGTAATCTGATTGCCGTTAAGTTTATTCACCCACGAAATAAAACCATTTAGAGAGTTTACTGCAGCACTATTATCGCCAATATTTAGATAATTGATTGCAGTGTTAAGGTACTTGTCTAGCTGATCGGTTTGACCGTGATTGATATTCATATTGTTAATAGTGCCAATTAAATCCTTTATGCTATCTGACGGAGTCTGTAACGCTGTAACAGTAATCTGGCTAACAGTCTGTGTAAATACAGTAGACGTACTACCAATATCATTTGTGTCACCCGAGTATGTAGCAGTAACGTTATGCGTTCCAGCAGTTAATGTAGACATGCTAAGTGTAGCCTGTCCTCCTGTCAGTGTTAATGGGCTTCCTGCAGCTGTGCCGTCAAT
>DAHUYT010000030.1 GCA_027315065.1 Nitrososphaerota archaeon | reverse complement strand
ATGATGTCATGGCATAATGGGTGATCTGATCGTTTCGGTCAGATGAAAATCACTTCAGAAAGCTAAACTCTTACGATTATTTCTTTTGACAAACAAATCAGAATATTGTTGTTGCACTTGTCTAGCTTTTAATATTACTTCATTAAAAAGTAACATATGCATAAACTAATTTTTGTTAATTTGCAGCTATTTGCGGGATCAGAAGAAAAATGGCAGGAATGGCTTTCAAAAGCAAATCTGTCAGATAGGGGAGTTTACGTGGACATGCCTTCAGATTCTGAAGCAAAACAACTCCTTAACATGGCAGCAAAATTGAATCATCAACCTCTACATGAATTTCTTAGAAATTTTGGAATATTTACGGCACCTCGCCTTATTGCACAATTTAGTCATCATATAGATAAAAACTGGGATGTTTTAGATTTTCTGGAACATACGGAAGATTATATTCATAAAGAAGTCAGAAAACAAATTACCGGTGCTAATCCTCCCATCCTCAAAGCGTCACGACTTGACAAAGACAAAGTTATGATTCGCTATCATTCATCACTAAGGATGTGCCCGTTTGCAGAAGGACTCGTCGAAGCTGCAGCCGCCTATTACAAGCAAAAAGTACTCACATCTCAACCCAAGTGCATGCTAAGAGGAGATGCTGAATGTGAGATACTAGTGACAAGAGCTTGAATTATCGGTTTTTGATAAAAATAACTAACGCTAAAAACTGATGTGGATATTACAATCGCCAAAAAATATTTTTCACATGGAAATGTCCAAGACTCAATTAGGTAATAAAATATCTAAACGTCAATTCAAAAACCATCGGCCAATCATATCTGTTTCACAGTACCCCCCCATTTTTGGCTACGGACTTTTATTTAAGGTGATTATCATGCATGATAATCATTTCTTGCTACATATACATTGAGTTCAAATTAGAAATCATTTGACATTAAACAAATCAACCATGTTCCCCTTTGATATCGCAGAAGATCAGGTAAGATTCCAGCCGTCTGTGATTGACGGTGAAAAAGGATATTACGATACGGTGGCAAAAAAGTTCGTCTCTCAGAGGGTTCTGGATTCATTAATGGCTATTGTTGTACCAGAAAGGAATTATGGTATAGCAACGGAGAATCAAGAAACAAGCCAATCAATAAACAGGATAAGGCAGAATCTGTCGATATACCAAAGAAACCCAAGCGATTCGTACGCACAGGTATTTCTAAAGTACGTGTCTAATAGATTTCTCATCTCTCAACCTGATCTCAGCATTGACGCAGCTATTCTATATGTCGATATTGTGGGGTCAACAAATCTTGCTGCCAAACTTTTGCCTGAAGAACTATCTTCACTGATACGAATATTTTCTCAAGAAATGTCTATACTAATATCAAAACATGCCGGCTTTGTACTAAAATATGCAGGTGACGCCGTGATTGCATATTTTCCATACTTGCAGGAATCTGAAAACATGACTGAAAGTGCTATAAGGTGTGGTCACTCCATGAACATTATTGTACAACATGCAATCAATGTTGCAGTTCAAGATTTTGCAATGTCGCCAATACAAGTCAGAGTTTCCATCGACTATGGGAAAAACAAGATTGTGTTTTTGGGATCAGAACCTGATTTGATTGGGCATACTATAACTATCACATCAAAGATGGTTCCATTTGCAGGACCAGGACAGGTAGTCATTGGAGATAATGCTCATAGGGAAATATCCACTCAACTTGCCGCAGAATTTGTAAAAAGTAATGACAAAAATTGGAATTATTCAAACCCAGAGACTGGAAAAATATATACAATTTATATCTCAAAAATTGGAGACTTTTAGATGCTAGGTAAAAGAGATAAAAAACATGGTCTGAGAGATCTCGAACTGTTCATCCAATCTGGCAATAGATCACTTTTAATCAAAGGGAGATCCGGTACGGGAAAGGAAACTCTCTGCTTTGAGCTTGCAGGAAATAACATAAAAGACTATAGTGTGCTCTTCATCACGCGCAATCAGACAGACAAGATATTGTATAGGCGATTTTCTTGGGTCAAAGATTTTGTCTTACCGGCCAACATTGTTGAGATATCCATACAAGATGCTGGAATGACCGATCCTTCCTTTGTCCTATCGGCCATAGTTAACGCTATAACAAGTTCATCGAAAAAAGTGGTGGATCCATTCCTTTCATCTGAAAGTCCAAAGAAACCATTTATCATCCTAGATGTATGGGACTCGGTCTCAAGAGAGATGAATACCGTAGACAGAATGAGAGCAGAAAAACTACTTACGTCCTTGGCTGAAAAATATGATGGATTCATAATCTTTCTTAGTGAACAAACAGACACGGCTTCTTTGGAATATCTTGTAGATGGCGTTATCGAGACTGTCCAGCAATACTACAAAACATACCGAATTAGAGAAACCAGTCTGGAAAAACTAAAGGGAGTTCCCATCAGGAGGCCAAAAGTTCCATTCACACTTCAAAACGGACGTTTTGTAGCATTCTCAAGATTATCTCATGAAAAACAGGGATCTTCTAGGTTTGTATCCCTCTCAAACTCTGAATCTAGATTCTCAACAGGAAACTCTGATTTGGACTCTAAGCTTGGAGGAGGTTTCAAAAGAGGGTCAGTCATAGGAGTCGAGATTGACAGGGATGTGGATAGGTTTGCACTTGTTCCTCTTCTATCCCCGCTCACGTTGAACTTTATCGCACAAGGCAATCCTGCCCTCATTTCATCATCTGCAGATCAGGATATTGATGCCATCGTAAATTACTTGTCACCTTACGTCGATCCAGAAAAACTAAAAAATTTAAAAGTATTTGGACATGGTTTTGGAGCATTATCGGAATACATAATCGAGCGGGAAGGTATTGATTTTGAGGCATCTCACAACAAGTGGGCCAAAACCTATGACATTCTCAAAGCAGAAAAAAGACCGTTGTTAATGTCGGTTGATTATAGCTTCGTCGAGCTAGCATACCCGTCACAAGAAAAATTGGTTTTAAAGGCCATGATAGAGAATTCGAGAACCATCAGACACAACAAGGACTTGATGATCATGGTTTCAAGGCCTGGATTTGAGTCTCTTGAGGTAATGAAAAGCGTATGTGATTTACATCTTAGAATCTTTGATCATGAGGGAACGACGTTTATTGCAGCACTAAAACCACAGATATTTCTTTGTAACATGCAGTCAACCTTTGAGATGGGATATCCACAATTAATCCTAGAAGACTCGGTGTAATGTAGCAAGCAATAAAATTCCATTAAATTGCCTCAGGCATAGCCTCAAATCTTTTTCTGTTAGATCTACTCAGCACCATGCATTCATTTGATCAGACTTGTCAAGCACAGCAACAGTTTTTCAATTATTTTTTCTTTTCAATCTTGTAATTTCTATACCATTTGGTGTTAAGCCATCTGTGCACATTACATGCATTTGGTGTTCCGCATTCTGGACAGTTTTTGTTATCTGTCTGTTCATACGAGTCGTATTTTTCCCAAACAGTAACCATTGTATCTTTTCTGTCATCCTTGAATATCAATTTTATGAGTGTTTGCTGGCGATCTGATCTTGCCGGATAGTCGCGACAAGTGACGAGGCAGAAGATCTGATAAACAGCGGATACAGGTTCGTCGGCACACTTCCAAACGGAAAAGTGATAGTGCAAAAGTGACTTAGTACATCAAAAAATCGGTGTTTAAATGATTTAATACATCTAATGCAAGAATAACTCAAATGTTAGTTTGTGGAGTAGATGATGCTGGAAGAGGATCGGTCATAGGTCCGCTTGTTATTGCTGGAATATGCATTGAGCGCAATAAAATAAAGCAGCTTTCTGATATTGGAGTCAAGGACTCAAAGCAGCTTAGTCCTAGTACACGAGAAAATTTATATGAAAAAATACTTGCAATAGTGGATGACTACTATGTGACAAAAATTTCACCATCTGTTATAGATCAAAGCGTGAAAAAAAATGAATTAAATAAACTTGAAGGAAAATACATGGCCAAAGTAATTGCTAAACTGCAGCCTGATTCTGCGTATGTTGATTCATGTGACGTAAATCCAAAAAGATTTGGGTTGTTAATCTCAAAACTTGCTCAAATTAAAAAAGTTCATTCTAGTCATCATGCTGATGCAAGATTTCCAGTAGTCTCTGCAGCTTCTATCATAGCTAAGGTAAACCGAGACCGGGCAATTGAGAAGATGAAAAAGGATTTCAATGTGGGAAGCGGCTATCCGTCTGATTCAAAGACAATGAATTTTATCAAAGATGCAATTAACTTGAATGGCACACCGCCAAAATTTGTAAGAAAGAGCTGGAAACCAGTCAAGATTCTGCTTGGTGTAAACTAGATTATCCGAGATATTTGGCGATGATCATGCTATGGTCCTTTTCATATGGTGCCAAGTTAATCTCCTGAATTATAACAAAATCATACTTTAACTTCCTAGCCTCATTGCGGGTTATTTCTGAAGGATCTTTGGTAACATCTATGCTTCGTGTCTTTACTACTAGCATCAAGTAGCCATCTTTTTTTAGGTATGTCTTACAATTCAAAATGGCAATCTCGGTTTGGTCTGGTTGGGCAATGTCAACATAGACAACATCAATAGTTCCATAAACTGAAAAGTATTCTTTGGGATTTCTTGCATCTTGAAGAATGGGTACTATGTTTGACCTGTAAGATGCAACCCTATCAAGAAATTCTCGCGCAACTCTGCTTGTATGCTCCACGCAAAATACAATTCCATTTGGACCTACAATATCTGAAACATGGCTTGCGGTTGTTCCGGTGGAAACACCAAGGTAAAGAACACGCGACTTTCTAACTATTGGGAGAATATTAAGGTCATTCATTATCGCCGAGCCAAGCTTGCTTCTGTATGGATCCCATGCCCTAAACTCTTCATCCTTGATTTTGACGAGTTTTTCTTTGTAAACTTGATTTCCTGGAACGAGGTTTAAAGTTGCAAGTCTTTTTTCTCCATCTATTTTAACCCAGAAAATATTATCTTCTTCGTTTTCCAAATTTCCTTCGTTTTGACTTTTGCCAGTCGTTCTTTTTGTCTCTTTGTCTGCCAAAATCATCTCGTCTTCCTCCTCTTTGTTCAAACGATCTACGTTGTTGTATTGGAGGTGTAGGTCTCTCAGGCGGCGGATCCTTGTACTTTTCTCCAATCTCGTTAATTCTTACATTTAATTTTTCAAAGAGTGTGTCATTTCTTCCTGCCCCAAAAACATCCACTCTTGCAGCAAGTGCTGCCTTGGCTGCGATTGCCCTTGCAATCTTGCCACGTTGCCACTTTGGAGCTGCATGAACTAGAGTGTGTTGAAACAATATGCCATGTTTTGGGGGATGAGCACCGGTTTTCAGAGCGCGAAAAAGTGCTTTTTCTGCTCCTAGAACCTGGATTGTACTTGCAGGCATGGTGGCCAATCTTCTAAGACTACCTGCTCTTCCAAGTATTCTGGCCCCTACCGAAGTTCCTAAAATTCCAGAAAGGTTTGGAGCTATTACTTGCATCTGGGCCTCTATGTGTTTTTCTAAACCGATTCTTAATTCAGATAATCCCAAGATTTGTTTTGCAATATTTTGTACTATGGTGAGATTTTCATTGGAGATTTGACCCCCCCTGCTTTTTACTTGCAAGAGCGATAACATCTCTACCTTTTCATCGGGAAATCCCGCGTCAATATACACCTGCTGATTGAGGTTATCTCTACTACCAGCCAGAACTATTTTGGAATAACCGGTGATTGTATCAATTAGATTGTCTAGCTCTGGAAAGTGAAGACCATACCACTCTCTGAGTCTTGAGCTTAACAGATTAACTATTTTGTCAGTCTCATCTAGTGTGTTAATAGCTTGAATGATGTGAAGATCTGGACTCTCAGAGATCTCTGTAACCTTTGAAGAAGAAAGTTGCATTGCAAACTCTCTTAATTTTCCCCTTGCATCACCTTCATCTGTTGCAAAACCAGAATCTACGAGTACTCTAAGTTTGGAAGACTGGATAGTTTCAATCTTGCTCTCTTCCATAAGTTCTGCATCTATTGATCTTTTCTTTAGAATTTTGAGCAGGCTTGTGTCATTAACAGATACATTTGTTCCTGCCTTGGCAAGAAATTGCTCAAGTTCGTTAATGTTTGACATGCCCTTTTTTAGTTCGATGTACTCCTTTGCAGGATTTCTAAACGGGATTGATTTTACACATTTATTATTATCAAAAATTGCGACACCAAGCTCTGTTAGAATTACAGAATGCATACAGATCATTTTCATGTCTTACTAAAAAAGGTAACATTGGACTACCCAGCATCAACTGTTATAAGACAAACATTTTTTATAATTAGAAGTGAATCCCGACATCTCAACAAATGTGGGGCCAATATCACTTGAACGACCCACCATGCTTGCCTCTGGTATTCTTGGCATATCACTTGAAATTTTTGCTCGTTTATATAACGAAGGAGCAGGCGCGCTTGTAACAAAATCGTTGAGCAAAGAGCCTTGGGAGGGATATCAGAATCCTACTGTAGTTGGAGTAAAAGATGGGTACCTAAACGCTGTTGGACTTTCAAATCCTGGTGCTTCGTACTTTGCAAAGATGATTTCATCTAACACGACAGTTCCAATTGTTGTTAGTTTGGTTGGTTCCGTTCCAGAAGACTTTACTTTTATGATAAAACAATTCGAGAACGTCAAGGTTTTGGCGTATGAGCTTAACCTGTCATGTCCTCATGTGGAAAAAGTTGGACTCGAAGTGGGCGATGATCCAAATCTTGTACAACAAATAATTAAAGAAATAAAAAAAATATCAAAGGCTCCAATAATAGCTAAAGTCGGTCTTGGCTCATCTGACTATCTTGAAACAGTGAGAGTGTCTTGTGAGGCAGGAATCGATGCGATAACTGCAATAAACACGATAAGGGCGATGACAATTGATGTTGAAACTACGCGACCAATTCTAAGTCACAAGATAGGTGGACTATCTGGTGCCCCCATAAAACCAATCGCAGTACGATGTGTTTATGAAATATCATCAAAATTTGATATTCCAATAATTGGTTGCGGTGGGGTGTCAAGGTGGGAAGATGCAGTTGAATTTATACTTGGAGGAGCTAATGCAGTTCAGATTGGAAGTGCTGTTGCAGAAAAATGGGGCTACATATTCTCTGAAATAAACAGTGGGATATCAAAATATATGGAAAAGAAAAACTTTCAGAAAATTGGTGACATGGTTGGAATCGCAAAGAAATACTGATTCCACAACAATAATAACAATTGAAAAGATAATCGATGAGACTCCCACGGTACGTACTCTTGTTTTTTCTGATGAATTTTTATCAAAAGCACTGCCTGGGCAATTTGCAATGGTTTGGATTCCTGGAATAAACGAGCTGCCAATGAGCATAATGATATCGCAAGAAAAAGGGAAGGCAGCTTTTACAGTCAGAAAACATGGTTTAGCATCCACAGCCCTTTACTCTATGAAATCTGGTGATCAAGTTGGAGTCAGAGGTCCTTATGGGAATTCCTTTACCATACAACAGGGAAGATTGTTGCTTGTAGGTGGAGGCACAGGACTTGTTCCTCTTATGAGGCTTGTGACATTTTTGAAGAAGAGTGATGATGTAACCATAATGATAGGTGCTAAAACAAAAGAAGAGGTCTTCTTCGAAGGACTCGCCAATAAACTTCTAGACCAAAACAAGCACCGCATTGTTGTAGTGACTGAAGATGGAACATATGGCAAATCAGGGCTTGTAACTGATACAATGCAAATATTGCTCAAAGAAAATACATTTGACGCAGTTTATACCTGTGGACCTGAAAAAATGATGCACAAAGTGATACAACTTGCTTCTAAAAACAAGATCTATGCAGAAGCTAGCATTGAAAGAATGATGAAATGTGGGATGGGGCTCTGTGGAAGTTGCTGCTTTGATGACGTCTTGGTATGCAAAGATGGCACGGTATTCAATAGTCAATATTTGCTCACAAACAAGGAATTTGGATATATTCACAGAAACAAGTCAGGCATATTAGAGAGCTATTAGACTATTGGAAATGCGGGAAACCTTAAAATGCTATCAAAATTTATTGAGATTGAAAATTGGGTCATCCAAAAGTTGTCTTAAGTGCTGATCGTACACTCATGTCGCCTTATCGTGGGATATCTTTAGCTACATTCTTTGGGTGTGCTCCTGCAATTGATCCACATAGGCCAAAAAACAGCATGTGGTATTTCCTTTTAAAAGACCAAGTAACTCCCAAAGTACTTTTTGATTTCATTTGCAATCCTATAACACACACTAATGGAGTTGCCAACTATGCACCATATGGACTGCGAAAGGTAGAGGCGGCACTATTGAGAGATGGTTACAAACGAGAGGATGTGGTGGTTGCACATCCTGATCACATTGACAAATTCATTGGTCCTGAAACCGAAGTTGTTGGCACATATGAAATGGACCCACTAGGGATGGGTCCGGTCACAATGACATTCACTTATGGTCGCAAGCAGACATCATATGATGAATATTATAATGCATATTTACACAAGAAAATTAACGAGGCAAAGAAAAAGAATGGTAGTCATGCCAAAGTAGTTGTTGGTGCATCGGGAACTTGGCAATATAATTACGATCCAAAGAAAATTCAAGAATATGGCTTGTATGCAGTATTGGAAGGAGAACTTGGCGGAATTGCTCCCGAAATAGACGGTCATGCGGGTCAATTCTTTGATAAATTAATCGGAGGAGAGTTTGATAATATGAATCCCTTTGTTAAAAGTGATTTCAAAGTTGAGGTAAAAGAATTTGGAAGAGATGAGAGCAAGTTCCACGGAAGATTCATCCATTACTGGGACGAACCTGAAGTTAATCAAATTCCTGATATTGTGGAACCGAGCATGCACGGGATGGTTGAGGTTATGCGAGGGTGTGGGCGGGGCTGCAAGTTTTGTGATGTAACTCTGAGGCCTCTTAGATATTATCCACCGGAGAAAGTGAAGCGCGAGATCGAAATCAACATAAAAAAAGGAGGACAAAGAAACGCTTGGTTACATAGTGACGATATATTCGTGTATGGTCTTGATCCGAGGAAGACAAAGAACATGGCACCAAACAGAGAGGCACTAGAAGAGCTATTTACAGCCGTGATGTCAACTGGTATTGTTCATACTAATCCTACTCATGGTACACTTGCAGGTGCAATAGCTGATGAAAAATTAATTCCAAATATTTCAAAAATCATTAGATCTGGTCCCGATAACAAAATTGGAATCCAATGTGGTTTTGAGACGGGAAGCTTACGATTGATTGGAAAATATGCAGACAGAAAACTATCGCCATACAAACCAGAAGAATGGCATTGGGTTGTAAAGGAAGGAGTCAAGACATTAAACGAGCATCACTGGATACCTGCATTTACACTCATCATGGGATTGGATAATGCAGAGACAGAAGAGGATGCATGGGATACAATACGACTCATAAGTGATCTAGAAAAAGAACAACCAGAATCAATGTTTACGACAACACCTTTGACTTTTGTTCCAATTGGATTGCTTGAAAAATCCGAATTCTTCGATATTGGTAATGAGATGACAGCAGCTCAACTAGGTGTAATGTACAAGACTTGGCAACACAACTTCAAGTATGGAATTCAGAAATTCATGGATAAAACGGGACAGAACGGTCCACTCCGACGGAAATTATTCACTACTCTTGCAAAAACTCTGGGTGGAGTTCCATTGAATGCGATGGAAAAGTATGCCAGAAAGAAAGGCGAAGATCATCAAAGAGTAATTGATACAATCAAGACAAAGTATTGGTAGTGGCATTTCTGTTATCGAGTTGACTTGTTGACTGACAGGATGACAGACCATGGGAAAAACCAAATACATAAATTGCAATAACAGATGAACTAATTCGTGCCAACCCACGGATCGCTTACTAAAGCAGGTAAAGTTAGAGGTCAAACTCCAAAGGTTCAGGCTAGGGAGAGACATGGAGAAATTGGCATTACTAGAAATCATGATAATTTTAGAAAAAGATTCATCCTAAAGAGAGTTCCAGGGCAAAATAAACCGGGTCAAAGAAGAAGAAAGTAGTCATAATATCAATATCGCCGTTTTACTATATTTTACAAATGATTTCTTGTGGCATGGTGTAACAGAATCTTTTTTATGATTGTGAATGTGGAATCTTTGTATGTCTATAAATGAATCAAACTCTGTTGGTTGTTCCAAATTAATAGATGTACGAGGTTGTCAAGAACAAAATACGACCAAGCAAGGAAAGCAGTATTCAGTGGACATCAATAATGATCCAAGTGTACTCTTCAAGGATACCATCGGAAATGGAAGAGAAATGAAGTTTAAGCGAAACTGTACTATTACTATATCACACGAAAAAATATTTTATAATAGAGACGATGTAGAAATAAAACCAGCTAGTATAACATAGATAGTCAATTCGTAAATATTGATTTTGTAAACTCTTGATCCATTGGTATCAATTGATGTTGAAATTACTACATCCCTGATTATTCATGCAGAAAAATTACTTGAAAAAATAGTATCACTCACTAATTGAAAATCATACCTCTGCAATCAAGACAATACGTGTCTAGCTATCAGGAGAAAAGTTTGACCACGTAGAGTGTCCTTTATGTAAAATCAAGATAGAATTTGATTAAGATCATCAATCCAGATATTTTTGGTGTGGTGATTATAGGATTAAAGTCACTAGATATTTAATTGGTCTAAATGCGTAATAATTTCCCTTTTTTGGTTATTATCAGAATTGATATTTGATCTATGTTTTATAATATGTAAAATGGTAGTACAAGTATGATGGGGAATAAACCTTCATTGGAAAATATGTGGAATGTAATAGAGCAGTTTGGAATTAATCGTAGGATCCTTGATCCACATGGCGTTTTAAAATACGAACAAGTAGAGGAATTGTATCAAACCATAGAAGAAAAACAGAGGGAAAATAAACAGATAAAATTTCTTCAAGAATCTATTGATCAAGAAAACAAGTAGTAGATGTTTTCATCAACAGAAGGAAACAACAAAAAAGTCAATAAAAACAACCTCTAACTATCAAGTGTAGCTAAACCGTAAGTTTATTAGGTACTGGTACCGTACTATACGGTAAGATGGACGATTTAAGATTAGAAAGTCTAGAAGGGGTAGGCCCCGTAACTTCCAAGAAGCTCAGTGATGCAGGAGTCCATAATATACTGGATCTTGTTGTAAGAGGTCCTGTAGATATATCGGAAATTACCGGAATGGATATCGATGCAGCTGTAAAAATAGTAAATAAGGCAAGGCAACAACTAGTTGAAAACGGTCAACTTCAAAAAGAGTTTGTTAGTGCGACTGAGATCTATAAAAGAAGACAGGATATAGGCAAGATCTCTACTGGAACTAGTTCGCTTGATACTCTATTTGATGGTGGAATAGAAACACAGGCAGTCACCGAGGTCTATGGAGAATTTGGATCTGGAAAGACGCAACTATGTCACACATTATGTGTAAATGTGCAAAAACCAAAAGAAGAAGGCGGATTAGATGGAGGGGTTTTGTACATTGATACGGAAGGAACTTTCAGACCAGAAAGAATTGTCTCAATTGCAAAAGCAAAAGGAATAGAACCAGAAAAAGCCCTTGACAGAATCATAGTAGCAAAAGCATACAATAGTTCTCACCAAGAACTAATAATGCAAGAAGTCGGTCCTGTAGTTGAAGAAAACAAGATAAAATTGATTGTAGTAGATTCTGCAGTTGGATTGTTCAGGTCGGAATATCTTGGCAGAGGAACTCTCTCTATAAGACAACAAAGACTGAACAAGTTCATGCATCTGCTTGCTAGGACTGCTGAAGCGTATAATCTTGCAATACTAGCTACCAACCAAGTTCAGGCATCTCCTGACACATTCTTTGGTGATCCAACAAGACCTGTCGGAGGAAATGTTGTCGGCCACGCATCGACTTATCGTGTTTACCTAAAGAAGTCTGGCAAGAAGAGAATTGCAAGAATGGTAGACAGTCCACATCATCCAGAACAAGAAGTGCTCTTTACCGTTACCGAGGGCGGTGTATCGGACCCAGAAGAAGAGACAAAGAAGAAAAAGAAAGACGAATCTGAAGAATAGATTCCTCCTATTTCCTTATTTTCTAATGAGATATTCCGACTTAAGATAATGTATGGTTATAAATTCAGACTATACCCTAACAATGTCATCGCGGCTAGATTAGGTGCTACACTTGAAGGTTCACGTTGGCTATACAACTACCTTTTGTCAGAACCTGCGGTCTAGAGATGACATGCAGTTTGCACTTACAGAGCTCAAAGAAAACGAATCATGGTTGAAACTATACCACAGTAAAATGCTCCAGATGATACCGCATCAGATAGACAGTGCTAGGAGATCATTGATAGAGAAAAAAAAGAAGAGGTATGTGGTAGGCCAGCTGAAGTATGCAAGCAAGGATGAGTGGAACACTTTTGTATACAACCAATCTGGATTCAAGATAGATAAACGTGGTAATACTAACCTGCTCTGGCTGTCAAAGATAGGATGGATGGAGATAAGATTACATAAACTAATAGATGGAAAAATAAAGCAAGTAACCATAACCAAGAGGGCTGGCAGATGGTACGCCATAATTGCAGTAGAGGCAAAACCATCTTTGCCTAAACTTATAGCCTTGAAGAAAAGTGTTGGCGTCGATGTTGGGATCAAGAACTATACATATGATTCAGATGGAAAAGATACACCAAATCCAAAGAACTTACAGAAAATACTGAAGACATTGACAAGAACACAGAGAAAAATGTCAAGAAGAGTCAAGGGTTCATGCAACTACAAAAAAGCAAAACAGTGGTATAAAATTGCGCATGAACGTATTGCCAACAGGAGAAGGGACTTTCAGCATAAATTATCTGCATACTATGCTAGAAATTATGATGTTGTCTTCATTGAGAATCTGCAGATAACGAACATGGTAAAAAATCACAATCTTGCTCAAAAAATAATGGATGCAGGTTGGGCTTCATTTAAAAATATGATTGATTACAAATGTATGGTAATTGATGTGGAGCCTCGGAACACTACAGTTGATTGTTCCAGATGTGGACATAAGGTTCCAAAGACACTTGCCATAAGAATTCATCACTGCGACCAATGTGGTTTACTTATTGATCGCTACCACAATGCAAGCCTGAATATACTCAAAAGAGGGCTGGAGTTGTGGAACCTACCGATGGAACATCGGGAAGTTACGCCTGTGGAAATCTCAGAGATCGAAGAAGCAGGAAGAAACCTATCCGCATGGTAGGTAGTTCACTAACTGGCTGTAAAAAGAAAAAAGACCTATTATCCTGAAATTTGTTCATTCCATACCTCTAAACGGGGCTTGTTTTAAGAGTTAAATTAAGGTCAACTGGAGTCTTAGCGGTATGACTACTAAGAAGCCACGAGGCCATTCACATGGATTTATGCACAAGTCACGTTCCGTTATGACTAAAGATGAGGTTAGAGGGGTCTCCTTTTTACTGCGTGAGTACAAGGTAGGAGATAAAGTCTTAGTGATAATAGATCCATCGCAACACAAGGCTTTACCACATCGCAGATATCATGGAAAGGTAGGTACTGTAAAAGAAGTGGGGCGCAGGACAGTAAAATTAGCGGTCAATCTTGGTAAAAAATCAAAAACCTTAATCACTAGGTTAGATCATATCAAACCATTTGGTGTGTAAATATGGAAGAAGTTAAGAAGAAACAACCTGTCTCTATTCCAGAAGTTAAAGAAATTATGGAAAAGGTAGATCCTGAATCCATGGATCAAATTCAGCGATGGACATATGATTATGTTACCAAGTTTGCAAAAATCGATTCAAAGGCCGGAAAGAAACTCAAGCAACAACTTGTCAAAGAATGCAACATAACTGACGAAGAAGCAGTTGAAATTGTAAACAATCTTCCAACTACAGAGGCCGAACTAAGAGCATTTACTTTTGGCTGGAAAAAACTGATTCTAGCAGAAACGCTTGAAAAAATGCTAAAACTCATCAAGGAGAACGCCTGATCTCAGGAGTAGAGTTTTCTTGGAGAGAGCTCAAACTAGAAAGTATGAAGAGTACGCATACGTGTTAGATTTTGTAACTCGGGGTAAATCCACCACCGTTAGAGGCAGAGATGGAATAATTGTCACAGCATTAGGTGAGGAAAGGCTTACGATACTGGAGTTACTTGCAATACCAAACACTACTTTCGAAATTGGTGAACGTGTATACATAGGAAAGGAAGGGAGAACAAAAATTCTTTCAGTACTGGGAAGGCTAGAATTTAATCAAATCTCATCGTCTGCACAAAGTGAACTAGTGTCCGTGGTTGAAAAGATAGTTATGCATAACGAACAAAGATTTATCGATTATCTAAACAATGCACAACCCCTGACTCCTAGGATACATGCATTAGAATTGATTCCAGGTATTGGAAAAACCTACATGAAGACAATGCTTGAAGAGCGAGAAAAACGAAAATTTTCTGATTTCAAGGATCTGCAAGAAAGAGTGGGACTCAAAGAACCCGCAAAACAAGTTGCAAAGCGAATCATTGAAGAGATCACTGGTGAAACTAGGATGAATCTCTTTGTCAGAAAATAAGCGCCATTTGCTAGGACAACATTTTCTAACATCAGATTCAGTTGCGAAATCTATAGTTGATCTTGCTGCCATAAAAAAAAACGATGTTGTTCTAGAAGTGGGAACTGGCAAAGGCATACTAATTCCATATCTTTGTAATAAGGCAAAAAGAGTAATCTCGATTGAAAAAGATTCTAATCTTTACATGGATGTAAAAAAGAAATTCTCCAATGTTTCAAATCTGACTCTAGAACACGGTGATGCCTTTGAACTTGACATGAATTTTACTGTATTTGTCTCAAATCTGCCATATTCTGAGAGTCGAAATGCCATGGAATGGCTAATACAAAAAAAGTTTTCTCATGCGGTAATAATGGTTCAGAAGGAATTTGCTCAAAAGTTACTTGTAGGGAATGGAAAGGGCAGAAGAGCCATTTCTGTACTTGTCAGCTATTGCATGGAAATGACAAAACTCATGGATGTAGCGAAGACTGATTTTCAACCTCAGCCAAAGGTAGATTCAGTAGTACTCTGCCTAAAACTAAAACAAAATGTATCTAAAGATGTTATAATGGCAGTGAACAGACTCTTTTCCTTCAAGAGAAAGACTATAAGAAACATTGCGAAACAATTTGACCTGACTATAAACTCTGATAAAAGACTGGAAGATCTGCCTAATGGAGAGATAATCGATATTGCAAAAAAAATCATCTGACGAATATTACAAGCCGGCAGAAGATACGCTATTTCTGGCTGATAACATCCAAAACGAAAAAGGAAGCACCGCACTTGATATAGGAACAGGTTCTGGCTTACTTGCAAAAGTTTTATCTGAAAACTTTAGCTTTGTAGTATCTACTGATATTAATTTTAATGCACTAAAAAAGGCGCATGAGATTGTAGAAAATTGCATCTGCTGCAATGCGGCAGATACTTTAAATTGTAATTTTGATCTGGTGGTATGTAATCTACCATATTTACCATCCGAGGAAATCGACGATTGTGCAGTAGATGGCATGACGGAAGGTCTTGGCGTTGCTACTAACATAATACAATCAGCAAGCAAAACTATTAGGCAAAACGGTAAACTGGTGTACTTGACGTCCACTCTTGCACATTATCAAGAACTAGTAAGAAGAACTGAGAATCTTGGTTTTTCTGTAAAAATACTTGCAAGAAAGAAACTATTCTTTGAAGAACTGGTACTTGTAGAATGTGTTAAACTCTAAACTTATCTGGAGGCGAATACATATTACGCATGAGACATGAGTGGGGGGGTTATCTATAAGTTGGTTGTCTTGTATTCATTGATGTCAAGGCATGTAGTATACGGTATTGGTTCAACACTTACTTGCCTTTTCATGCTGGCAGGAAGTGCATATGCGACAGACACTCAAGTAATAATAGTTAATGGGACATTACACAATTGTTTGCCATATAGATCATGTTACGAACCTTTCGAGATTGACATATCCCCGGGTTCTACTGTTACATGGATAAATAATGATAATCGAACTCACACTGTTACAGCAGGAACTCCAAATTATGGTCCTGTAGGGTTATTTGATAGCGGGCAAATACTTCCTGATCATTCCTTCACGCAATTCTTTGGCACTGTAGGAAAGTATCAATACTACGACAAGGTGGATATGTGGCCTTCTGGTGTAGTTGTTGTAAGAAACGATAATCCCACTCATGCTGAGCTTGGATGGGTTAACGGTTCACTCTTGATAACAAATGAAGGAAGAAATGCGAGCCAGAAATTGGTGATTACAAAACAGATTGAAAATACTGGAGGCACTGATGCAAACTCTATAATTTTTAGGCTACGTATATTCAATGGTACTGGATATTTATTTTTTAATAACATAACTACGGCAAACGTTCCTGCAAAACAGAATTCTCCGGTAAGTTTTGTGTGGGATAATCCTCAATCTGGGAAATACAGATTAAATTTTGAGGCAGCCGCCGACAATCTTATTGGGCAGAATAATGAGAGTAATGATTATTCATCAGACATTATTTCAATTCCCAAAATTAGTACAGGTCAAGAACAAAGCCCGATATTGGGGAACTTTACGCTAAATGGAAACACGACAGTTCCTGAATTTGGTCCGCTCTCTTACTTTATTCTGATATTGTCCATTGCTTCTGTTCTGGTGATATCTACTCGTTCTCATCTAAGCGCAAGAATGTAATTCTACTTTCGCAGCTTTTGCTTTGCAATATCTGCTATGACTTGGGACATCTTTGAAGTAGTGGTATTGCCACCTATGTCATAAGTAACATACTTTCCTTCATTAATGACCGCCTCAGTTGCAGCAAATATGGCATTTCTAACATCTGGCTCTCCAAGATATTCGGCCATCCATGCACCTGACAGGATGGCAGCTGTGGGGTTGACTTTGTCTAATCCCTTGTATTTTGGTGAGCTTCCATGGGCTGGCTCAAACATGGCATAAGAATCGCCCATGTTTGCTGAATATACATTTCCAATTGAACCTATATTCCCAGAAGCACATTCTGATATGATGTCCATGAAAAGATTCGTGCTAACTAGAATGGAATCATTAAACCGCTCGGGGTTTTTGACAAGCTGTTGTGTAATGTTATCAATATAATATTCCTCCACCTCGATACCGGGATTTTCCATCTTTGCTTTTTCTATCTCACTCCAGAAAATCCCATCCGTTTCTTTGAGAATATTTCTCTTAGTTATAGGGAAGATCTTCTTGATGTTATGCTGTTTTGCCCATGCAAATGAAGACCTTACGATCCTTTGACAGCCTTCCCTTGTTGTCTTTCTTATTGCAATGGCTGCATCATTAGATATCTTAAACTCGATTCCAGCATAGAGGCCCTCTGTAGCTTCTCTGAAACAGACAAAATCCAATTTTTTGTTTGGAGACAGTCTGTCGTAGGTCTTGATAGGTCTAATGTTGCTGTAAAGTTGAAACTTTTGTCGTATGGTTACAGCCACACTTCTTGGTGCATCTGGACGCGGAATTGTTGTTGTAGGACCCTTATAACACGCATTGCATTCCTCAAGCAACTTCATGGTTGAATCTGGGATGTAGGTTGCACCGCCGTGTTTTTCCCACTGCTCAGAACCAGCATCACACAAGATAATCTCGATTTGAGTATTACAAGATCGTAGAACATGCAGCATGGCATCTACAAGCTCTGGACCTGTGCCATCTCCCTTGATGATTGCAGCTTTCTTGCCCAAATCAGCCAAGATGATAAGACGTGTATATTTAACTCTAACTAGAAAATTTTGCAAAAATGGTTGGAGAAATCCTAAAGATTAATCAACAATTTGTTGTAATGTAATACCATGAAAATAGTCCAAATCTCAGACATTCACGTGGGAGCGCAATTTCAGGAAGAGGTCTTCGATCAGGTGATACGTGAGGTCAATGATCTAAAGCCTTCTGCTATTGTAGTAACAGGAGATCTAACTAACGAAGGTTTGCTCAAAGAATATGAGAGATGCAAGAAAAAGTTTACTGAATTTGAAACCGACAAAATAATTGCAATAAGCGGTAACCATGATTATAGAAACACCGGCTATCTCTTGTTCAAAAAATTCTTTCCAATAGATTCAGTTAACGAGTTGGGTGAAAACATCATACTGGTAACTCTTGGAACTGCAAGACCTGATAGAGATGAGGGAGAGGTTGGATACAGGCAGAACCTATGGCTTGAGCGTACTATGAAAAAACATGAAGGCAAGACAAAAATACTTGCCATGCATCATCATCTGATTGGCGTACCTGACACTGGAACTGATAGGGTTACGGTAATTGATTCAGGTGACGTATTGCGTACCGCACTTGCAAGCAAGATAGACTTGGTAATGTGCGGCCACAAACACAGGCCTTGGTTCTGGCATTTTGGAAACCTGTCAATTGCCAATGCTGGGACAGCATCATCAGAAAGAGTACGAGGTCTCTTTGAAAATACCTACAATATAATTACTGTTGAAAAAGGCAAGATCAAGGTAGATCTTAAAATTGTTGGTGGAAAGCGAATGCCACTAAAGGACCTTGTTGAAAACTACAAGCGTTTTGGTGAAGAATGAACCCCCATTGGACTAACCAAGATTAATTAACAGTTTGAATTTCAGCACATCTGTGCGGGGGTCGCCTAGCCTGGTAGGGCGTGGGATTGCTAATCCCATGTCCGCAAGGACCCGTGGGTTCGAATCCCACTCCCCGCGTTGAGTTTATCTGACTTCATGCAAAATCTATGAATCATTTATTAGAAAACCTGTTTCACAATGAGTTACTCTGTATGATCTCTATTGATTATAATTGTATTAGTGATTCTGATTATTTTGGATTTTTTGAATTTGTGATTTGATTTTTTTCCAGAATATGTCCATTATATATAGACCAGTAGGTTCTATTTTTTACCTCTTTATCTCTATCAGTAGAATGTTATTATCTATGCATCAAATGTAAATGAAAAATACTAGATCTTGCATAGGATTTATGAGAAATGACGACCAATTCTGTGTAATGACTAGAAATGGAGCATCTAATCTTGACGATCAAAAAGAGATGTTAGCATATGACTGAAACGTCTAGACAAGAAGGCGTAACAAGACGAGATTTTCTAAAATTATTAGGTGCTGCAGGAGTGGCACTAACCTTTGCGCCGTTTGTACCTTGGGGAAAATTCATGCCAAACCCATCAAACATAGTGCCCACCAAAGTTCAGGTAATTTTACCAGATGGCACAGTGGCTAATGTTAAGACATTTCCAAAGAACAGTTCCGAAGTCATAACCTATCCAAAAAGTGGAGATCCAGTTCTTGATCAAGGGGCATTTAAAAAGTGGCAATTTGTACGACTCCCTTCAGAATTAGGTGGTGACGCAGAGGATGTCAGTGCTTTTCGCGTCTATAGCATGATCTGTTTGCATTTATGGTGCTTGTGGAAATACTGGCCCCAGCCTGGAAGAAGAAGAGGAGAATGCCCATGTCATGGAAGCATGTATAGTATGACAAATGGACAGGCATTTGCAGGTCCTGCTTCACTTCAAGCTCCACCATCCAATGTTTTGCCAGAACTCTGGCTTGAAACAGACAATGATGGTAATCTCTGGATTAAACCTGCAATATGGAATGTCAATGAAAATGGAATAGTAGGATATGGAAGATTATTAAAAACAGCGTAGAAATTATTCTAGCCAAAGGTGGTTTCAAACAAAATAAACTGTTGCTTGAGTAAATTGTACTCAAGTAATAGGCACTTGTATGCGATTCTCTTTTTACAAAATCTGTAAGAGTTTAGCTTTCTGAAGTGATTTTCATCTGACCGAAACGATCAGATCACCCATTATGCCATGACATCATCAT
>DAHUYT010000002.1:94126-98923 GCA_027315065.1 Nitrososphaerota archaeon | reverse complement strand
GATTTGTAAATCTTGTAATGTCTCCTGTCTAGTACAATAGCAGCATTGCACCGTAATAATCGATTCCACAAAATCCCAAAAGCATGTACACTCTCCTGTCATGTACGGCAATCTTTGCAATCTCCTTTTCGATTTCCTGTGTCAACTCGTTTGTCATCTCTATCTGTTGCAGGTGTGATCTGACTATCCGTGCATCTACCCAGTTTAGCTGCTGTGATCTGAGCCACGCAATTCCCTTGTCTGTGAACAGTGTACCGTCATATGAAATACAGTACTTGTCAAGAATGCTGTGTATCTTGTTCTTCAGAACAGTCCTGCTCTGCACGATATCTATCCTGTGGCGTATGAGGTCACGTACCTGCCGTGTATTCTTGTCAGGAACATAACATTTTGATACCAAGTCAGCGCCTGCCAGATCTGCCAGTACGGCAGCATCCAATTTGTCATATTTTATTTTGGCCTCTGCGATTGCACGTGTCTTGAGCGGGTTTGCAAGTGATACGTCGAGCCCCTGTTCTGTTAACATGTCATACAGCACAATCCACATGTTGGCTGTTGATTCCATGGTAACCCTGACATCATGGTTCCGGTACTGTTGCAGTCTTTGCTGCAGCTGCCTTGTCCCATCCTGGCTGTTTTGTATGGTAAAGCTGTCAAGTGTTTGAGACTCTAGTCTGATGCATACGTCTGCTTTCTTCTTTGAAATGTCAATTCCAATTCCTATCGTTTTGCTCACCTCCTTTTTTTGACTGGCCAGTATGCGGCAGTCAGCTATTCGGGAGCATCGTCCCATTTCGAGCAGCCGCCTTGAGAGAGTAGCCCATTCACATACTCGGTTGCGTCAACCGTGTTTAGGTCGGGCATGGCCAATGCTGTATCTATGCAATACGGAAATGAAAGGAATTATCCATCTCTACACATACGAACATTTTATTATGTCAGAAATATGTCGCATATCAATGTCTGAGCAGGAAGATTTTGAATGGCAGATAACAAATAAAGTTCAAGAAGATACCAATACTTACACGTATACATTTTCAACTGGAAAAAGATCTGAGCTTTCCATTGGCCAGTTTGTAACCATTGGTACGTATCTGAAAAGACCTACAGCTTCTGGAGAGATGGAAGAAAGTTTTGTTGAACGTGCATATTCAATTGCGTCATCACCTCATAGGAATTATGTGGAACTTACAATCAAACGCGAAAAGCCCCATGGATACATCAACCCAATATTAAAAAAGGCCGATGGTTTTGCAGCATATTTCCTTGAACAGGCAAAGATTGGCGACAAGGTTAAGGTAAAGTTGAGTTCAAAAAGAGATCACTTCCTCTCAAAGATTGCGTCTGGAGCAGAAAAAGACATTGCGTACTGGTCTGGAGAAAATGGAGCAGAATCAGCCAGAGGCCTCATTCAGTACATGCAAGACAGACCTGACCTTGGAATCAAACTTATCCTGTTTTACAGTAATCCGCACCTTTACCTTAGCGATACTGAAATGACCATTGACGTGATTTACTACAAATGGTTAATTGAGATGGCTAAAAAGATGGAAAATCTCAAGGTGGTATTTACATTTACTAAAGACACAGAGGTTCCGACATCTGATCACCCACGAGTATTTTTCCGAAGGGGTAGATTCTTTGTGGACTCTAGCGGAGGCATCGAAAAGACCCTTGCAAAATATCATGAAACCCCAAAATCTACGTTTAACCCCATTTGTGGAAGTAGCGGTTTTATCATAGGTGCCATCCAAGGACCAGACGGGAAGCTAGTGAAAGGAAAGGGCATCATGCATGATCTCATGGAAATCGAAGGTATAAGTGCAGAAAAGATTGACAGGGAACAGTTCTATTTGGATCATGCACATTAACCAAATGTGAATAGTTGTCATAAAACCACGGGATGACTTACGCCTTTAACTCATGTTAAGGAACCTAGAATGTGATACTAGGATGAGACCATAAAATGCCGCTCAGCTTTTAAATCCAGTAATTCAAGAGATATAATTTGGCAGACAAGAAGAAAAATGTACCAGGACCAAAAAAGGAAGATGTCAAGACTGGAAGGTCAATCAGGCCGCATCTACTTTCATGGGCAGTCTTTGTGCCAACTGTAACAATAGTATTTATCAGCTTGATACCAGTAGTCTTTCCTGCACTAATAGCAAGGACAACAAGTCCGTTTCAGGCAGCAGTCTTTTCCCCAAATGTAGTCAATCCGTTTCAGCCAGGGGTGCTTGCAGCACAGCTGGTTATAGTAAATATTATCATACTTGCAGTTGGCATAGCATACTACAAGAGATCAAAGTGCAAGACATATTTCAAAAAAATTGCAACTTTTGAGATATCACAAAAACAGGCACTAATTGGTGTAATTATCATACTTGCAATCTTTGCAGCGCTTACTGCAGGAACGTTATCAAAGGAAGAAACATGGGTAGACTATGCAGCTGTAAAAAACAGGGTCCAGTCATGGGATATATCACAGTTTGGCAAGAGCTTTGAACCGCATTTCAAATATCTTCTACTTTCCACATCATTGCATGCATTTGGAAACATCAGAGTAATTCCATTTATTGTAAGCATGGCATTGCTTGTCCAGACATACTTTTTTACAAAAAAGATCACAGGTAAGAGATTTGCTGGAATAGTATCCATGGTACTTTTACTTCAAAGCGACATATTTGTCTCGTACAGTACAACTGCAAGCTACGAAAACTCATGGATACTACTCTACCTGTTTTCACTATACATGATAATCAAGTTCTGGCAGCTGTCACCTGTACCATATTTCCTCTCGCTTTTTTCAAAACCACTTACCCTTGCGTTCTTTCCAATGAATATTTACTTCATTATGCGTTCCATGCTGCCAAAAAGATTCAAGATCTACTCCCTTGCATCCTATGGCATAATTGGAATCACCATAGCGATTGTCGCGTTGGCATATCATTCAAACCTTGTCGGAACTGCAATAGGATTTGATGCTTCACAGTTCTGGCAGGGCTTTGCATCAATGGCAATACAGATGAGGTTTGATTATATCATCATGTTGTTCTTATTACCACTTACAGTAATGCTCTTTTTTGCATCAAGAAGAGGAATACTGCACGCAGATTCAATATTGATATTCATACTTATCATTTTATTGACATCGCCTTTTCTTACTGGATTTACCCAGCAAACAAACCAGCCCTATAGGTTTGTCTCGCTCTCAGTATTTTTTGCAATAGGTGTGGGAATACTATTGTCTAGTAAAACTAGGAAGTCGGAACAGTCCGAAGTATAGTCCAGTACGTAGTAACTTTATCTCCCTTTACCACCGGATACCCATCGTGGTTTGCAGCAACTAATGTCTCTTGTCCGTGTGACGTGTCAACAGATATGAGATTTAGCGACACTATGGTTGGAGACTGGTGCGTCACAGAATCATTTACCTGAAGCACCTCAATGCTTTGCCCTCCCGCATTTACTATATGTCTATCGAACATGTCCATGTTGGTGTTTATCAGGCTGTTGAGTTTCTCTGGCTCATATATGGTAACATGGGATGTTTCGATATAGGCAACCAGATTTCCTGACGAGTCCTGCACTTTTATCTGCGCATAAATCCCGAGTACAGATTGTTGCGAAGGTCCAGCAGTCTGCGCAAAAGAATTTCCAGTTGACAGTGCAAGAATGGATATGATCATCAAAAATAGTGCGCGCATAGTTTCTTGAACGATTTTATATTAATAAGGTTCTCGAAATGCCTGATCTTCTTATCGTTCCACCAAAACCTAGAATACTCCAATTAGTCTACTAGATGTTTTGCTACAAATACGTCCAAGACAGAAAAGACGATCTCATGCCATTCTTGATAACTTTATACCATCAAAGACACTGTTCAGTCAAATAACATTATTAAAGGAACCAAGTAGAATTTCAACGAAGCCCGGTAGTGTAGCGGTCAAGCATAGGGGCCTTTGGAGCCCTTGACCCCAGTTCGAATCTGGGCCGGGCTATCAATTTATTTGTAAATCTAGTATTTCTCGTAAATTTTGCTCCTGTGATCTAACTTAGACTACGAAGATGATTATCTTTTGTTCTTCTAAACTCAGTATTACTCTATAACTCCCAACTCGTAGTTTTCGCAATTCAAGTCCATGCAGTTTTTCTGTAAATAGGTAAGGATTACCTGTTATTTCATCCAGTTTTGTGACTATACGCTGTGCAATATTTTTATTTGACTTGGCTATTTTTTCAAGTTGGCTTTCGGCAGTTTTTGACCACTTGATATCCCAAGTCATTTCTCTGGGAATTTATTTCAGACTCAATCTTCGTTTCACGTCTTTATGTGAAGAGACTTTGCCTATTTTGATTTCAGCTAGTGATTTTTCTATATTTTTTATTGTTTGTTGGCTAAGCTCCTCTTTACTTTGTTGTGATATGATATGGATCATTCTAGTAAGTACTTCGTTGTAGGTTTCACGGGGATGGCTCTTCAATTTGTCAAGATGCTCCTTGATCTCTTTTTCTATTTGTATGCTAGTGGCCATAGTTTCTATAGCGTTCTATAGCTCTCTATAATATAAAAATATTATTCATCGCTTCCAAGACAGAACTTGTGTCTTACACATAGTTCATGTGTTGCATTGGTACTTGAGTGATAAAGTGCGGCAATATTGTAATACCAATCAAAAGTGGCACCGCAAACAATAGTACAGGTATTGCAGCAAGTATTATTCCAAGCAAAAGACAACTCCTAGCTTTTTTCGGATCATCATCGCGAATAACAAAATATGCGATTATTCCCCCCAG
>DAHUYT010000002.1:13553-94026 GCA_027315065.1 Nitrososphaerota archaeon | reverse complement strand
CGAACCACATCGACAAGATATGTCAGCGGGTTGAGATAAAACGCCGTTGCAAGAATTGGTGGAGCACCCTGTGCAGGATAAAATGCAGTGCTCACAAATGCAAAGAATAGGAATGCCGTGTTTATTACTACATTAAATCCCTCGCTTGATTTTAACCTTGTAGAAATGATTGATGCAATGGAGCCAAAAAGTATGGCGCCAGTAATTGAAGCAAAGACAACAAGAGGTATGGTCAGTACATTAAACTCTACCGACTTGAAAAATATTGGATACCCAATTGCTGTTATCAATCCAGCAGATACAAGTCCAATGATTCCAATTGTATATACATTTGATAAGATATATTGCGCGCGGGTAAATGGACCAACTAGAATCTGTTCAAACATTCCATGTCTTCTATCATTCCAGATTATAATACCAGAGATCAGTGTGCTGTTCATGATGTTAAACCCAATCATGCCAGACGCAATAAATGCAGGATAGTTTAGGGTCTTTGAGCCAAACGGAACGTTATGAATCAATGCAGTATATGCAAATCCTGCAACGAAGATGTAAATTACAGGAAATATTACCTGCCATATCACAAAGCCCATGTTGAGCGATATGGTAAGATTTCTATTTACTAGACGAAATATTGGATGCATTAGAATTTCTCACCACAGTAAGAAAGATCTCCTCAAGACTTGTTGGAACCACACTCAAATCCTCTATTGGAATGTTGTTTGATTGTAATACCTGCAATATTTTTACTAGAACCTGCTCCGAGTCTGCAGAATATATTGTAATGACAGTACCTTCATCATGTACAACCTCATAGTTTCCAACCCCCTGCAATATACCTGAGATCTCTTGCATCGGTCCTATACGAATCTTGATTGTTTTTTCCCTTCCAAACTTGTTTTTGAGCTCGTCCGGTGTATCAACAGCAATAATTTTTCCCCGGTTTATTATGGCAATCTCGTCGCAGAGATATTCTGCCTCCTCAAGTATGTGTGTTGTAAAAAATATCGTCAGTCCGTCACGTACCTTTCCCTTGATATAGTCAAGTAACCCCCTTCGCGCAGAGGGATCAAGTCCTGCCGTTGGCTCGTCTAAAAACAACAGGTCCATGTCATGCATAAACTCTCGTGCAACCTGAACCCGTCTTCTCTGCCCAATAGAGATGTCATCGTTCTTCTTTTTTCTTATATCCTGAAGGTCAAAAGCCGTGAGAAGCTCCTCTGCCCTGTCGCATCTTGACTTTGTATCAACATCCCACATCATACCATATTTCTCAAGGGATTTTTCTACAGTAAGTGTTGGCTCGTAGCTTGGCTGCTGTAATACCACACCAATCTTTTTTCGTACATCAAGAGGATGTCGCGATGCATCAATTCCAAGAATGGTGATACTGCCACTGCTTGGAGGAATCAACGTAGTCAAAAGTTTCATGGTAGTAGTCTTGCCTGCACCGTTTGGCCCCAAAAATCCAAATATCTTGCCCGACTCTACTGATAGATCAATGCCATCAACTACGGTTACATTGCCATATGATCTTGACAGAGATTTTGCTTCGATGCAAAGCATGGATGGTTTTCTCTTGCCCCCACTAATCTAGTTTTGTTAGATTTTTAGAAAATTTGCCTCTATTTTTGTAATTTATTTTTGACTTTGGTAAGGATTCGTTCTACCAATTTTATCAAGTTTATGGCTTCTTCCGAACTAGTAAAATCAGGTTGTTGAAATTACGATATTGATAATTTTGTTTGCCCTACAAATGTAACAAAGTCGCAGATCGCTGTCACTGAAAATTCTTATTAACACACGTATCCTAACTGAGTTTGATTTGTCCGAATTTGATTCATTAATGAATAAACTTCTTGAACAAAAGCCAGAGATATCAAGAAAGGATATAGAAGAAATGATCCAAAAAAAGAAAGAGAAGATAGGTGCGGGCTATCTTACAGACCAAGGTGCCCTCTTTCTTATTGCATCCGACCTTGGCGCATCATTGAGCGAGCCACTAAAGGTCGAGATGGGCCTCAAGGACCTCTATGTTGGTGCAAAGGAGATTACACTTGAGACACGAGTCATGAATGTATACCCAGCAAGACAATTCTCAAGAAAGGACGGTTCCCAGTTTCTTTTGCGCAACATGACAGTATATGATGGAGATTCTAGAGCAAAGGTAAAGCTATGGGATGAAAAGGCAAACCTTCCCGGTATCGAGAACTTGAAGCCAGGAGACCTCGTCAAGATAATCAAGGCTTATGTAAAATCGGACATGAAGGGAAATCCGATAATTAATGTAGGTTCAGGCTCCACGGTAGAGCCAAACAACATGCAGAGTAAGATACCAGATCTTGATGCAATAACAGATAACGTATCAAGCGTAAAGGAGAACCAGCAGAATCTAGTGGTATCAGGAATTCTAGATGGAAACATACGCATTACAGAGTTTACTAATTTCAAAGGAGAACAGAGTAAGGCATTACAGCTTAGACTAAAGGGTAGCGATGGTACAATAATTCGTGCTGTACTATGGAACAAGGACGAGAGCTCTATTCCAAAGGTTATCTCTTCTGGTGCAAAGGCAAGATTGATTGGGGTGAACACAAAGATGGGTCAGATGGGCCTTGAGCTTCATGGAGATGAGGGGACTGTGCTAGAGATAGATGGAACAAAAGAGATCCAGTCAGTTGTTGTAAGAATATTGTCTGCTGCAAAAAGTGAGTCGGGAAGTAGACTGCTTGTAGGAACCGCACAAGATAAGAAACTAGTAAATATCACAGATGCTTCTTCAATTACATCAGACCTCAATGCTGGCGATGTTATTGAACTCTTGCCATCAAAGATATACGGAAATACTATAACGATTGAACAAAATTCACCTATAAAAAAAATTGATGATCAAAAGATACCGACATTATCAGATGTCAGAACAAAGATAAGAGACATCAAACCATCAGATGGAATCTATTGCGTTGAAGCCATAATTCTGAAGGCCCCACAAAAACGTGAGATACAGACCAAGACAGGCGAGTCCATTTCACTTTCTGAGACATTTATCGAGGATGATACAGGCCAGATATGGCTCAAGGGCTGGCGTGTACAGGCAAGACTGTTAGAGCAGTACACCCAAGGCGAGATAATCAGCATTACAGGTGTTACTGCAAAGCCAGGTCTTGAGGGAAGAACCGAGATATTTCTCACTGCATATTCAGTCATTACAAGAAAAAACTAGAACCTAATCCCAAAACCCGCGCGTGGTGACATATTGCCTTTCTGCTTCATATATCTGTCTGTAAAGTTCTTCCTCGCCTACCATGTTTCGCAGTATTCTTGCCCCAGTATCAGCACCAACACCATATCCTGACAACACGATAAGGGCAGTACTTCCAAAATTTTCTAACAGTGATGAAACCTTCCATGCTCGGTTGAACTTGTGGTTCTCCTCCGCAGTTATTTTTTTTCCTGCTGCCTTTTTTTGTACTATTTTTGATAGATCATAGTCAGAGTAAAACGTAGCAGAAACCTGCCTTGACCTGCAATGCGGGCAGGCAAGTACCACCTTTACTTCATGAGTCTCTACCACTTTTTCCCACTTGCCGCAGCGCATGCAGACAAGTCTATGTTTTGTTTTGACAAGTCTGGCTTTTACCAAGTCAAGTACTCCCCTGTCAAGATTAGCAGGAGACGAATAGTATTTTGTGGTATGGTCCAATATAGGCTCTGCAAGTTTTGAGAAACTATCAACCTCAAACCACCTGCACATGATGGCACCATCTCGTATCTTTTCAAGAGTCGTGACTGTTCCCTCCAAGTCATACTTGTCGTGAAAGAGTTCCCGCAGGGATTCCTTTACAAGTACTGTGTTTGAATATCGTTCATAGAGAAACCTTGCAGATTTTCTGTCATATACTGCAGTCCTGCCCACGATTCCAAATTTTTTTGCAACACACCAAGTTCTCCAGTTTACGTTATGTGTTCCAGACAGTGATGCACGCACAATTGATTCTAATTCATACTTATCTTTTAGTACGGAGACTACCGAGTCCTCATTGATTCTCCCATTTGATGACATCATGATTCTATATGCATCAGATCTTGAATCTACAAGATATCCACTCTTTGCAGAAAGCATTGCAGAAAGAAGCGTGGCAAGTGTTGCATTAATTCTTGTTCCAAAGCACGCATGCATGACTATACTATTTCTGGAACGCTGGGACTCGACAACAATTGTTTTCTCGTCTGGAATTGCACCCATCTTTAAACTCTCAATCATCTTGTTTGCAAGTGGCTCGTGTTTTGTCTTGGTGCGATATAGCCCCACCGTTCTTGCAGTGGCAAAATCAACCGGGATGTTCTCACCCTCCCAGTATGGAACATTTATTCCGGCAGCCTGGACTGGTTCTACATTTATCTGGAATGAACTGTCATCAACGTTTAAGATTCTCCATTGCATCCCGCGCAACACAAAGACGTTTCCTGGGTCTCCATGATCGCCTACAAATCTCTGATCAAGGCTTCCGATTATTTTCTTGGACACGGTATCGAGTACTTTGAATTTCAAAATGTCAGGAATTGTAGACAGATTTTCAAAATAGTACCTAAACGAGCGTCCCCTTTTTTTGAATGCCATCTCTTCTTTATCAAAAAATACAATCGAGCCATTATGGAGAATCTCCAGCACGCCAAACAGGTCTTCAAGTGTTGTCTCTCTAAACGAATAGGCCTGATTTATCATTTTTAGCGCAAAGTAAATTGGAACAGTTCCAAACTGCATTGTCATACCAACCAAGTGATGGGCCAGTACATCTAGTGCGCCATCATGCACTATTTGATCCTCGATTGATTTTTCTCTGACACGTTCCAGTATGGCAAGTGCCTCAAACTCGTCATCGGCATTGTTTGTTACAATCAATCCCTTTGCAGACGAACCCCTGCGGTGCTTGCTTCTGCCAATTCTTTGCACAAGTTTTGATACCTGCCTTGGCGAACCATAGTGTATCACAAGTTCTACAGAACCAATATCAAGGCCGAGCTCAAGTGATGATGTACAAACTACAATGCCCGGCCTTCCCTCCCTTAGCGTCTCCTCTGTCTCTTCCCGTACCTGTTGTGAGAGAGATCCGTGATGCATGTCTATTCGTAAACTAGATCTTTCCTTTAGGACCGATGCGAGATATTCTGACTCGCCCCGGGTATTTGTAAACAAGAGTACTGGTGAGTGTGCATAGTGTTTGGTAACGTAATCTGCGATATAATCGACAACATCTGTTATGGTTCCGTCAATATACCTAACTTCAACGTCATACTTTCTAATGGAGCGGTCCTCGATTATCTTGCATTTTCTTTTTGTTCCTACAACAAACTTGGCCGCTTCGGAGGTATTTCCTACTGTTGCAGAAAGACCAACTCTTGTTACAGGAAATTTTGTGTTTTCCTGCAGCCTCTCAAGGCTCAGCGATAACTGTGCGCCACGCTCATTTCCCAGTAGCTCATGTACCTCATCTATTACAATCCACTCTAGCTCATTCAGCGCTTGTAACATTCCTGGCTGTGTCAGTAAAATTATGATGGTCTCAGGAGTTGTTATTAGTACATCTGGTGGTTCCAGTGCAATCTTTTTCCTAACTGACTGCGACGTATCTCCATGACGAACCTGAATTGTAAGACCCTCGTTTTCCGCATATCTTATGATTCTTCTAAATACATCCCGGTTTAGCGCCCGAAGCGGAGTGACATATAGCGCCTTTATCTTTCCATGTTTTTTTGACTTGGCAACTCTGTCAAATATTGGTACCACCGCAGTTTCAGTCTTGCCAGAGCCTGTTGGCGCAATAACCAGCGAATCAATTTTTTGATATATTACAGGAACAGCTTTTTTCTGGATCTCGGTTAGGTGCTCAAAACCAAGATGACCAAACTTGTTCTCTAACTCAAGCGGTTGAGGATGTAGATGATTCTGATTCTTTTGGTTGTCTTGTTCTAGATCGCTCGTATACCATTGCACCAACTATGCCAGCCCCAAATAAGATAACAGTGATAATTGGTATTTGATCAAAAATGCCTGCCATGAGTTACGTTACAACCACAGTGATAAATAGCTTGGGCTCTTGCATACAAATATTTGTCATAATATTTCAGAGCTTTACGTATTTAGTTCCACGATTTGTTATCTCTTCCATACAGGCTTATCATACAGATCCGGAAATTGAGTAATTCTTTTCCTCAAAGACTAGATAAATCAAGGTATCTCTGTGATGCCTTCTGACGATATCTTGTAGGTAATATCTTTTTTTGTGCCAAATGCGGGAAGTACCTGTGCAGAAAACTTGTTGCCCTCTTTTGATAGCCTAATCTTTTTGTGGGTAAAGATACTAATTGATTTGTCAAGGTTTTCCCTGTCTTGCTCCCCAGACCTCCTGACAACGTTGGTTACAACAACTGGGATCTTGTTTTGTATACAAAGCAGACTGAGCGAGTGCATGTATTCCATGAATTTCACGTGTTTTTCAAGTGAGTTTGATTCTTTAGAGTACTCAAACGAAAAAAGATCTGTAATGTTATCTATTACAACTAGCCTTGGATTTACCTGTGATATGTTTTTTAGATATTTGATTTGCTCGGCAGTATTTGTCACCCGTGCAACAATAATGTTGTCTAAAAGATCTGGTGCAAGTTGCTTGGCATGCATTAACTGGAGTATTCTTTCAGGTCGAAAGCTACCACTTGTGTCTTGATAAATTATTTTTTCATTGATAGCATTAGTACAAATCTGCATTACAAGTTGGGTCTTTCCGCTTCCACCGGGTCCAAAGATGTCAGTTATGACACCAGCAATTATTCCCCCGCCCAATAAATTATCAAGACTTGGTAGACCAGTTGAGATCAAATCGATTGTCTAGAGAATACCGGAAATTAAATGATATAAGTGATGATCGGGAAGGCTTTTATTTACGATTTCAAGCACTGGTGACAAGTGAATTATTGATTGTCGCAACCACCGACTCAAAAACGACCTCTGACAACGCTGCAAAAAGGTGTTAACAAAAAGGTTACAGTCAGGCTCAAAAGTGATATAGAATACAAAGGAAAGATGAACAATGTTGATTCATACATGAATTTAATCATGACAGATGCAGAAGAGCTAAGTGGTGGCAAGGTAGTTGCAAATTATGGCAGAGTCATCGTAAGAGGCAATAACGTACTTTTTATCAAATTAGAAAATGAGCTGTAATGACCCTGACAATGAAAGAAGCAGGTAGAAGTTATCTATTTACTTCAGAATCAGTTACCGAGGGTCATCCAGACAAGGTATGTGACCAAATTTCGGACGCAATTTTGGACGAGTTCCTAAAACAAGACCCCGATTCAAGAGTGGCAGTTGAGACCATGACAACTACAGGAATTGTTGTTGTGGCAGGTGAGGTTACATCAAAGGCAAGATTTGACATTCAAGATGTGGTCAGAAAAACAATCAAAGAAATAGGCTATAATGACCCACAATATGGTTTTGATGCTGACTCGTGCAGTGTGCTAGTTTCCATCCATTCCCAAAGTCCCGATATCTCAATTGGAATCTCTGCTAATGAAAACAAGGAGCAGGGAGCAGGAGACCAAGGATTGATGTTTGGCTATGCAACAAACGAGACTGCAGAGTTTATGCCTATGCCAATATTACTTGCTCATAAACTTACGAAGCGCCTAGCAGAGGCAAGAAAGAAAAAGGAACTTCCATGGGCAAGACCTGATGGAAAATCACAGGTTACCATAGAATATGAAGACGGCGTACCAAAAAGAATCGAGGCCATAGTTGTTTCAACACAACATTCTCCTGATGTTACCAATGAAGAGATAAAGAAAGAAATTATTGACAAGGTGATCAAACCAGTCTGTGGAAAGCTGTGGAATGATAAAATCAAAGTTCATGTAAATCCGACTGGAAGATTCGTAATAGGCGGACCTCCAGGAGATGCAGGACTTACAGGAAGAAAAATAATCGTGGATACGTATGGTGGCATGGGAAGACATGGTGGAGGTGCATTTTCTGGAAAAGATCCATCAAAGGTAGATAGATCGGCATGTTACATGTGCAGATACATTGCAAAAAATATCGTAGCTGCAGGACTTGCAGAACGCTGCGAGGTACAAGTTGCATATGCCATAGGAATGGCGCAACCGGTTTCTCTTATGGTTAGTACGTTTGGCACAAGCAAGATCCCAGAAGAACAAATTGAGAATCTAGTTAGAAAACACTTTGACATGCGTCCTGCTTCAATCATATCTCAACTGAAATTAAAGAACCCAATTTACAGAAAGACTGCGGCTTATGGACATTTTGGAAGAGACGAGCCAGAGTTTACATGGGAAAAGACTGACAAGAGTGACACATTAAGAAAGGCAGCTGGCCTGTAGCATTTCGCCATATTTTGTAAATTTAATTCCTGAAATGCTGACAAGTTTTCCGTAATCACCAATATAATCACTCACTAGAATACTAAGATCATCTACACCAAACGGTGACACGCTGGAATGAAGAGCATCATGATATGCCTTCTCAAAGTCTACATATTTTATTTGCGCCTTGTCTCCTATCAAGTCTCTTACAAAGCGATTATACGTCACAGCCTGTGGACCTACAAGATCAATTATCTTTCTTGAGAACTGTTTACCATGTATGGCTTTCATTACAACTTTTGCCACGTCGGATACCAAGATAGGCTGTAGCCTATACCTCCCAGAGCCTGGAATGATAACAGAATCTCTACTTAGTTGGCTTGAAAGTATCTGCGACAGTGGATCATTTTTTCCTATGATATACGAGGGTCGAAATATGGTGTAATCAAGTCCAGATTGTATAATCTCTTGCTCTGCTTTGAATTTTGAGATAAAATACCCCAGTGTAGATTTTTGGTCAACACCAAGACCGCTTAGGTAAATTATTTTCTTGATTCCAGCTTTCTTGCAGAGTATAATTGCATTTCTTGTAAGACTGACATTTACAGTATCATAATCAGAGCTTACAGTTTGTCTCCCTTTTCCAATAAAATGCAGAAAAGCTGCAGACCCTTTCACGGAACCTATAAGAGAGTTTTCTGTAAGGTTTTTCGATATGATAGTCCGTCCAAAATCAACTGTCTTTGTTCTGCCTTTTCTCACTAGTGATACAATTTCAAACCCATTTCTTGCAAGAAACTTGCCCACATTTTTTCCCACAAATCCGTTAGCCCCAGAAATGGCGATTTTATTCATTATATACCCACAGGATCTCCGACAAATTAATTTTGATGCTAGTCCAATCTATAGATACTTGAAGAACTTGCCTGATTGTTACCATATCCTGGGCGTACAAAAGGGAGCATCACAGAAGGAGATCAAGAATGCATACAGACAACTCTCACTCAAGTATCACCCAGACAGGAACAAAGGTGATGCAGATGGAGAAAAATTCAAGCAGATTACAGAGGCCTATCAACTGCTTCGACGCGAGGAAAAGTCAAAGACTAAGGTTTCTGAGACAGATGTTGCGACAAAATATACGCAATTTTGGAAAAAGTATGACGGCAGTAAGATGAACGACGATTTTAATTTTGAGTCCAATTTTACAGGATTCAAGAATCCCTTTGGGGCAAGTACCCAAGAAGAATATAACCATTTCAGGGAAAAGGAATCTTCCTTTAAGATCACCCACGTCATACTTTATGGTGGCCTTGGTCTGATTGCATTGTGGATAATACTGACAAACATAATCAAGTAAAAAATATATCATATCAAATCAGAATTCAGCCTTCTATAATTTTAACAAATTTTGAGTGAAAAAATGTAGTTTACACGTTGATTAACAGTGTTTTAAACCACATAGGATTAATACAGAAAAAAACAATCCCACATATGGAATATGACTCTATTCCAAAAGGAAAGATGAGAACAGGCTATACTACAGGGACTTCGGCAACGGCGGGAGCAAAGGCAGGAATACTTGCTATTTTAAATCAGGAAAATATAAGATTTATTGATGTTACGCTACCAAAAAAATCTAAGATCCAAATAAAGATTGAAAAATGTGAATTTGATAAACAGTCTGCTCACTGTTACGTAATAAAAGATGGCGGCGACGATCCGGATGTTACCCACGGTGCAGAGATACACACAGATGTCTCAATAACAGATAACATAGGCAAGATTGAGATAGATGGTGGTTATGGGGTGGGCAGGGTGACAAAGCCAGGCCTCGGCCTAGAGGTGGGGTTTGCTGCAATCAATCCCACACCAAAAAAGATGATTGTAGAAAACATCACAGAAGTTGCACAGAGTCTTCTTAAAAAAAATGGAATCAAAGTAGTGATCTCAGTACCAAAGGGAAAGGAGCTTGCGACAAAGACTGATAACCCACGACTTGGCATCCTAGATGGTATATCAATTCTTGGTACAAGCGGTATTGTTGTTCCGTATTCGACTGCATCATTTGCTGCATCGATCAGGCAGAGCATTGATGTTACAATTGCAATGGGAAATGACACAGTAGTCTTGACAACAGGTGGTAGAAGTGAAGATTTTTCAAAAAACATGATCACTTTGCCTGATCATTGCTTTGTACAGATGGGAGACTTTTCTGGGTATACAGTACAGCAATGTGCAAAAAAAGGAATAAGAAAGGCATACGTTATAGGATTTATCGGCAAGCTAACCAAGATGGGGATGGGTGTAAAGCAGACCCATGTAAAGGGCTCCAAGGTAGATATGGAATTTCTCGCAGAGATTGCACAGAAATGCAATGCATCAAGCGATATGGTTCAGGAGATAAAAAAAGCAAACACCGCAAGACATGTCTTTGAGATAGTTTTAGGCAAGAACCTCGAAGGATATTTCGATCTTGTCTGTGCCAAAGTATACAACCAATTACGAAAGCATTCTGAAGAAAAATTTGATATCGATGTAATCATGCTTGATTTTGACGGCAATGCTATTGGCAAGTTTCCAAGATAGATATCTACTCTATAGGTGTAGTAGAAGCCTCAAGATAGTAGGTACATGAAAGTAAGAAATCACTAACCTGAAAATAGATGTAAATGGGTCATGTGACATAAACCATGAGTTTAAGAGCCGTAACAGATATGTTTGCTTTGAAAAAAGACGGTTTATGGATACAGTAGCAATTATCGCCATTACAAAAAATGGAATTAAGTTAGCCATAAACTTGAAGGACAAGTTTCCAAGTTGGCAAGTCTTTGTACCTTCCAAGTTTTCAAATAATGATTCCAAGATTGACTGGTTTGAGGATTCTACCACAGAAAAGATTGGCGAGTTGTTCAAAAAATATGATTCCCTTGTCTGCATCTTCTCGCTTGGTGCCGTAATACGTCTAGTGGCTCCTCATATGAAAGACAAAAAGATAGACCCAGCAGTAGTTGTAATTGATGACACAGGTAAGTTTGTTATAAGCACATTATCAGGACATCTGGGTGGGGCTAACAAGCTTGCAGAAGATATAGCAGAGATTCTTGGTGCAACTCCTGTGATTACAACAGCTGCAGATGTTAACAAGACCATTGCAGTAGACTTGTTAGGAAAGGAATTTGGGTGGCAGATTGACGATGATTCCACGGTAACAAAAATTAGCGCATTTATGGTAAATGAAGAAAAAATAGGAGTCTTTCAGGATGCTGGTGAGAGAGATTGGTGGATGCCAAAGAAAGAACTTCCAAAAAATGTTCACCTATATCCAAGTCTTGAAGATATGGCAGAGTCAGACTGCAGGGGATTTTTGATAATTTCAGATAAGACAATACAAGACAGACGGTTACTAGAGCGCTCAGTGATATACAGACCAAAGACTCTGGTGGTAGGTGTCGGCTTACATTTTGATACAAGCAAGGATACAATCAGAGAGGGACTAGAATTTTGCCTGTCAAAGTTCAAGCTCAGTCTCAAATCAGTCGCCAAATTTGCATCGATTAAAAAGGAAACTCAGATTGTGGGGCTACGCGATATTGCAGAAGATATGAAGGTTCCAACAGATTACTTTGAAAAGCAAGAGCTTGCAGGAATTGTAATCCCTAATCCTTCGATGGTTGTTCATACCTTTGAGGGAACTCCAAGTGTTTCCGAGGCCTCAGCAATTAAGAGTTCAGGTGGCATACTAGTAGTTGAAAAGCAGAAATTTCCCCCCAATCTTACCATTGCAATCGCTAGGATAACAAAATGAAACGGGGGTTATTGTTAATTGACAGAGGTAGCCATGAAAATGACGTAAAGCAAGAGCTTCAATACATATGTGACAAAGTAAAGCAAAAGGGAAACTATCACGTATCTGATTACTGTTTTCTTGAGGTAGTTCCCCCATATATCGAAGAGGGCATCAATACTTGCCTGTCTGCAGAGATCGATTCACTTACCATAGTACCATATTTTCTGTACCCGGGAAGAAAGGTAAAGGCTGCTGTCAATACTGCAATAAGATACCAGTCAAAGACCAAAGTGAAATTAACCATATCAAAACCCATGAGCTTGCACAAGTCATTGATAATACTTGTAGATGAAAAGATACAGAGTGTTCTTGAGAAAAACAAGGTTACCGCCACAAGAAACAGTGTAGATGTGTTGATAATTGGACATGGAAGTAAGGACCCAAATGCAAGATCGTCTCTAAAGTATGTTGCAGATGGGCTTGAACCATTGTATAGAAACGTAAACTATTGTTTTCTAGAGATTGAAGAGCCAAACATACAGCAAGGCATAGATACATGTACAAAAAACAATCCAGAGTTTCTTGTTGTGGTACCATATTTTTTGCACAAGGGAGCTCATGTAAAGTATGATATTTACGAAGATCTCAATCCTGCAATTGCAAATTCCGGCATAAAGAAAATATTTTTCTCCGAGCATCTAGGAATAGATGACAAGATGGTTGACTTGGTGCTTGAGAGAGCAAAGGAGGTAGAGACATGATCACCCAAAAGGGTCAGTCAATAGAGGACAAGAGTATGGAAATAATAGAGAGCGAGATAGGCATTCACCCTTACAGCTTAGATGAGTGGACAATAGTGAAACGAGTAATACACTCTACAGCAGACTTTGACTTTGCAAGAGATAACAAGATAATTTTTCACAAGCAAGCAATAGAGGATGGAACAGCTGCACTCAAGAAAGGGTGCAACATAATTGTAGACGTAAATGGGGTTGTTGGACTGTTAAACAAAGATAATCTGAGCAAATTTGGAAACAATGTAATTTGCGGTATATCAGACTCGGTAGTAGTAGAGGAGGCAAAGAGACTCAATAAGACACGGGCTCAGACTGCAATGCAAATGGCTGCAAAAGACATGGATGGTGGAATAGTGGCAATAGGAAATGCCCCTACTGCACTTCAGGAGGTAATACAGATGATACAGGAGGGATTGACAAAACCTGCCCTTGTTATCGGTATACCTGTTGGATTTGTCTGTGCCGAAGAGTCAAAGGAGAAGCTTCGTCTGTCTAATATTGTACACATAACAAATCTTGGTCGCAAAGGAGGCAGCCCTTGCGCATCTGCCGTCTTAAATGCATTATATATCATCTTGAAACAAAAATTATCTTCTTGATAGGTTGGTACAGTTATCAACAAAGGTCTTTGCAATGTTTGGCATAGCAAAATGCATGTGCATGTAAGATGCAAGTGTGTTATATTGTACTATGCCATCCTTGTTTTTTCCCATGCCTATTCCAATATCCATCTCGTAGGAAAACTTGGAATCTTTTGATACTGACTCTAGTTCAGAGAAATGAAACTCATGTCCCCGTAGACTGGAATTTATCCCAGATATAACACAGGGTCTTGACACTCTTGCCTTGGTATAGTTTAGCTTTAGTTTTTTCTGCATGGTGGTATCTGCCTCATATAGCCCAACCATCTTGTATTTTTTCTCCTTGTACCTAATTGATCTTGTCAGATACATCAATCCTCCACATTCTGCATATATTGGCAAGCCATCTTCTGCTTTTTCCTTTATCTCCTTTTTTATTGAACTATTTCTTTCAAGAAGTTCGCCTTTGACTTCTGGAAATCCCCCTCCGATATAGAGACCATCACATGACGGAATTTTTTTATCATGAATGGGACTGAAAAATTCAAGAGACGCCCCAGCCCTGCGTAGTGAATCCAAGTTCTCTTGATAGTAAAAGTTGAATGATTCGTCAAGTGCAACTGCAATCTTTGCTCTTTGTTTTATCTTGTCATCTTTTGGCATAGATGGTAGGCTTGATGCTTTGCTGCATGCCTCAATGATTTTTTCAATATCAATGTAATCTGAATATGATTTGGCAATAGATCTTATTTTTTGTTCAAGTGTTTTTATTTCATTTACTGGAATTAATCCAAGGTGTCTTGATTCTAGATTTAGGCTGGCATCGCGCGGGATCGCACCAACAATTGGGATCCCTAGTTTTGATAATGCTTGCCTGCAAAGATCCTCGTGCCTCTTGCTTCCAATCTTGTTTAGTATGAAACCTGTAATTCTGGAATTTTTGTGAAACTTTACAAATCCCAGTGCCGTTGCCGCAATTGAGCGAGCAACCTTGCTTGCATCAAGCACTAGAACAACTGGAGATTTTATAATATTAGATATATGATGGGTGCTTGCAAAATTAGAGCCGCCAGAAAACCCATCATAGTATCCCATGACACCTTCTATCACGGATATATCATCATGCGAGTTTTGAACAAAGTCCTTGATCACTCCATGCTTTCCCATGAGCCACGCATCAAGATTTCGTGCAGGCCTCTTTGCTACTGCAGAGAGGTATGTTGGGTCAATAAAATCAGGTCCTACTTTGAAGGGTTGCACCGAATACCCATGTTTTTTCATACCATGGATTATTGCGGCAGCAATTGTTGTTTTGCCAACGCCGCTGCTTGTACCAGAAAGAACTATTCTAGGTATCTTCAACTTTCATCTCCTGCTTGAACCTTGATTAAAGCCAGTATTCAATTTTCTTGTGATTGAAAAGTATTGCTAGCGTTGTCTTTTATTAAACCAAAGAGCTGGCGTATTGCTAACTTGGGATGATTTGCAGCAAGCTTTATCATGTTTGCCAGCCCAAACTCGGCTTTGATAAAATCCAAGAATTCTTCTGCAGAAAGATCATCAATTATTTCAATCTCACGATCCCATTCCTCGTCACTTAGACCAAGCCATCTGTACTGCACCTTTATTGCAGAGGCAATCTTGGAGCCAATTGCTTTTTTCATGGAATCTTCGTATGGTTTTAAAGATTTTTTGGATGTGTCCCCAGAGAAGACGGCATTTGCAGCTACCTCTCCTGCCTTTCTTCCAAATTCTATTGCATACCTTATTCCCTCCAGAACAAGTGGATTTGCCTGACCTGCAGAATCTCCTACAAGTATGAGATTATCATCAATGGTAGAAGATCGAAGTCCCTCGTTTGGGATCAGACCATAATGAAATTCAATAGGAACTATTCTACCAAGTTCACCGAGCGGCTTTGGTCTTTTCTCAAGCAATTCCAAAAGTCGTTGTGTCGCATCTGCTTTAGACTCTGGTTTGCCGACACCGACTCCTATACGAGCCTTATTTCCTCCCAGTGGAAAGACCCAAGCATATCCAGCAGGAGAATAATTCTGTCCAACCATAAGATACCATGTCTGTGGGTCTATCTTTTCCACATAGGCCTCATATTCTGCTCCGGCACCAAACCTCTTCCACTGAGATACCAATCCAGTAGATTTTGCCACTACAGAATAGAATCCGCTTGCATCTATGACTATCTTTGAGCGAAATACAAGATCTTCTTTTAGTGATGTTGCTTTGACTCCGCATAATTTTTTGTCTTCAAGTATAACATCAGTAACACTAGTTCTCAGAAATATGTCTGCACCAGCATCTGCAGTCTGATATGCAAGAAACTGGTATGTCTTTCTAACATCTAGTACTGCTACTTCTGGTTCCCTGCTTTTTTTTAGTATGACATTATTTGGTGAGTAAAACGCATAATTTTGTATGGTATTATAATATTCTGGAGGAATACCAAACGATCTTGCTTCTTTTATCCATGTGACTCCGCTTGTTCTGACACTCTGTCCTATTGCCTCATCTCTTTCAAGTATTGCTACTTTTGCCCCCTTTTTTGCGGCACTCCATCCAGCAGAAAGACCTGCAGGCCCTCCCCCAACCACAATAACGTCATAGTCATAGTTTCTTGTCATCTGATGGTTTTGTGCAGAAGACGGGGTTTATAAAATGCTTAACTACATGACCAATAATACAGACGAGTCTGCAGATAATAAAATGTAAAGCAGAAATGCCAACTCAAAGATGACGGATAGAATGCAGGTGAATGTTAAACTAGCAAATTTATATCATGTATTCTACCAGTAGACCAACCATCATTCTTTAGTGATTTGTTTTTTTATTATTTTTCTGTACGTATGATTACAAAACTTACAGGTTATACGTATTGATTTTACATCTGATCTTCCCAATCGAATTCTTGCTGTAAGTCCAGGAATGATAAATTTCTTGCATTTCTTACAAAAGTGCATTCTCATCTCATAAGACATTCTGACACGATATTTTGTGCTCAGCCTCTTCGCTAGGTTTGCTTGTCTTTCAGCCGTTTCGGGATCGTGTCTTGCGTTTGATGTCGCATTTTGAATCAAGATTTGCATTCTCTCCATTATAAGATCTCGTAAACCTGCCTTCATGTTAATTAAATAATGCCTACCCTTAAAATACAATCTTGCTTTCACTAGTAATAGCAGAATCAGCGTTGGAGTTAGTACCTAAAGAGCTTCAAAATCATAATTCCGTTCTTGCGTCATCTAGGAAATTTAACAAAAAACCATCTGAAATTCTCCTTGATGTATCATGGCATTTTGCTGCTATGAAGAAGATGAAAAATGAGATAAAAAGAGGCAGACCAGATTTGATACATTTTTGCCTTCTTGAGGCTTGTAGTATACCCCTCTATTTTGAAAACAGACTCCAAGTATTTATACACACGATTGATGACAGGGTGATATTCTTTGACAAATCAGTAAGATTACCAAAGTCATATCACAGATTTGCGGGCCTAATTGAGAAATTATATTCTGAAGGTGTGATTGAAGACAACGGCAAAAAGTTACTAGAAATAAAAAAAATGAATTTTGGTGATCTAATAAAAAATATCAGCCCCAATAAGATAATAGGACTTTCAAGCAAAGGCGATTCCTCTTCATATCAACAGGTTTCAGAAGAAATAGACGACGATACGTGCATGATAGTAGGAGGTTTTGCAAAGGGGCAATTTTCTGATAGCATCAAGAAATACTTTGACAAAACAAGATCAGTTGACAAGAACCCACTTGAAGCTCACATAATTATTTCACGTGTATTATACGAGTATGAAAAAAGAATTATTATGTAGGTGTAAGATTGGCAGAGTGATGCGGTCGTAGTATAGTTTGGTCAGTACACTGGCCTTCCAAGCCCGTTACCCGGGTTCAAATCCCGGCGACCGCATTGTTCTGTTTTTACGAAATTATTTTATTAGATATGAGATATTGAATTGAATTTAGAAACGTTGTGTCATCTATTTTTCCTTCAAACCACCAATTAGCATTGTTCTTTAACCAATAAGGAATTGCACTTGCACCGGATTCTTTATTATTTGATGCTATGATGTTTTGTCGGATCAAATATTGTATCACGTTATAAAAATCAGAATCGCTTGCTTTTCCATTTGCCCACAGGCCTGCCACTCTTTTTGCCCACACAATACCAGCATAATCAGGCTTGGATTCTTTGCTGGTTTGGTTATCAAAAAGATATAACCACGCTATGCCAGATTTTGTCTTATTGATAAGAGATCCTTCTAAAAAGACAGTATTATTAAAAGAGCCAAATTTAGTATCACCTATGTTAACTGCCATAAGAGTTGCCTCACCTCCATTTACAAACTGAGGATAATCATTGATATTGAAAACCCTGATTGCAAAACTTCCATTTTGTGTATCATTGGGCATTATATTTTTAGCAATTACTTCCCCGCCTTGCATTTTCATTAGTTCAGATGCAAATTGTGTTTGCAGAGGATTGATTATTTTATGATCAGGATCGACATACGAATAATCCACCGTTTGCTGAGGAGTCTTGTTACAAATCTCATGCCTCCAAGTGCCAGGGGATTTTATTGCATCAATCATTAATTGGCCATGAAGCAATTCATGATACAAAATTACTTGATTTTCTATCTGATGAACTGTAGGGTTGACACCTGTTCCATTTAACAAAATTTCTGGATTTAGTCGCAGCTCGTTGTTACATTGAAGCGTGACCTTGTCCGCTTCTGTTGTAACAAGACAGTTCCACGAATAAGTTCCACCTGTGACTACGTCTTTATGAGAATTATTTTCATCAAATTTAGCTAGTTTAGTAGTGATTACAGATACTACAAAATTATTAGTATCATTAGAATTGCATGGAAAACTTATTATCAACGGCCTTTCAAATGTCTGAATTACGTCTGTTATGTCTTTCTTGGGAACAGTGGTATTTTCAAGTTGAGCAAGTAATTGGCTGAAAAGATTTTTCTCTTGTGTTGTTGGAGGCTCGTAAGTTGCATGCGCTGAGACAAAAGTTGTAAAAATTAGAATAATAATTGCGATATATAGATTTTTCAAACTAACAAATTCACTTTTTTGCAGTTAAGAATTATGACTCATTTGTATTTGATTCTTGAATTCATCCCAAGCCGGCTTTGTGTTATTGTTATCATCGATCAACCCCGTATTACAAAGATATGCTGCTGTATTATTCAAGAGAATGCTGTTACTAAATGCAGTTTGTATGTTTGTATTCAGGCCGTTATAACATGTATCAAATGGTCTGTCATATTGTCTGTACCATGTCATAAACTCAAATTGAGATTCATTTTTTCTGTAAAAGTCAAATGCAGTTTTCATAAATTTTACCTGATCTGCCGCTGTTCCGTTAATTGCCTTATCTGTACTCCATCCAATCTCCATTAATGCAATCTTCTTCCCGCCTGCAAAATCTATCATCTTCTGAAGATTTTGCCCCGCTTCATAAGGACTCTGGGTTTGATAGAATACCAGATCAACGGGGGCATAAGAATATGCTACAAAATCTCCTTGATTGAGTTTTTTTACCATATCAGAATCAGAGTGGTTTATCAGATCATTTAATGAAAACCAGTTTCCAAACTTGACGTTGGGATGTTTTGTCTTAAGATCGGCATAAACAGAGTTGAAAAAATCCACATATTTTGGAATGTCATTTGGATGAGATCTAAAGTATATGTCCAGATCCCCACCTATGATTACATAATCCACTATATAGTACCTTGACAAAATTGTATCAAGCGCGGTCGCTGTCTCGTTTGCTAGTTTTTGATCAAAATTTGGGTGGTTCACCCAATTTGGGAATGGTCCAAGCTGCTCGTTGTTTACTATAGAAAAGTAGAGTGTAACGTGTAGGTGTTGTTCTCTATTTAGGCCCATGAGAATATCATAGGTTTGCCAATTGAAGACTCCCTTTTGTGGTTCTATGATTGGCCACAGCATGTAGACATTACTTCGGCCTATGCCCGTAGATGCAGCCTGGATGTAGGTATTATGTACCTCATCAAAGGTTGGCCTCTCAGTTAGCGGCATGATAACCAGACCAAGTTTTGGATTTGGTGTCACTTGAGTCTGATGTGATATTTGCATTTGAGGTAGTAGAACAATATATAATAATGTAACAGCAATTGCAACAGCTGCTATACCTATAACAATCCCTATAGTTTTCCTCTGCAACACTGTTTTCAGTAATTGATGATTACTAAAAGAGTTTTGATTTGAGAAAGATATGATCTAACCAGATGTACATCCGCTATACCCACATTCAATGCAGATGTTGCAACCTTCTGCAAACACAAGTGCATTTTTACATGTCGGACATAGTATCTCTTCAATTTGTTCGGCCGTAAGTTTTGGTTGTGATTGTATGACTCCGTTTTCTGGGATCTTGATCTGGAGCGCTCTTTCCACTTGGCTTCTCAAATAAGCATTTGTTATATTTTTCGAAATGTAATCAGTTACATACATGCTCGGGGTAACTTGAAATGTCTTTTGTATATTATCGCCTGTCATGTGAAGCACCTGTTCATGTCTTGAACCGTCTCTGTATACAGTTATTCCCTTTAGTCCAAGTTCATGTGCTAACAGATATGCCGCCTTTACATCATCAGATGATACATCGTTTGGCATATTGATTGTCTTTGCTATAGCATTTCCAATCCATCTTTGCCATACACACTGTGCCATTAGATGATCTGTCCAGTGAATATCCATTGCTGTAACAAATATTTTCTGCATCCATTCTGGGATCTCTGGTATTCCTTTTATTGAGCCATAGTTATTTGCAATCTTTTCCAGTAACTGATCGTTGTATAGACCATGTTCCTTGAGAACTGATTCAAATATCTTGTTTGTATAGAAGAATCTTCCCACAGTTACTCGTTTCTCAAAGACAAGTGCAAACATTGGTTCCATTCCATTGGAACAATCTGCGATCATGGACAAGGTTCCAGTAGGTGCTACTGTGGTAGTTAGAACGTTTCTGATTCCATGCTTTTGGATCTTTGCTATCAACGCATCCCAGTCATAAGTACTAGTATTCTTTGGTTTTTCATAATAACCTGCTACTGGAATCTTTCCTTCTGGATATTCTGTTTTTGAACATAATGGAAACTGTCCTCGTGTTTTTGCAAGCGCAATGCTTTCTTCCATAGAATAATAGGTCAATGCCTCGGCTAATTTCTCCTGAAATTCATATCCTTCTTGCGAGTTGTATGGAATCCTTAGTTTGAATAATAGGTCAGCAACTCCCATTACTCCAAGTCCTATTCTTCTCGAGTCCTTAGATGCCTGATCTATTTCTGAAATCGGATAGTTGTTGACATCAATTATATTATCTAGAAATCTGGTTGTTTTTCTAATTGCTTCCTCATATCTTTGCCAGTCAAATTCGTATTGTCCGTCTGCCTTTCTCTTTACAAAGTTAGAGAGATTAATTGATCCCAGATTGCAGGACTCGTATGGATATAAGCTTTGTTCCCCACAAGGATTTGTTGCACGCAGCGGTGTACCACGAGCCTTTGCAAATACATTGTATTTGTTGATTATATCAAAGAATATCAATCCAGGTTCAGCACTCTTCCATGCAGAGAGTGCTATCAAATCAATGATATGATGCGCATTCACTTCTCTGACTGGTGCCTTGCTCAGAGGACTTAGTAGTGTGTATTTACCATCTTGTGAATTTACCAGCGCTTCCCAAAAGTCTTCCCAGACTCCCACACTTACATTAAAGTTCTCCAGTACACCTGGCTTTGTTTTAGCAGTGATGAATTTCTCAATATCTGGATGCCACGATTCTATAATTCCCATGTTTGCCCCCCTTCGTTTGCCTCCCTGCTTGACCACTTCTGTAACAGTATTAATTATATTCATGAAAGAAACTGGGCCTGATGCGACTCCCGATGTAGATGCAACCATATCTCCTTCTGGTCTTAAATCAGAGTAATTGATGCCAACACCACCTCCTGATTTGAATATCAAAGCAGCATCAGAAGATGACTTCATTATTTTTTCCATGTCATCTGGCATTGCAAGCACAAAACAGGCAGAGAGTTGTCCAAGTCGTGCTCCTGCATTCATCATTGTAGGAGAATTGGGTAGAAAGTCTTGAGAGGCCATCATTTCATAGTATTCATCTATCCGCTCAGCATGTTGTTCGAATTTGTTTGCTGCTAGCATTGTGAGGAATTCTTTGACATTAACCTTCATCTGGCCCCGTTTGGCTAGATCAATATAATGTTGTATGAGCGACCTAAAGTGATATTTACTGAGGTAATATTTTCCTATTTTGAATTTGCAGTTAAAGTCATCCAGCTTGTCTAGATATTTTTCTGCTTCCTCTGTATTCTGAACACTACCTCTCTCCACACTAAAGATAGATGGATCTTTTAGAACATCAGAGATTCCAACAAGTATTGCAACTCTTTCAAACATCTCACTTGGACTTTCAGTTATCTGACCCTTGTTATTTCTAAGTAGATATCTAGATGCGAGAACCCTGAGACAGTTAAGATCAAATTTCTTGGCAACAGAATCAAGAGTCTTAGATTCGAGTACCTTTGTCTTTTCCTCTCGTACCCTTCTGCGTTCATGTCTATACAATATGTATGCTTTAGCGATCTCTCCTAATCCTTCATCAATTAGGGTTGATTCTACCATATCTTGAACATCTTCTACGCTTGGTAACTCTGAGGATGAATAACCATGCGTTACAAGTTTTTCGATAACACGATTTGCTAGTTTATCTGCTGATCCATGATCTGGTCTACCACGAGCTACTAATGCTTTATAGATCGCATTTGAAATTTTATCCTTCTGGAACGAAGATACTCGACCGTCACGCTTCTTTACATTAATGATCGAATTCTCTATTTGTGAAAAATCTGTCATTTCATACTCCCCGTATCAGTATCAAATGAGAGTTAAATAAAGTCTGCGGCAAAATTTTTTTTTCCATTACTGAGCTTTGCATCAATTTTGTTGACACCGTTATGATTTTCATGGTAATAGATCATCAAGCACTAATATAATCGTAAAAGAATTCTGTAAAAAATTGTGAACAAATTCAACAATATTTTCTAATTTTTTATTAAGAATTTGTTGGTATATGCTGACTATACTATGATATAAGGTGACTTGCAGACAGGACACTTTTCTGTAATCTTTTCTTCTTTGAGCCCACAATTGGTACAAATAGGTACCTTCTTGATTGGCCTGAACGAACCTAATAATTCTCCGGCTTTTTCTATTGCCTTCTTAATTCCTGAGGAATCCATCGTGTCTGGAATCTTGAGTTGAACTAGCAATCCGCCATTAAGCATCTTTGAGAAATTGGTAGATTCAATTATTTTTTCACTTTTGGGAGTCATTCCATCAATTTCTGAAGCATCAATAGTAATTCCTTCCGAATAAGATTCACCTTCTATGTGTGTATGGATTGACATTTTACCGTACTTTTCACCATCCAATGAAGAAAAGCGAGCAGATGCATCACTTTCAGTTATAGAAATTGTAACGTTGTCACCCATCTCTTTTCCTTTCTTGGCCGCAACCTCAATAGCGGTAGTTATAACTTTTGCCAGAATTTCCTGTCCAGCCTTGTTATTCTCATAACCAAGTATTCCATAAACTGCTTCTTTGAGCCCTAGCAAATTAACAACTAGTGTAACTGAACCCTTTTGCATATACTGCGTATTATTTGCAAGTATTGGGTTGAGTCCTCTACGAGTGAGATCAGATATCTCCTTTTTTCGTATTGACATTGCTGCCAGAGCAGGTTTCATTAACAGCGCTAATCTTGCTCTAAAGTAGGTTTCGTCTTTGTTTGATTCAAATGCAAGTCGTGGCATATTGATTGACAAAGATTGTAAGTTAATTGATGTGATAGAAGTGTTCTTTGCATCTATCTTAAAGAAGCCTTTGCTTGATGCCAGCCCCTTTGAGAACATTATACGCCCTCCTAGTGCAATAATACCAGACAATATATCGGAGAACTCGTTAATCTTTCCTTTTTCATAATCTATAATGATGCCTACAGATGGCAAAGGTGTAGATTTTACATATTTTTTATAGGCAGCAAGAATAGAGCCAACAACTTTCGGTTCTGTGCCTATTGAGATTCTAAACGATGCTAGTGCTTCGCTCTTTCCATATTTAGGCGCAGTTGATATGTTACCAAAAGAATTGGTAATTTTTTCTTCAATTTCAGACATATTTTTAGAATATTTTTGTAATAATCCCACCAATCCATCAATAACAACCTCCTGAGAGGCTTCCTTGATAAGAAGTGATGTCATAATAGAAAGAGAAGTGGTCAAGTCGTCAAGAGAGTTTAGAGCAGACCTTCTTGTTACTCCCAAGAATTTGCCTCTTAGGTCAATACCGTCTTCTATCAACTCCTTGATATTCACAAATACGGTGTCAGGAAGAAGTGACCACAAACCAGCGTTTGTAATATGAATATCTCCCGAAAGATGAGAATCAGCAACATCTTTAGGCAATGTGTTTAATACCAGATACTCTCCAAAAACGGTTTGACCTGTCTTAAATAGCATGCCTTCTACTCCGTTATGGATGCCATCTACATTAGTCAGCATTTCATGTATATCATATCCAGGAAGACCAAATCGTGCTAGTTTATGCCTATAGTCCTCATGACCCTGTTCCAAAAGGACGGAATTAACCATCTCGCGTATTAATGAAGAAGTGAGGTATGATGTCTGGAATTTATATATGCGATTTTCAACCTCCTCTGTTATCTTCTGTGCAAGTTCAAGAGGTAGACTTCCTTCCCGAACAAGAGACTGAATTATTTTATGAGAGTTAAATTCCTCTATAGATTCGTGCGATGTACGCACATACATCTTACCACTTTCTATAATAGAGCGTTCCTCAATCTGCCTAGCAAGACTTAGGACTAATTTACCCAAATTTGTAATGGTGTATCTTCTCTCAGACTTGTTTAGAGCCACAAGAGACTGACGTAATAATTTTCGAAGATGATATGCAAACTTGCCGCTTTCTTTCTTTGATTTGAATCCAGCAAGTGACTTTAGTTCTGAATATGTAAGTGGACCTTTTGAGTTTAAGATTCTCAAAATATCAATTCTGTTAGGGCTTGCCATGACAGAAAAGATCATTCTTACTCGCTTAGATGCAGACTGTAAGATTCCTCCACGCTTTTGATCACCACTAAAGTCTTCACTCAGTTCCATAAGAAAGTCTACTTGATATCGGTAAATAAGATTTGTGACTAGTTTGATCGATGCACAAACTTTTTAGATCAGTTCTTTTGAACATCTACAGTAAATTCTGACGATAGCAGTGTTTGACCGCATGATGGACATTTACTATCATATGGTCGCATTACATCCTTGATCGACTTTAACATACGCATATTTGCTATTTTAGATCCACATTTATCACATACAACATCTACTGACATTAAAAGTAGATTCCAGATAATGTTATAAAAGAAATGCTCTAGTTTTTTTTAATTAACTTACTAAATTTGATTTACTGTTTTTCGATTATTATTCCGTGCTCATCATAACCTGTTATCTTTACTTTTATACCCAAAGGCAGATCTACTGGTGATTTTATGTTTGCCATAAAGCCGGAAATTCTTAATTCAGAATTATCCACATTCATAACAATCCAAGCATATGGAACATCTTTCTCATAACCTTCTGGTGGTACAGTTATTATGGTATAGGTAGCTACTGTGCCCTTGCCCTCAATTATTACATTCTCAAACCCCGCGTTTCCACAATTTTGGCAAAAATATGTAGTAACCAGATGAAGATGCCCACATTTAGTACATTTTCTTGTCAATATCTTTCCTACCTTTGCATTATTGATAAATTCCTCTTTTGACAGCAAAATTATACACTTTTAAAAATATGAACTGCACAGCTTGCACCAGTTGCACCAAAATTGTGTGTTAGTCCGATTTTTGCATCTTTAACAGTTCTTTCTCCTGCTTTTCCTGTTAATTGATCGAAGACTTCAACTACCTGTCCTATCCCGGTTGCTCCTATTGGGTGCCCCTTTGACTTTAGTCCCCCTGATGGATTTATAGAAATATCGCCGTTGAGTCTTGTTCTTCCTTCTCGTACGGCTTGTACAGCTTTTCCCTTTTCGAAGAACCCGAGATCTTCAGTGTCAACTAGTTCAGCAATTGTAAAACAATCGTGGACTTCAGCAAAATCAACATCTTTTGGGGTTATTCCAGCCATCTTGTATGCAGCTTGAGCTGCAATTTTTGTGCTGGGGATTGTAGTAATATGTTCTCTTCCTTGTAGTGCAGCTGGTGAACCGCCTCTTCCTGATCCAATCACTTCAATATAATTTTTTGAATGAGCCTTTGCAAATTTTTCGCTACATAAAATTACAGCACTTGCTCCATCCGAAAATGGACAACAGTCATATAGTTTTAGAGGGCTTGCAACTACTGCTGAGTTTAATACATCATCAATAGTAATTTTTTTGCGAAGGTGAGCTTTCGGATTGAGATAACCATTATCATGGTTTTTTACTGCAACCATTGCAAGATCTTCTTCAGTTGCTTTAAACTCTGCAAGATATGCTCTTGCCATGGATGCAAATAATCCCGGAAATGATGCTCCTGCACCTCCTTCATAAAAAAAATCAGAACAATAAGAAAAGTATGTAGTGGTCCATTCAGTACCGGTATGAGTTACTTTTTCAATGCCAGTTGCTAAAACTACATCATAAAATCCTGCAGCTACATTTGCATATGCTTCCCGAAATGATACAGATCCGCTTCCACATGCAGACTCGATTGATAATGATGGAACTTCTGGAATACCAAGGTTACTCATTATCACTGGACCTAGGTGAACTTGCTTGTCTGCAATACCAAATACATTTGATATGTATCCAGCTTGGATCTGCTTTGGTCCTATCCCGGCACTTTCTATTGCTTCTACTGATGCTTGAAGTGCAATGTCGATAATGCTATCTTGCAGTTTTCCATATTTTGTGCTACCAGCACCAATAACACAGACTTTTTCCACAAATTTGCTGACTAGATTCCATATAAAAATTCTTCATTGCTATTCTTTAATCAGTTAGATCAGATTACATCAATGAAAGAAAATATTTCCCAAGTAATTGTACTTAAAAAAAGATCAGGTTTGAGAAATTTTGTTCGAATTACGAATAAAAAAGTTGTAAGAATAAGAGAAGAGATACATCAATACTATGACAATAACGGCTATCTTTCTTGGTCAGGAAGAAAGAAGAAATACGTCATTCTTGGTACAAATACGCCTCCAAATGGACTAGTCAAGTGCCCAGAATGCAGGATTGGGAAGATTCTAGTCATACGTTCTAGGCAGACAAGAAAACGCTTCATGGGATGCTCTAATTATCATAATGGCTGTAGAGCATCTTCTCCGTTAATCCAGAAAGGAATGATGTATGCAACAAGGATTCCGTGTAAGAGTTGCTGTTGGCCTATGATTGTATTTAGATATTCAATGAAACAAAAATGGACAAGACAATGCTGTAACATACGATGCTCAAGTAGAATCATCAAATCTTAAGATCAGTGTATATATCAGTTCGCCGGTTTTTCAAAAGAGGTAATATTTTTCGCACTTGTTTTACTTGATCTAATGAGATATCAACTATACCAATACCCTCCCTTTTTTTCATGTCTAGAAGTATTTTGCCAAACGGATCCACTACCAAGCTTCTTCCGCAGTAAATGTTTCCCACCTGGTCTGGCGCAACAACGTAGCATCCGTTCTCTATTGCTCTTGTCTTGTTAATGGTTATCCAATGTTCTTCTTTCATTTTTCCTTGTACCCATGCGGAAGGAGCAACTAGAATCTCAGAACCAGAAGACGCTAACATACGCGACATCTCAGGAAATCTCAAATCATAACAAATCAGCATACCAACCTTACCAACATTTGTTTTAATTGGTCTTGCAAGTGAAGAACCTGGATAAAGTTTTGTTGATTCTTTGAAACCAAGTGCATCGTAGAGATGAATTTTTCTATATTTTGATACTATTCTTCCATTTCTATCAGTTAGAAATGAAGTGTCATAGACTCTATTTGCCTTTGGGCTTTTTTCATAAAATGTTCCTACAACTTGAACCGAATTTTTTCTTGCTACTTCCAATATCGAAGTGACAAATTCTCCAGTTATTTTTTCTGCCAAGCTTGCAAGTTCTGAAGCAGATTGGTGAGATGTGGTATAAAACATCATGAATTCTGGAAATACACATAGTGCAGATTTTCTTTTTGCCGCCTTTACAATATAATCAAGAATTTTTTTAAGGTTTTTTTCCTTCTCTGTATAAGCTTTCATCTGTATTACTGCAATTTTTGTCACAAACTTTGTAATTTTGTATAAAATAAAAATGTGTTTAAAGAGGATTCCCTGCCATATACCAGTTTTCTTTTGGATTCTCTTCGAAAACTACAATTACGTGACCCTCCTTAGTTTTGAGAATTTCTACTGCAGATTTTGTAACTGCTTTTGCAAATTCCTCTTTTTGTTTTTCATCTCTGCCAGGATACATAGAGATAGTTATCAGTGGCATGTTATTTTTGTTAAATTTATGAGATTTATTTCTTGGGAATTGTTAGATTACGATTTTAGATTTGAAGTTTTAGGTATATTTTTTACTTTACTTGTGGACTAGACTGTAATTATTCCAATTTTGATAAGATATTGAATTCCAGCCACAAATGTTTGATCATCTATCTGTCCACTAGACCACCAACCCGCATTCGTTTTGACCCATTGAGGTATCTGGACACCTGGAGAAGCCTGACCCTGAGTTGTTGCCGGTATCTGAATTATTCCCTGCTTTATCAGATATTGAATTCCGGAAGCAAAAGTGGAATCATCTATAGAGTTTTCTGACCACCACTTGGCATTGTTCTTCACCCATGCTGGAATTGAGATCTGGCTAGTCGTAGTGATTTGGTTACTAGCAGTTTGATTGCTAGTTGGCTGTGTAGTCTGAGTTACAGACTGGTTTCCCTGTGATAAAGCAACAACCCCTTCATCTGGAGTAACCGTGGATGGAATAACCAAGTTGCCTCTTGCAACACCAATCCTAGACGTATCAAGCAGTCCGGTTGGGCTTTGTATAGACGTTATGTTCAGTAGTATACTGTATATTCCATTACCTGGTAGATTCAAAGCTTGCGTATCTACTCCTCCCTTTGCAGTCAAACCTACTTTGGAAAGAATAGTGCCACCAGTATTGTCCAGTAGTTTCAGATCATAATTTACATCTCCATTAACTGGTTGTTCAGTAAACGCGTCAAAGAAGGAAAGTTTCAAATTATTTACGGAGTTTGGCGTAATCTGAGTCGGATTCCATCCCAATTTGACTCCCCACCCACCAAAATCTGTGAGGGCACTGTTTGCTGTCTTTACGTCGGGCGTGGCTGGTGCAAGAGTAAAGTTCATTGTATCAGCTCCGGGTGGCATTTGTTTTGACATGGTCTGTATGTCTATCTTGTTTAGTAATATGTGAGCAATTACGCTGGATCCTGATGTATACGGATCGATAATAAGTCTGCGTCCTGTAATTTTGTAACCATTCATTGTTGCCAAGTATGTTGGTGAGTTTGTCAGTTCCTTGAAAGCTTTTGGCATATGGATTTCTTCGTGCACAAAGATTGGTTGGTTAGATATTCTTGTCATGTTCCAGTCAAAAGGCATAGAGTACGAAAGCTGTAGCTTTGACGGGTCAAATTTAAAATCATTATTGATCTTATCATAGTAAGAGATAATGGTAGAGTTGTAAGTATTCCCTTTATAGACAAGATCGTGGTTAGAGACATCACCAACACTAAGATATGCATCGAAGCTAGGTACACTCTGTGGATTATCGGTTGTATCAAATATGTTGTTGTCAGTATCTATAGAAAACATTTGCATGTTAAAGTGATATAACCCTCCTTCATTAAAAATTGGACCTATCACATCAATTGGATCATCGTCATTATCAGGCACCCACCCATTTAGAACTGGTTCTCTGTCTGCATAAACGGTCCAAGTACTACTGTTAGTTGGAGTAATATCCATGTTGAGTATGCCAGTATGGGTATGGAGAAGTTCTCTAAACAATAGTTGGTGGTGCTTTGTAATGGTGAGGAAAAATGATATATGTTGTAGTGTCTGGTTATTGTTTGCGTCAAACCACCTAAAAAATATTGATGGTTGTACGCCAGAATTAGAATATAGTATTGTGGGGTTAAGTTTGATGAATAGCTGTACTTGCCTATTTCCAACTGATGCAGGCGGGAGATTTTCCATTGCAAAGCCGTCCCCAAAAGCGCTACGTGGTAATGAGGAGAATACGATGGAAATGAGCAAAAACGCAAACAGCGAAAATCTCAAAGTTTTTTGCAATTAACAGTACCTAATTTTCGATATTGCTCGCTTCATATTTAATGTTACCCATATTCTCACTAACATTATATTATTAGAAGAATTTAATTGATTTTGTGAAAAACTGGAAAAGATCCTCCACAGTTTCGATTATCACAGGGATCATTTTTTTTATTGTCATTAGCGTCATAGTTCAAGAATACAACCTAGTCTTGGCCCAGAGTCCATCTACTGGATCAAATACAAACAAATTATCTGGAATTATTCCAACAACTAATTCCATCACATCCTCATATTCAAACACTGGAAAAACTAATTCAACTGAAAATCCAACTGGGGTAATGTATACTGCAAAATTTGAATGTGGCTCTATTTTTGCTGGCGAGGGTCCCCTCAGACCAGGTCATTATGATACAGATGTAAGTATTTTCAATAAAGACAGATCTGAATCAACCATGTTTTGGAATGTTGTAGTAAATAATGGACCTAGTTCTAATGCAGTACTAGTAAATTTGGGTTCAGAGAATGCTACTAGTATTACGTGTCTAGACATAAGAAGGGTTCTTGATAACTATAATGAAAATTTTGTAGAAGGATTCATTATAATTAATGTACCATTTAATTCAATATTACAGCCTTCAAAAGGTACCATAATATCAAGTTCAAACTATGATAATGATCCTTTAGAGGTACAGGTCTTCTATACTGCAAATGCTCTAGACACACTACCTCATGAGATTATTGTAGACAAGATCTTGTTTTACATAATACAAGACGGAACCGGCAAGATCCCATCAAGCATGATAAGACAACCACTGGATATTTCCATTCCCTCAACTCTCAACCAACTATCCAATACAGAAGATAAAGTAAAGGAAATTCTTGCCAAACAATACAATCTTACCAATGATGATCTGCCAAAAGTTGTGGTAAGAATAGCGAGCATTAATGTTGGAGTTGGTGTGTTAATTGATGATCATGCAATATCGCTTAGTGCAGTAAGACCACAACTAGTTTCCTGATCATATATTGGGATGTGTTTTCTGCAAGTGCTTCGCTAAAGACAAGCTACTGAACTTTTCGCGGCATTCCAAACAGATCCTGCTTGGATAAATGTACCTGACAAACAAGTAAGAAACAAACACCATACTAGTTATGAAAAAGCTTACAGGATACGGTTCATAAAAAGCAATAAAGAGGCTTGACCATGTTGCCATTAGAGAAATAAGAACAGAGATGATCATGGCATTCCTAGGTTGTTTTGCCAATCGTCGTGCCATTGCAGCTGGTGTGACCATTAATGAAAAGATAAGAAGAACACCAACAACTTGAACAGCGATAGATACCGCAACTGCAACTAAAAGCATAAAAATTATGCCAAGCAAAGGCATGGACAATCCCTTTGCTTCTGCCACATCTTCATCAAGTGATGCAAACAAAAGCGGTCTATACATAATACCTACTGCAGCCAGGATTATCAAACTAGCAGTAACTGTTATAAGAACATCGCTGCTGCTTATGCCGAGTATTTCTCCAAACAAAATAGAGTATGCTTCTGTAGCATAACCAGTATAGAGACTAATGAATAACACGCCCAATCCAAGCATGAATGCAAGAACTGTACCAATTTGGACATCTCGATTGACAGCTCGTGGGCCAAGTACTGCCATACCAACTCCACCGCCGCAAGTAAACGTTAACAGACCAAAAATAGGGTTAATTCCTAATAACACGGCACCTGCTGCACCAGCAAAACCAATATGGGAAAGTGCATGAGATGCAAATGCAGAGCGACGTAACACTACAAAATAGCCGACGATTCCTGCGATGATTGCTACTGCTGTTCCAGCCTCAAAGGCATGTTGCATGAATTGATATTGAAACATTTGTTGTACATCGATCAACAAATTGGCATTGAAGATGTAACTATTCGTCACCATGATGATCCTCAATTCCTATGATTGCTACGTTTCCTCTAGAATCACGCATAACCTCTATGTTAACGCCGTACAATGCCGTGAGAGATTCTGATGTCAAGACATCTTTTGGTTTTCCTGTTGCTGCCTTGCCGTTGGCTATGTAAACCACTTTATCAAGAAATGGCAGGAGAGGATTAATGTCATGAGCCACAAGCAATGCCGTAACGTTACGCAAGCGAACCACTTTATTGACAAGTTGCACTAGTTCCTTCGCGCGCCTGATATCAAGATTTGACAATGGTTCATCGAGTAATAATATTTCAGGATTACTTACTAATGCCTCTGCTAAAAATATCCTCTGCAATTCCCCACCTGATAAAGCACTGAGGGGTTGATAAGCCAACTCTGCTGCCCCAACTGCTTCGAGTGCCTCAAAGGCGGTTTTTCGTTCGCTTTTGGAGGATAAGCCAAAGCCCCATCGGGTCCCGGAAAATGCTAATCGCACTAGTTCAATACACTCAATGTTGGTATCATTATCAATAAGATGACGTTGAGGTACGTATCCAATCTTGGGATTACCACGCTTGGGCTGCGAATTGAATAACTTGATTGTTCCCTTAACAGGTTGTTGTAGTCCAAGAAGTAAACGCATCAGCAATGTCTTGCCAGCTCCATTAGGACCAATAATTGCTACAAACTCACCACGAACAAAACTAAAATTTGCGCCTTGCCAAACAGTTTTTCCAGGGTAACCCGCTGCTAGATTTTCAGCTCTAACAATTTCCTGCTGCACTGCATCAGTGATCATCTTATCTACTGTGTTCATCTATTCTCATTGACCTAAAGCCTTTGTATTGAGAGCATTTTGCAAAGAGATCAATTCTGCATTCATCCAATCTTGGAATGAGACGTCAGGTGGTTGTATGGTTTCCGTTACCCCAACAATCGGAATATCTTTTTGGGCTGCCAGTGCCTTGATACTTTGTGTGAGTGGTGTCACCGTTTGTTTATTGTATACCAACACCGCCACATTTCCTCCTTGACCCTGAAGCTGTTGCTGAAATTGTACAATACTCTGTGCAGGGGGGTCGTTTCCTTCTGCAACAGCTTCCATAAATTCAGGAGGAGATATCAAGTCAAGACCTGTAGCGTTTGCAACATATGCAAAGACATCCTCAGTTGCTGCCACTCGTGTGCCCGCAAACTGCTGCTTGATCTTGTCGATTCTAGTGTTATATTGTCCAAGTGACGCATTCAAATCAGCATACTGCTGTTTGTAATATGCTGTATTAGTAGGATCGATAGAAACAAGGTCTGAATACATTCGTGCCACGGTTTGATTCACATAAACAGGATTGTACCAAAAATGAGGATTGGTACCTTCTTTTTTACCGAGAAGATCTGCCACATTCAAAACTTTTTGATTTTGATTATTGCTTGCCCCAATAATTTTTATTGCCCAGTCATCATATCCGGCACCATTGACAATTACATAGTTTGCATTTGCAATTGATTGAGCATCAGCAGTGTTGCTTTCGTATTCATGTGGATCTGCATTCGGATCCGTAACAATACTCAACACTTGCGCATGTATTCCACCAAGCTGGGATACTAAACTACCCCAAAAATTTTCAGCGGCTACTATTTGCACCTTTGATGTTGGGATTTGATTGGTCGACATTGTACCACTCTGAGCCACAGGACTTGTGTTATTCTGGATTGGAAGGTTTGCATTATTATGAACAAAGATATTTGCGCTTGACATGACAACTACAGTTATGATGATTGCAGATGCAATCCCTCCGCCAATGGCCACTTTTTGCCCAGACTTCAATACATTCCTGCCCTTTGAGTTATTAATAAATCTTGAATAAATTAATAATTTTTAATGTTATATTTATAAAATAATTAATAATAAAAAACCGGATCGTCATTCCTGACTAGAAATCAATTCATAATGCTCTTCAAATAATTCTGAGCTTATCTCGTGTGTTAAACCTCAAGATAGCGTTTCGTCAGTGGATAAGAGTAGTTCTCGGGACATGATTTCCAAAACTTCAAGAACTGACTTTCCAGTATTTACAGCAAACCACCTTGATAATATCTTGTTTGTATACTGCTAATCTCCAATATCTCATCAATTTCATATTCATCAAGTTTGGATTCCTGAGATGCTTAATATGGTACAGAAAAGATTGGCTTGATGATAAAAAATTTAAAATAAACCAAAAGATGGATACGGTAGAATTTGTTGCCATGTAGTACCTAACAGAAGAATTCCAATCATTGACACAATTAGTTTAGGAATTAATCCATAAAATGCTAATAATAATTATTGCTAAACTTATAAGATAGTTAATAATATCTAGGCCATGCCAATTGTATCAATCTCTCTAAACAATGAGATCCTCTCAGAGATAGACAAGTTACAAAAGACCATGGGATTTTCCGGAAGGTCAGAAATTATTCGTGCTGGAATTAGAAATCTGGTATCAGAAGAGAAACAGAGGGAAAACCTTTCTGGCCAAATTCATGCTATTCTAATGATCATTCATGATGAAGAGTCGGAGCAGATAGTTACTGGCATAAAACACAATCACGAGAATCTAATTGGTACTCATCTTCACAGCAAGGTCGACAGGAACAAGTGCATGGAACTCTTCTTGCTACATGGAGATGCAGAAAAGATTGGCATCATGACAAAGGACTTTAAGACAAACAGAAAAATGGAAAACGTCAAGCTTGTGGCAATGTGAGCTAGGTACAAATTATATGAGACCAGTGCAATATTAGAATGAAAGTTTTTTACATAATACCCATATTTGTATTGCTTGGCGTTTTGTTTCATCTTGCAAGCGCTAAAGTATACGTACCTAATGGTGAATATGCAGGATATTTTGATCACGATGGGATCTATGTTATGTACGGTTCAGTAAGGAATACGGAGAATCAGACTGTTATTGCAAAAGTTCAGGTTACGGTAAACGATGAAGGAACTACATTTTCAGAATCTCGCATACTTCCTGTGATCTATTCATTAAAGGATATGCCTTTCAAATTCAAGTTTCCACAAATAATCAGTGGAGAACCAGTTCTGCAAAAACCTAAAGTTTCATTTATTCTCACCAACAGTAATCCCTTGAACATAGAAGTGAACTACGACAGAACCCTGGTGAAATATCCTGATGGTCATCTGACTGGTTTTATTACAAATACTGGCAATTACACGGTAAATAACATTGATGTATATGCGTTAGTACATAACAAAAATAATCAATATCTTGATGAAGTAGAAAACACTTGGACCATACCAAAGATAAATCCTGGAGATAAGGCAGAATTTGTAATGTATCCTGATCAAAGCATTGCAAAACAAGTGGCTTATTACAGTTGTTTTATTCCTGGAGCCGATAATGCTATAGAAATGTCAACACAGTGGAAAGGTAAAACATTCTATTTTAGCGTCCTCTCAATAGTCTATTTTACTAACCAAAAATTTGACGAAAATAATAATTCAATGTATTTTGACGCCTCTAATCCTTGGCAAATACCATATTATGCTAATTTTATGTTTCCTAGTGGTTCCAGTGATGGAGAGTTTAAGGTATTCATAGATGGCAATCAAGTTACCCCCCTGATTAGTAAAGATAATGATACACAAAATTGGCATGTTGCATTCAACGTAAACTATGGACAGCATAAAGTAGTGATCTCAGGTTTTGATCCAAATTATGTTCCAAACACTGATGAATACTTTTTTCTTGATGAAAAATCTGCATTGATAGCTTGGGCTGGCTTTTCAACGTTTACTATATCGGATTCCAAACTGCTAGATATACTTGGAATTCACGGCAATTTTATTCCACCATGGGTAAAAAACACTGTCAGTTATATGATATACAATAATGTTCCTGCAGATGATGTTGTTAATGAAATAAAATATCTAAAGCATGATGGAATAGTGAAATAACTATATTCCTTTTTCGTTGAGAATCAGCGCAAGTAGTGCTGCACGCGTTTCCTTGCCATATTGAGCTTGTTTGAAGTATTTTGCCTGATTGGTTGAATCAAGTTTGTGGGAGATCTCGTCCAAGCGTGGTAATGGATGCATTACTATTGCATCCTCTTTCATTTTTTTCATCAACTCTAATCCAATCTTGTAACTGCCCTTCACTTTGACATACTCTTCCACATCAGCAAATCGTTCCTTTTGGATTCTTGTTACATATATCACGTCCAAGTCACCAAGATTTTCTTCCAGATCTGTTGTTTCCGTGTACGAAAGTCTTTTTCTTATCTCATATGTAGAATCTGAACGTATCTTCAAGGCCAGTGGAGATATTAATCGAACATCTACCTCGTAGTTACTCAAAGCATACAAAAGTGAGTAGACTGTTCTTCCATATTTTAGGTCTCCAACGATTCCAATTTTAAGACCGTCAATGTGTTTTTTTTCCTTTCTAATTGTATAAAGGTCAAGTATTGCCTGCGTTGGATGTTCTTCTGTTCCACTACCAGCATTAATCAGTGGCTTTTCTGATACTTCAGCAGCAAATCTGCTAGACCCATCAAGTTGATGTCGTAAAATAACTACATCGGAATATAGCGACATTATTCTAACAGTATCCGCGAGACTTTCACCCTTTTTTGCAGAAGAAGAAGAAGCGTCAGATATACCAAGAGAAACACCTCCAAGGGATGCCATTGCAGCTTCGAAGCTCAATCGCGTTCTGGTACTTGGTTCAAAGAATAAATAGCCAAGGGTTTTTCCTCGTGCAAGTTCTCTTCTCTCGTTTGGATTCATGTCAATTATTTTGTCGGTAGCTTGGAAAATCTCTTCAAACTTGTATTTATCAAAATCACGTACAGAGACAATATCTTTTTGGAAAAAAGTATTGCTCATCGTAGTTCATTGTTATATATGAGTAGTACAAAAACTATTCCAATGTCAGAATCAGACTTAATTGTTCGAAAAATCAAAAATGGCACAGTGATTGATCATATTGAATCTGGAAAGGGTATCAAGGTACTCAATGCACTTGGGATAGATGGAAAGGATGGCAATGTAATTACAATAGCACTCAACGTTCCCAGCTCAAAGGTTGCGAAAAAAGATATCATAAAGGTAGAAAATAGATTTCTGCAAGATTCTGATACTAACAAGCTTGCACTCATTGCACCAAAGGCAACTGTAAACATAATCAAGGAATACAAATTGGTCGAAAAAAGGCGCGTAACGTTGCCAAATGAGATAGAGAGGATTTTCAAATGCTCAAATCCTGATTGTATCTCAAATAGTGATGAAGATATCGAACCTGTGATGGATGTGATAGATAAGACTGGACTTGTTCTAAGATGCAGGTTCTGTACTAGAATATTGGATGTTAACGAATTAAAATACTACTAACTTCAGAACTATTTTTCTTTGGCCTTTAGTTCGTATTGATCATAAGTGTATTTTCTTGTGGTTCCAAATGGCCTGAATGATCTTCCATTGCCGTGGTAGAATTTAGAGAAAAATTCCACATAAATCAATCTCGCTCCCTGTATACCTGGCTCAAAGACACCAATGATGATATTGAATAGGTGTCCAATTAAGAGTATGACAGTACCAAGTATTATGAAAGGTATTGTGTGATGCAGTGCCTTCATGAAAATAAAATCAATTACGTCAGCTAAAATGACGGATGCGAGCAAGATCCCGATAATTCTCGTATATGAGAGAATATGACTTATTATGGAGGGTAACTCCATGACCGCTCTTACACCCTCACCATAGAACATAAGGCCAATTCCGGCAAGCATCAGACCAACATAGCCAATCCCCGCTACATGATGAATTGGATTGATATGCTGGTGATGCAACAATGCCAATCCAGTAAGAACAACACCCCATCCAAAGAGTAACCATCCACCCTTGCTTATTGCATGTTTTTTCTCTCCCTCTCTTAAGGTGTTGAGAATACCAAGAATTAACCCAAATGTAACCATGCCCAATCCAATATATCCAGAAATCAACAATAATTTCTTCAAACCAGTAATTGGATTGAATATTGCCCCGTCTGCTGGCAAGTGCATTCCAAATGTATTGTTTAGATAGCTAAACAGGTAACCATTAAGGTGGAATCCAAAGTACAGGTTAAACAAGAATCCCAAAATTATTGCAATAATTGCACCAGGTGTCATGGCCTTTGCTAGCTTTACCATTTGTCGTGGTTTCAATATAGTCAAGGCAAACTTACGCAGTGGTGTGGGCATTATGTTAAAGTTCTTCTTTCCTCCCTCTACTCTTCGAATTACCCATCTACAGACAAGCAAGATAACAAGACCATAACCCAAGTCTCCTACCATCATACCATAGAAGACAGGGAAGATCAGGCCAAAGATCAGAGTAGGATCGAATTCTTTTCCTGACGGTAAAGAGTAAAATCGAATAAAGGCCTCAAACAGTTTGAATCTCTTTGGATTGTCAAATAAAGTAGGTGGATTCTCCTTGGTTTCTAATTCAAAAAGTAATGTTCCCTTTGAATAGTGGTCAAATCTATCCTTTAGTTCACTTACCTTTGACTTTGGTATCCATCCCTCCAAAGCAAAGGAATCGGAAGTAACACCAAGGTTATCTATGACTTCGAGTTTCTTGTTCTCAATTTCTAATTGTTCTTCTAGACATACAATATTTACATAATGATCCTTTGAAATTTCTGCTAATTGTTTATCAATTTCATTTATTTTTTGAGTAATTTCATTTTGCTTGTTCTTTAGACTCTGACTCAGCTCTGCTGCCTTTCCTTCTAGTTTAGGCACAACCTCAAGTTTTACATTGTATTCTTGAACTACAGTAGATAATGCGTGTGGAGGAAAGTTTGGAAAAGTCACCAGAATAATTCGTGTTGCACCTTTTTCTTCCTTTGAATACAAAAATACATCTTGGCTGTGCACTCCTAATGCTTGTTTAAAACCAGTCGAGTTTTTTTGATCTACTCTGCCAAAATAAGAATGGGCGGATGAAAGTTGCAATACATTAAAATCTTCAGAGAAAAATGAGAACTCTTCAACCAACTTTAAGTTGTTTCCGGTTTCTTTGAGTTGAGTTATGAGGGTTTCCTTTTCTCGTTCCAATGATGCAACTTTGGCATCTATGTCAATAGATTTTGCTCCCTCCAAGAGTTGTCCTATAGAACCAAATCTCTGACATTGTGTGACCAACATTGGAGGCAAGACAGTCCTCAAAGCCTTCATTCTTAAAAGATTGTCTGAAACTTGCCTGTACGTATCATCATCACGCTCATTTCGCAACAATGACGCAATGTCTTTTGAGAGGGGTTCGAGTTGAACTGCATTTAGATCATGAAGAATCGAGACTACAGTCTGCCTATCTTTTCTTAATCCAAGCACTGCAATACGAGTCATTGGCGTAGGTTTTAGAACCAAAACTATACCTCTTTTAACAAAATATCGATTATTTCTTGCATAGTTTGTGCATCAATTCTAGCAGAGACTGTTTTTGATTTGTTAGTTGCATCGACGATTATCTTTTCTGTTTCGGTTGTGGCCTTTTTTCTGGACTGCTCCACATTTGATTCCACTAGTTTTTCACCATCACTTTTTGCAGTTATAATTGTTTTAGATACATAACTTTCAAAATTTCTAAATTCCTCTAAAACTTTTTTCTTGTGTTCGTCTATTTGTATTTGTATTTTATCTTCTGCTTCTTTTATCTGCTTGAGTGAATGAACATATTTTTCCGTAGTTGACATTTTAAACTCCTAGAAAATGCCTTCCTGCATACAATACTAGAGCAACTGTTCCAAAGATATTTCCTAACTTGAAGACTCTCATTATCAAATAGAACCTTCTCTGTTGTGCATTCTTGAAGCTAGGCAACTATCTCTTTCTCCTTTTTAAGTCGGGCTTCCTGTTCTCTTTCTCCCATCTTTCGCTTGACCGTCTTTAGCATTATGAAAGTATCACGCTCCATTTCATCTAATCTAAAAGTGATGAATTTTACAGCAGATTGCAATCTAGGTATGAATACATTCTCGATTGCATTTGATTTGCGCTTTGTTTTTTCTATTTCTAGTAAAAGTTTGCGCAATGCTGTCTCCTTCTCTGCAACCTCAAGTACCATCTTGTGTACATTTTGATAAGCCTTTATTGCTTCGTTAATAGATGGCGGTAACTCTAGTAAATGTTCTGTAAGAGAATGCTCATTCTGCCCCCCGCCAATCTTTGGAATTTTAACACCCATTACATTTTTTGAAGTGATTTGTAATTTGTTAAGCTGAGGAATCTTCATTGCCTCATTTTCCAGCCTCATGGAACCGGCTAACATCTCTGCCATCATTATACTTTGATAGCCCTTGATAAGCTCTGCTTGCAAGGCACTTCTCAGAGAGGCTGCAGTTTTGCTGGTATTGAAAAATTCTAAAATTAGGGCCTGTCTTTTTAGTTTTAGTAACTTTAGACCCTTTTGCGCTATCTTTATTCTTCTTTTTGTGCGAATGTATTCAAGACGAGTAGGTCGAATGTTAGTTACTGATGGCAATCCTACTTTCCACCTGGACTGGTCTTCTTTCTGTATTTCGCTATAAACTCAGGCTTGATACGGTTCAATTCAGAGTCTGAAAGTTCATCAAGTAATTCCCATCCAATATCCAAAGTCTGTTCAATGGAACGGTTTTCATCCATTCCCTGATTGACAAACTTTCTTTCAAAGCTATTAGCTACCTTTAAGAATTTTCTGTCAAGATCACTTAATGCCTCTTCACCCACAATAGCTGCAAGTGACCTTGCATCCTTACCTTGTGCATAGGTAGAATAGAGTTGGTCGGCAAGACTTCGATGATCTTCTCTTGTCCTTCCCTTTCCAATGCCCTGATTCATCAAACGTGAAAGGCTGGTCAAGACATCTACTGGAGGATGAATGTCTCCTCTATGAAGATCTCTGCTCATGACAATCTGTCCCTCGGTAATGTAACCAGTAAGATCTGGAATAGGATGAGTGATATCATCAGCTGGCATGGTTAGAATTGGAATCTGTGTAACGGAACCGTGTCTGCCCTTAATCTTGCCCGCTCTTTCATATAAAGAGGCCAAGTCAGTATACATGTAACCTGGATATCCTCTTCTACCAGGAACTTCTTCTCTTGCGGCTGAAATTTCTCTTAATGCTTCACAATAGTTTGTCATATCAGTCATTATTACCAACACATGCATGTCTCTTTCATATGCCAGATATTCTGCTGTAGTTAATGCAAGTCTTGGAGTAAGCAAACGCTCCATTGATGGATCTGATGACAAGTTCAAGAAAAGCGAAGTTCTTCCAAGTGCACCGCTTTCTTCGAATTGCTTTACAAAGAAGTTTGCTTCCTCACTTGTAATTCCCATCGCTGCAAAGACTACTGAGAAATTCTCAGAAGCGCTAAGAACTTTGGCCTGCCTTGCAATTTGTGATGCAAGTAGGTTGTGAGGAAGACCTGCGCCAGAGAAAACTGGAAGCTTCTGACCCCTTACAAGAGTATTCATTGCATCTATGTTGGACATACCGGTTTGAATGAACTCAGACGGTTCTTCCCTTGAATATGGGTTGATACCAGATCCTACCAAGTCAACTTTGTGTTTTGAGACGATCTTTGGACCATTGTCTCTTGGATTTCCTAGTCCATCAAAGACTCTGCCAAGCATATCATCAGATACTGAAATCTGTGCAGTCTCTCCAAGGAACTTGACTGAAGTTCCAGCGGTGTTCAATCCCATAGTTGAACCAAATACCTGAACTACTGCAAGTCCTTGTCTTGTATCAAGAACCTGTCCTTGTCTTCTTTCTCCATTTATGAGTTTTATTTCTACCATTTCACCATAAGCGGCATTATCTACTCCCTGTACAAACATCAGTGGACCTGCAATCTTGTCGATTGTTTTGTATGATATAGCAGACATCTAATGTGTAACCTCCACTAAAAGACTGTCAAACTCTTGGTGCATTTTGCTTTTAAAATCCTTAACTAGTTGTTCAACTTGATCTTCTTTTGTCCATTTTATTTTTGATATCATCTTTCTTGATTCTAATGTTCCTATTTTTGTAGATGGAATTCCTCTCTTGATTGCTTCTGCTTCCATTTTACCAAATTCTATAATTGCATCTAGCATCAGGAATTGTTTTCTAATTGATGTGTACGTATCCACATCATCATACGCACTTTGTTGTAGATAGTCTTCTCTGATTGTTCGTGCCGTATCAAGAACTCCCTTTTCTGGTTCTGGTAATGCATCATAACCTACAAGTTGAACAATTTCTTGTAACTCTGATTCTTTCTGTAAGATTTCAAGCGCTTCCTTTCTTAGTGCTGTCCATTCAGCTGCTATATTCTTCTTGTACCACTCACCCATGTCATCTACATACAATGAATAACTTGTAAGCCAATTAATTGACGGAAAATGTCTTCTTGATGCCAAGCTTGCATCAAGTGCCCAGAAAACTCGAGTTACTCTAAGTGTGTTCTGAGAAACGGGTTCTGAAAAGTCTCCACCAGGAGGTGATACTGCACCTACAAGAGTAAGAGAACCAACACGCTCTTCTGGAGAGATGACAATCGCCTTGCCTCCTCTTTCATAAAATTCTGCAAGTCTTCTACCAAGATAAGCTGGATACCCTTCTTCGCCTGGCATCTCTTCTAACCTACCTGAAATTTCTCTTAATGCCTCTGCCCATCTGGAAGTACTATCTGCCATCAAGGCAACACCATAACCCATATCACGATAGTATTCGCCCATTGTGATTCCGGTGTAGATACTTGCCTCCCTTGCTGCGACTGGCATGTTAGAAGTATTAGCTACAAGAATGGTACGTTCCATTAAAGGCCTTTTTGATTTCGGATCCTCGAGTTTTGGAAAAGTTGAAAGAACTTCTGTCATTTCGTTTCCTCTCTCACCACAGCCTACATACACGATAACATTGCTGTCTGCCCACTTTGCGAGCTGCTGTTGAGTTACTGTCTTTCCGCTTCCAAATGGGCCTGGAATTGCAGCCGTTCCACCCTTTGCGACAGGAAAGAAGGTATCAAGTACTCTTTGACCGGTAAGTAGTGGTTCTTCTGGTGGTAGTTTCCTGAGAACTGGTCTTGGAGTTCTTACAGTCCACCAGCTTGAAAGACCGATATCTGTTTTGACATTGTTTTGCACAGTTGCAACAATCTCGTTAACTGTAAATTTGCCCTCGAAAATTTCTGACAATTGGCCCTTAATATTGTAGGGCACCATGATTTTGTGCATGATAAGTGGAGTTTCTTGAACTTCACCAATTATTTCGCCAGGTGATACAGTATCTCCCTTTTTCTTAAGCGGGACAAAGTCCCATTTTTTGGTTTGATCAAGAGCGGGGATAACCTTTCCTCTACTGATAAAGTCTCCACTTTGTTCTCTTAGAACATCAAGTGGTCTTTGAATTCCATCATAAATTGAAGTAAGAAGACCCGGACCAAGCTGCATTGAAAGTGGTCTTTTTGTGTTTGTTACTTTCTCCCCGGGGCGCAAACCTGTAGTATCTTCATAAACCTGTACTGTTGCCTTGTTGCCCTCTAACCTAATTATTTCACCTACCAGCCCCATCTCACCTATACGGACAACATCGAACATCTGGGCTCCCTCGAGTCCACTAGCGATAACTACCGGACCCGAAATTCTTGAAATTATTCCATCAACCATTTGTTATCATCAACTTGTAGGGATACTTATTCCTAACACTCTCTTTGCAAGCGTTGCAATTGACTCCTCTTGAATGCTTCCTTCCATGGCTGGCATGAATAGAACTAGTGGCTCTATTGATGCCTCGATCTTTTTCCTAAAGATTGCTGGTAGGGAGTTCCTTACAGCATCGCTTGCAATAATAAGACCAAATTTTCCTGAGTAATACAAGTCTTGTATAGTTTTGCTTGCTTCTTCACCACGTACTACAAACGTATCTTCTATTCCAAGAAGTCTGTATCCTATCACAAGCTCGCGCTCTCCCGCAACCGCGATCTTGCCACTTGATTGAGTTTTTTGTGTAGACATTTATCTCACTCTATTAGCAATAACGAATTGATATGCTCTGTTGAAAGGTTATAGTGTTTGCCATATGCAATTCTTTTAATGTTTTCACGTTCCTGTTCCATTTTAAGAATAAAATAGAATATGGTTCCAATAGACAATGCAATATTTTTCAATTTGTTCACATATTCGGAATTTATGAATTTATCCAAAGCAATTTCAAAATCAATTAGGCTTTTTGATTTTTTGTATTGAGCCAACGCATTAACTAGCATAAAGCGATTCTCGATTCTGCCTATTATTTCTGGAACATCTTTTGCGTTATAGATCTCCAAGAGTTCATTTTTTGTGATCTTTCCTCCATCTACAATATGCTTTCCCAGTATGTCTTTGTCAAGGTTGGATTCTTTTGCCTTTAGAAGGACTAGTACATTCTTTTTGTCTATTTCTGTTCTGAAGAGATCACGAATCATGCCCTCGTCGCCTTGGAAGAACTTGAGTGATTCCAGTAGATTCTGGTAGTAATAAGTCTGTAGCGCAGACATCATTGGTCCTTGGTTTCCTGTCTTTTGATAGGTCTCAAGGTGCTGCATCAGGATAGTACCATAGTGATACTTGACTAGTTGATTTACAACTCCATCTACGTTGTTCTGCGAAAGTATGACTTTCATATCATCATGAGGAATATTTCCGGCCGAGATTCCGGCTGGAACATTTCTACTGGATACTAGAAATGATTCTACCTCGGTTATTGTCCTACCCATGCTTTTAGAAGACAAAATTAATTCTATATTGTAAATATCCCATTTTGATAGATATGCACGTACTGCAGACTTGCCATTAAATGGCGTAGCCTCTAGTGCAATTTTGTTTACAAGAACAAGGTGCCTGTTCAGTGCAACCTCTAAAAGATCCGTGTCTTTGAATAAAGTTGCTGCTTTTTCAATTTCTGGACCATACCAAGTTGACTCAAGAATTTTCACCATCTCTCCTTCATCTTTTGCTTTCATCAGGTTTTGTATTACTTCTTTTGAGAGAAGATTCATGGAAAATGCTTGTAGCCTGCCAAAGGATGATGCATATTGTGATGTTGGCATTACATCCTCTCCGAAAGGAAACTTTTGATCTGGTCTTCTCCGGTTCGCAGTAATTCTTCAAAAGTAAGATCAAGTTCTTTTGTTCCTTCCTTGTTTTCTGCAACTATGCCGCCTAGAGTTTTAATGGACTTCCCAATTGTTACACCCATACCAATCAATATCGGTTTATCCTCATCACGGCAGTGAACAACAATATTTTGTCCAAGTTTTTTCTTTGAGCTGTTAACCATAGTTTCGAAAGCTTTTTGGTATTGAGAGCTCTTGGTATAATCTTCGACTTCTTTTTTTATAACATCAAATGCCAATTGCATGTTTGCATTGATAGCATCAAACATGATCTTTTTTGCATGAAGTTTTCCAGCCTCAATTATTCTAGCATATTCTCTTTCTGACTTGACCTTTGCTTCATTTACAAATTTTTCTTGAATCTCTTTAATAGAGATATTCAATTCTGCCTGAAGCTTAGATTTCTTTTCTGCTAGATCCTTATCAAGACTGTCAATCTCCCTTTTCTTTCTATTCTCTATCTCAAGAAGGAAAGTCTCTATGCTCATTACTGAAACCACTACAGGATACCTAGCAGTAATATTATTCCCAATACGAATCCAATGATCCATAATGTTTCTGGAATGACGAAGAAGAATAGTACCTGGCCAAACTTCTCTGGTTTCTCTGCAATTATGCCCATACCGGCAGCACCAATACCTTGTTGTGCATTACCTGTACCTATCAGACCACCTGCAATTGCAATAGCTGCAGCTATTGCAAGCAATGGTTTAGTTAAACCACTACTTGTAACACTAGTACCTGCAGCAAATGCAGAATGAGTTGTAAAGAAGGTCGACAATCCGATCGTCAATCCAGCAATTATGATAATGAGAGATAATTTTGAACGCTTGTTCAGCATCATTAGTTAAGGCTCATTTACAGACGATATATTAATCTAATTCTTACAAAGCCGTACTACATTTTTTCAAAAAATAGGAAAACTTTTGGTGCGATCATCGTCGTCATATGTACTGCATTGTAATATCTAGAATCGTCTAATGTTCAATAGGAAGATCTAATCTGTTTCCCCATTCACCCCAAGAACCAAGATATACCTTTACGTTTTTGAAGCCAAGCATTTTTAATGCCACAAATGAGTTTGCCGCTCTATAACCTCCCTGACAATAAGTTATAATCTCATCATTTTTTGAAAATTGATATAGTTTTGTAAGTTCTTCTAGCGATTTCATAGTACCATCTTTGTTAATATTCAATGTCCAATCGATACTAACAGAATTTGGTATGTGACCCTTTCTTGCTGCACGTACGACCTTACCTTCATATTCTTCTTTTGTTCTTGCATCAATTAGTTTTGCCTTGCCAAGATTTTTCTTGATGTATTCAAAACCGACTAGGATTTTCTTGTTAGTTTTACCATAGAATTTGGCTGGTCTGAAACCATTTGTCTTTGTCTCAATGGGCAATCTAAGACTTTGCCATTTCTTGAATCCACCATTTAACATGAATACATGTGGATGTGAAAAATACAGTAAGAGCCATACCCCTCTAGCTGCACTCATACCTGCAACATCATCATAAAACACCACAGTCTTTTGTTTTGTTACACCCATGAACGAAAAGAGATTTTTCATCTGACTCTCAAATGACTTTATGCCATTCTGTGTCGTGTCAAGCCAGTGGTAATAAAACAAATCAACATTAATTGCTCCAGGAATGTGCCCTGCTGAATATTCTTTGTAAGATCTACAATCAACTATAATCAAGTTGGATTTTCGTATAATTTCAACAAGTTCTTCTGGAGACTTTAACATGAAAGTTTTCTACACTCATGTAAATTAATTTCACAATCCTATATCAACTAACACAGACAAGACCGGCAATGTATGGAAATTTTATCATATTTCTTGAAATTTCTATGTAATCATATTATGTGTTGTCACTGAAAAAGTCATTATTTGTTACAATTCTTTCAATGTTGTAAATTCTTATATCTATGCAAAATATGATATTATCATAAAATGATAATCTTAAATCACAAATATATTAATTCAAGATTTACACGAAATACAAAATTAATGGAAAACGATTAGCAATATGATAAAATCAGAAACACTCACTCCAAAGTTATCCGTTTTTCAGACCTTCAAGACAAAAAATAAAGAGTTCACAGGTGAAGCCATGCGCCAACGTGGAATAATCATGCATCTGGTGGTAGAGACCCTACCAACAAAAAAAACCAGAACTGCCATAGCACATAAACTCGCAGAAAGGAATGGAACTACCTGGCAGAATATCTATTCTGGGATCTTCAGGGATCTGGATGAGATCCTTTTACCATTAGGCATTGTTGAAGAGTCCGGTAGGCTTCCGATAAAACGAGGGCCTAAGGCACTTCAAGAACAGGGAGTACCATATTACAGGTTAACGGAAGGAGGTCTGTTGGTTGCTGCATCTTTGTCAGAGATAGGATATGAGCGAACAAGGATTATGAATGAATTCTTTGAAAAAAATTCTAATTCAAAAGATAAGGATCTAAAAAAGTCAATTCTTACATTACTCGATATTGCTCCAAATTTTGTCTCCTTGCTATTGAGAAGATATGTTGAATCATACAGTGAGGGGAAAATAGACAGATTGGTTCCATTTGATAGTGATAGTGTAAAGAAGACGTTAGATGAATCGTTGAGAGTTCAACGTGAGCTATTGGAGGGGTTTTCATCATTGTCAGACATAGACAGAGAACCAATCATAAACTTCTTAAAGAAAGTGGGCCATTCTCACGAATAATCAAAATCCTTTTCCAAAGGAGTTCGATAATGTTGATAAGGTTATCTAAAACTGAACCTAGTGATTTAATTTGTATTGAGGTATATAGGTGAATACAACGTACGATGAATTAATTGAACATGTATTGCATTTGATTAATGCAAAGAAAGGGGACAATGGTAGATTAACCTATATTCTAAGTATGCTTCAAGAAGACAGACCGCTATACATCTCTGACAGAAAATATCTTGAATCATTAATCTCGATGTACATAGAACCATATAAAAGAAAAGTTGTACGCCAACAGTCTGTTGAAGAACTGAAAACAGAACTTGCAAGGGTGAAACAAAGACTTGAAAGATATGAAAAGCGCGGATACAAAAAGGCAATTGGCAGAAAGGCCGTTTTCTTTTTTGTTACATTCTTCTTTGGTTGGCATGCAGTAGTACAACTAACTGGCTATAACTTACCTGGCAATAATCAAAGTGTTAATCCATATCTCTTTCCTCTGTATCAGTTAAAGATGATAATACCACCACAGGTTACCACAATTATGGAGCAGTATAACCTCAGTTTAGAACAGATTATCGTGTTCGTTTGGGGGTTAATGATACTAGCATGGATAATTCTTGGCTTTGTCTATTTGATAAAATTCATGCGATCTAGGTACAACCCCGCATTACAATAATCTAGACTTTTGTAAAGTTAAAGTTTTGTGTAAAGTCACTGCCACTAAACGCATCCTTTACTGCGTAGTGGGCTACTCCCAAAATGGTAATATTTGCTGTTCCTTTTTCCAATTCAGACCAGATATTTGGATAGTTTCCAGTATTTTCGATTACTGCATTATTACCAATATTCGTTGAGGTTCCTGCTATGAGTGGATAGTAATTGGAACCTTCCACACTGTTTTCATATGATTGTCCTATCTGACCATATCCAATCACTGTTCCATTATCAGATATGGTATAAGTTATGTATTCAAGAATTACCGTAGTATTGTTTGGATTTGTAATATAAAAATTGGTTTGCAATGTTGCACTTCTTTCACTAGTTGTGATAACAGATGTACCGTTATAACTTATAGAAAGAGGTTTGATCTGAGCTGAAACTGCCGTAAGTGAGGTAGGAACGTTTGGGCCCTGCGGTATAAGATTTTTTATCATGCCTGAACCCGGTAGAACGGCAAATGCAACAACAACTACAATAATTATTCCAACTACCGCATAAAGTATGATTTTTGCATCCAAGTACATACTCAATCTATTGTTCTTCAATTAAACCTTTGAGTTTAATCAAACGTTTCACATCAGACACAAAATGAAGATTCTTGTGAAACATTTACAGACTTTAATGATTTTTCAGTACAACCTTGAATCAAGTTCAAATTTGTTTGATCCCACGTCATGTATGGTTTAAACACTTTTTGTTCCATCTGGTAACTTTCGAGGTTTGTTCTTTTTCTTCATTCGTAGTGTATGATAGAGTTGAGTTACAGTACCCGTCATGACATCTCTGATGAGTTTTGACGTTTCTTGGGCTTCTTGTATGTAATCAGTATGACCAGTATCTACGGCATACCAATAATCTGTTATTTTCTTGGCTTTCTTTCTGAAACCAAAGAAGTATAGTAGGTTCACCTTTAAAGCTGGCAGAGTATTGTATTTGCCAACTTTTCCAAAGAATTCCCATTCTTCTGTGGCGCTATACTCATGTAACCAATCTGCAATTTCTTTAATCAGTTTGTTCGTCGAGTCCTCGTCGTTTTCTCTTGTATCAGCTATTTTGATCAGAAATCTTACCGAGTCTATCGGAATAGCAAGATAATGCTTATTGCCACGGAGATAGATAAAAGTGGACATTAACGCAGTACGCTTGTTACCATCTGTGAAAATATGCCATCTTATCAGACCTTCCAGCAATACAGCTGCTTTCAAATATATGGTATCGTATGGATTCTCAGATCCAAAAAGAATTCTGTTCTGTTTTTCGATTAATGCTTGAATCATACCGTCTTTTTCCACACCCTTTTGCATAAGGGGAAACTTGTTTTCTAATTCTATGGGATCGCTCTTATGTTCTCTTCTGTAATGTCAAAAATCAAAGTTCGTCTAATCGTTTAAAAATGACTTTGTGGTCTTTTAGAGCCATTGCTACAAGTTCTACAATTTCCTCTTTTTTCATAATTTTCTTTTCTTCTTGCATAGCTTTTCCCCTTTAGACTAGTCTAAATTACTACATTTAGATTAAAAATCTTTGCGTGTCATTGATGAGAGAATCTAATCCTCTTGCGGTCTCATATACGACTACGAAGCTTTACCAGCGAGACTAAAAATGGAAAAGCTTCATTAAAATAGCAAAATCGTGGGCGCTTTGAGTTGAAAACCCTTATAGTAAAAGTTTCAAACTCTAAAGTTATGCAATATCACCAAGCAGTAAGAATTGGTCAGGACAGAGCAAGGAAATCACAGATGACTCTGTTTGAACATGCTGGTTTTGCAATGCTTACTCTTACAGTGAAAAAATCCCAAGGGACGTTTACACCAGTGGGAGAAAAAGAATTTGTATCCATAGCTCAAAAGCCAGAAGGCTGGATTGTTATCATAGTAGACGAAGAAGGATATGCCAAGGCACAGTCAAAGGCTTTGTCTGAAGAACAAGCTAGAGAGATTTTGCAAAAAGCAATTACTGCTGAGATTCCAGAATATACTGGCGCCGTTAAGCTAGTGTAATCTCTGTACCTTCTGGACTTCCCTTGATGGCTTTTTCCAGTGTCTTGATATCAGCTTTGAGAATTCTTGTTTTGATCTTGGAGCGTTCAATTACCTTCAGGGCTACTATATCCATCAAGTCATATCCACCTGCAATAGAATCTTGATGTACAAGCATGCTTCGAAGATTTTTGAGTGGGATTTTTTTGAATTTTTTTGCATGTGTGTTTTTGCGTGGATCAGAATCATAGACACCATCCACATCAGTTGCATTAAGGAATGCATTTGCCCTTACCTTTTCTGCAATTAGTGCCGCAGTGGCATTTGTACTCTGTCCTGGATGGAGACCACCTGTAACTACTATCAGACCGCTGTCTGCCGCATTGGCTACTTCCTTCAAATTAGTAGGAGGATGAGGATATGCCTTTTCTTGTAGTGCAAAAATTAACAATCTCGCATTGAGTCGAGATACCTCAATGCCTAGCTCGTCAAGTGTGGATTCATCTGCACCTGATGATCTTGCATGTGAGATGTAATGTCGCGCTATTTTACCTCCGCCTGCAATTATGATTGGCTGGCAGATCTTGCTTGACTTGACAAAAAACTCGGCAAATTGCTTCAATGTTTTTGTATCTTCGAAACCAAATAGACTACCTGATAATTTTATAACAATTCTTTTTCTCATTGTCCGTTTTCACCAAGGATGATTTGTGCTGCCATTTCAACCTTTTTTCTAAATTGCTGTCTTGTATAGATTCGTAGAATATCCATAAATCCCGAGATGGCTGACACCAATGGGATCTCTGAGATTGGGAGCTCGTATGCTTCCTTTGGACCTGTGCCTCTAGTTGATGTAAGAATGATTGACTGGGACTCTTTTTTCGAAGGCGTAAGCGGAATTGATGGTGTCTTTGATATGTCAACAAAAACTTCTGCCTCATTGACCTTGGCTCTTCTTGATATGTCATGCTGTAGTTCGTATGAATTAACGTTGCCCATTCTTGGTTTCATGAAAATTTTTTCATAGACACATTTTAGCAGCCTTCGTTCCTGATAGTCTAGTGCTAGCTGGCTTGCTCTTTTAAGTTCAGAGTTTGTCTTGGGTAAAGAAATTAGCTTTGAGATGATAAATTCATCAGTGAATTGTACATATTTTTGCAAGTCATCTGTAGTAAGTCCAAGCTCATCATATGCAAGCAGCATTGATTCAAGCAGCATTACTTCTGCCGCTCTCACAGTCTTGTGAAAATAGACAGATCTGAACATCTGATACCGGGAAATCATCATTGACTCAAATGAATTAAGAGCAGATTTGTTAAGGGAAAGCTTCTTTTCATAAACATCGAATGAATTTATGATTCTCTTAAAGTCAATTCTTGCGTGTTCTGCTCCTGTAAAATAGCTGTCTCGAAGGAGGTAATCCATCATGTCTGCACTCAGACCACCAGAGATAATCTCGTTCATAAATTGATATTTTGAATTTCCAAATGCCAACTTACTGATGAATATCTTATCAAAACCATTTTTTGATATATGATCACCAATTTCAGACTTTAAGATTAGATTCTCGCCTATTTTTTCATGAGAAATTTTTTTCTTTTTTTCCAGCACTTCTTCAAATAGGTGTGAAAATGGTCCGTGACCTATGTCATGTAAGAGAGCTGCTAGCCGAAGATTTTTCATGTTGTCAGGACTAAGGTAGCCTTTTTCTTCCAGTATCGATGCTGCTTGACTTGCTATATGCATGGTACCAAGTGAGTGCTCAAATCTTGAATGCTGCGCCCCTGGGTAAACAAGATGTGCACCTGCAAGTTGTCTTATCCTACGAAGCCGTTGAAAAATTGGATTATCAATAACATCAGTTTCATGCCTGTAAACACTGATGAATCCATGTATTGGATCTACAACCTGAAGATATTTTTTTTCCATATTATTTGATGATATGTTTCAAAATAATTTGTTTGATGTCCTGATGAACTGCTTGTTTGTGATAAGACGCATTTACAATGTACCAGCCAAATTGCTTTGCTAATTTTCTGTATGTTTCGGTGATCTTTTGGGCAAACTCCATGTCATCTTCAAATTTGTCCCTCCTTTCTTTTTTGCGAGAAAATGAATCAGTTACATTTACATCAAGAAGAATTACGAGATCTTCTTTTGGCAGTCCGTTATCCAAATTTTCAAGCCATTTCATGTCAAGCCCATTTACTGTTCCATACACTAGATTTGATTGATAATATCGATTCATGATCACAACATAATTTTCTGATAATGCTTCTTCTATTTCCTTTGCTTTTTCCCATCTGTTTGCAGCAAGAAGACAATGGATCACTTGGGGAGAAAATGATCGCTTCCCTCCAAGATAACGCCTAATCTCTTTACCAATAGGTGTTGCATAGTCTGGAAAGCTAAATATTTTTGATTTCATGTTTTTGGTCTTCAAAAAGTTTGCCAGAAGTTTTGATTGGGTTTTCTTTCCCGCTTGGTCAAAACCCTCCACAACTACAATCATGAAATCTTATTGAATGGACCTATAGATAAATTGTAAATTTAACGGTTCTACGCTATCACTTTTCCATTTGGCAGGACTCCGACATACGTGCGGCCGCTGATTCAGAGTAGATGTGTAGAAGTTACAGTCCAGATGTAATAATCACATAAAACCGTAATAGAACTCAAAAAGGAAAAGGACTAGGAAAGAATTCCTGGCCTATATCATACATTTTTTAAATTATTCTCCAAAATGACAGTTTCTCAAAATGCGTCTCTTTGTGGCATAGGGCCTATCCGGTAGAGTTTGTAAATATTCCTAATATCGTTGAATTTTGGATATTTGGTGGGACATAGATTGACGCATGCAATGTTCCATAGATTGCGTTTTGAATTGCCATTTCTATTATGTGTGGAGTGTTTGGAATGTTATTCATTTCAGTATGAAGTCGTGATGCATAGAAAGTGCCAGAAAACAAGATCTTTTCATTGTTTTTCATAGTTACAGTTAGGTCTGTTTGATCACATCTTGAAACGAAAGCTGTGCTATGCTACTTAAGAATTTCTCATGGCATGGGTTCACTAACCTTGTTAACGAACAATGTGTAGTAATTCTTTAAAAATAGAATTCCTGTATCATTACAAGAAAGAATAAACATGTTACACCACAACAAAAAACATACATCCAAAAAAAACACAACAACAATTGCAGCAACTACAATCTTTTTACTGCTGTTTGGATTCGCGGGACAATACCTTGAGAATCTTGCATGGGCAGACAACGGTCAATCAATCAATGCCAGTGCAGGGGCAAGCGTAAACGCTAGCACCAATGGCATATATGTTAATGCCAATACAAATGCGAGCGTAAACTACAGCCAACGAGGTAACATCAATCCAAACACGGCAAATAGTGTAAATGACAAGGACAAGGCTTGGGAAGACTATCAAAATGCACTTCGCCAAAACGAAGTCATTTACAGTTCGGCTGTATCTGTGGCAATAAACACATACAATCAAGCAATGGAGTCTGCAGATAATGCAGAACAACAGACAATAGCAAATGCCAGAGGAACATTCCATGACGTACTCCAATCTGCATGGAATGCGTATGAACAGGCCGAAGAGCAAGCCGACGGCAACAAGTCTGCACTAGCAGCTGCTGCGGTAGCACGTGACACCACTGTTGGAAACGCAAAGATTGTATTTGATAGTGCAATAGGTCAGGCTGATGCAACAAAACAGGATGCATACACACAAGCATTAGATCAAAAGATACAGACTATTGAAGATGCGCAAGCTGCAAAAGACAAGTCAAATGGTGACGCATTGGTATCTTATGACAATGTAGTAGGGAACAAAAATGCACAAAGAGACCAGGCTATGGAGACTGCACTCTTGGCATATGATGTCTCTGTCACTTCTACAAAGATTGATCAAGAAAATACAAACGGGGGCTTTGAGACTGGAGTCATACAGGCAAACTCTAATGCAACAATATCAATTGATGGCGCAGAGATGAATTATAACTTGTCAGCAGATAATGCAATGGGAAATAAAACTCTAATAATAAATGCCGAGGTAACAAGGGAGCAAACTTTTGCATCTATTGCACAAAACAAGGATAATGCATACTGGGGTCTTCAAGCAAAGATAGACCAAGAAAACACAGGCACCCAGGTATCAATAGACACTGCAACGGGAACACTTGACCAGGCAAAGGACAATGCAGACAACAACACTCTTGCGGTAACAAGGGACCAATCAATCGAAAGTGCCACGATAGCAAAGGATAATGCAAATGGCCAGTCACAAATACTAATTGATACTGCTCAAGAACAATTTGCGGTGTCAGTTGATGTAGCCAACGAAAATGCAAATGTGGCAAGAGACGAGGCAGGAGGGAACCAATCTGCATTATGGACTGCATTTGCCACAAGGGATCAAGCCGTATCTGATGCACAAGCCGCTAAAGACACATCAATCTGGAATGCACGAGAGTCAATCGACTCGCAAAATGCCGGCACACAGGCGGAAGTTGACACTGCTTGGGGAGATTATAACGTGGCAACAGATAATGCCAAAAATAACTCAAAGGCAGCCACTAGAGACAAGGCAATCGAGAATGCAAACGTAGTAGCGGATAATTCCTTTGGACAAGATACGGTTGTAATGGACAAGGCATATGCTCAAGCGGATGTTACCAAAGATAATCTTGACGGAACAGCCAAGGTTGCAAAAGATCAGGCAATAGCCAACGCGTGGCTGTCTGCATGACCTTTACACCCACTTTTTATTTTTTAAAGTAAGAATTTAAGAATTGAATACACAAAATAATACTTCCACTCACAATAAATGTTAATCCAGCTATAACATAATTGTAGAAGAGCACGCCATACGTAACCATGAATAACATGCTTTCAGGATTACTACCACAAGTTTTATTACGAATTTCTAGTTGATAATTTGTCCACATATAATATGCTGATGGAATGATAATTTCTATGCCAAAAAGCAACAAACCGATAATTTTAAAAAAAGCTTTGGGATAGGTTTTAAAGCCCCCAATGTCCTGCCCTAATGCATGTGCATCTTCCCGAACCGTTAACGTTTAATAACCAAAAAAGCTCTAGAAATAACAAATGGGTCTGGGTTACTACATGGTAAAAGAAGTAATGAGAGAGATAGGAAACAAGTCAAGGGAATTCTATGAGTTTATACTTCCTCCAGTAGATATTGTCATACAAAATGATAGTCTTATTGTGACAATAGACATGCCTGGATTTGATAAAAAAGAGATCAAGCTCAGAATTCATGGGCACATACTATCCATAAATGCAAAAAGAGAAATAGTTGATGAAGGCACAGTAGTGTGGCGTCAGAGACCCAATATAGTAGATAAAAAAATTAGGTTACCCATGATGGTAAAAGATGAGGAAGACCTTGGCGCGTCTGCAAAATATCATGATGGTGTGCTTACTTTAACAATTCCAATAAAGACCGGAAAAAATATAATGATAGAATAATTAGTGTTCTTTAATCGCAATAGTGATTCCCATAATAACTACAGAACCTATCATACTCATTTCTCCTACTAGATGGTTTGTCGTATAGAGAATTGTAGATCCAACAAAGATGGCCGCTGATAAAATACTTCCTGCAAGTAATATATTTTTTGATTTTGGTGGATTTTCTCGCATTCTTTTTGTATCTTCCAAGAACTTTCTGATCTCTGGAACAACGGATATTGCAGAATCAACAGACTTTACAAATCTGTTAAACGCAAGTTTGATCTCTTCGACGTAAGCATCTTTTACAATGTTTTCTTCTTCTAGAATATTTTGCAAGACATTAATGAATCTGAAATTGACCTTGTGTGTAAGATATATGCCTTCAAGAATTGATGCCATCCTCATGTAAAGTGCCAAGTGTTTTGGGAGCTTGAATGGAAACCTGCTCATTGTTTTATTTGCAAGCTCCATTAGTGCCTTGACTTCCATCCTGTCAACTTTGGTTCCATACATTGCTTGAATGGACATGCCAATTCCCTGCTCTATTATTCCCCTATCATATCCCGGCATCAGCATTCCAAGATCATCCATAGCATTTACCGTCCTTGTGGGATCTTTTTCAACAAGCGCAAGATACAGCCGTATTAATTTTAGGCGGGTTTTACTATCAAGCCTTCCTACCATTCCAAAATCATATAATATCAGAGAGCCGTCATTTGCGACCGAGATATTTCCAGGATGTGGGTCTGCATGAAATATCTCATGACGGAGAAGCATAGTAAAAAAGACCTTATGTGCACGCACCACTAGCTGTTCCCTATTGATTCCAGCCTCATCTAGTGCCTCTATATTGGTTATTTTTATTCCTGGAATATAGTCCATGGTAAGGACATTTTTGCTTGAATAATCTTCCATGACTGAAGGAATTATTACTTTGGGATAGCTATGAAAATTCCTTTTGATTATCTTTAGATTTTGTAATTCTATTTGATAATCCATTTCCTCATGTATTGTTTCTATGAATTGTGAGAGCATTGCCTCTGCTGAATAACGTAGATTTGAATCGACAAATCTCATTGCAAAGGGAATGATTTTCTTGAGGACCTTAAGGTCTTCTTCTACTACTTTTTCTATACCCGGTCGTCTTACTTTGACAATAACATCTTGTCCTTTTATTTTTGCACGATATACCTGACCAAGTGATGCTCCAGAGATTGCATTTTTGTCAATATGGTCAAAGCTTCTCTCAATTGGACCTAGATCATTTTCTATAATTGGTTTTACTTGCTCAAATGAAGTTGCCGGCACTTCATCCTGAAGCTTCGCAAGCTCTTCCAAGTATGGTTGTGGAAGTATATCAGCTCTTGATGAAAGCCATTGCCCAAGTTTAATATATACAGGACCGAGTGAAACAAATGTTTTGAGAGCTTTGCGTGCATTTTTTTGGTATCTTTCCAGGTCTACATTTTTTCCCTCTCTTCTTACCCACTCTCTTCTGTCCTTTCGCAAAGATATGACAAGGGGCAAAAGCTTGATGAAGGTTCCAAGTGTTCGAGATTTTGAAATGTTAGATTCCCTCCTAGAAATCCTTTAGTTTCTTTACTATTGAATATCCCACATATCCTATTACAACGGAGGTTAGCATCCCTGTGATACCAGCTGTAATTTCTGCAAAGGGCTTGTTCTTTTGTAATTTGTAGACTTCGGAAGCTACTTTTTTTCCTCCCCAATAAGCACTTGCAATACCTATTAAAAATTCAGGTGCATCATGTATTAGATGTCCCAGTGGATCATTTCTAGGATCTACCTTATCCACGTGGACAAGATACTTGTCTTCATATTCTCGAATGTGTAGATTGCCATACCGAAATTGTCTTATGGCCCCATTTTTTTGACCCAACTTTGTTTCCTCAGCACTCTCTAGCATGAAAGGGCGAATTTCTTTTGGGACTTCGATTTCATACGAAGTCATGTTCAAAAAATGGTATTCTCTAAATAATAACTTTAGCTTATTTTTTGTGTCTTTTCCTCTACAGGAACCTTAGGTTTTTTCTTTATTTTAAAGACAATTCCACCAATTCCTGCTGCGATGGCAATAAGAATCACCAGCTGTAATTGTGAAAAACTTCCATTGGATTGTGGTGCTGGCATTCCAAACGATACAGTATCTATTTGAGTGATTGTGTGAGATTCTAGAAGTGTATCTTTGTATGTTAGCGTAACTAGAATCTTTTGGTCTCCTGATAATTTCCCTGTTGTTGATTGGACTGGCACATTAAAGGGGGTTGGTGCGTCAATATCGATATCACCAATATACTGGGTTGCTGTTTTAATTGTTGAACCTTCCAACGGATCAATTGTTACTATTGCAAACTGACCATTAACATTTCCTTGATTGAGAACATTTCCAATTATCATTTGTTGTCCTGCAATCTCTGATACTTGAACACCATATACTGATACATCTATCACCGGTCGGATATATGTGGCGAAGTTTTGCGTTTCTATAACTGTAGAACCATCCTTGGTATACTGTATATTCATAACAAAGTTGACGGCCTGGTCTTGAATATTTTGATCTGCAAAGACTGGAATTTGTATGGTGCTACTCTCCAATGGATTTATTGCATGGATAAACCACTTGTTATCTTGAAGAATTTTAAAGTCTGGAGAGTTTGGTGTTATGCTAATTGATATGTCAGAAATTTTTGATGGAGACATGTTCTGCAATCCCAAAGTAAGATTTTGCATGACTCCCATCATGATATAAGATGGTGTTGATAGCTTGATTGTTGTAGTAGAGCTAGCAGGCCCTACAATGAGATCAACAGTTCTCATATCTGATATGTGGTTTCCTTGACTGTCAAAGTAAGTCAATGTAAATGGTAGATGCAATGTTTGGTCTGCCAGATCCTGTGGCACAAATATATTAAATGAGTATGAATTTGATGATCCTGTAGATACAGTACCTATATTCCAATGGTGCTGATCTATTACGACATTCTGCAAGTTAGATCCTACATTGGAAGCATTTGATTGGGAATTCAGTGTAATGTCCACATCATTGAGACTGGCAGTACCTGAATCCGAGACTTGAATTGTAACCTGGTTATTTGATGCGGGTTGTAAGAATGGATTATCGGCCTTCATGTTAAGAAGTCCTTTTCCTGTTAGCTTGAAATTAAAGTCAAAGAAGACTTGGCGGAGCCCATTTTCTCTAACTCGTGAATAAGTTAGTTTGGCGGTTCCAGAATAGTCGTGTATGGGTAACGACTTGCCTACATTCAGATAGAATGTGAGTGTGAATGAACTACCAGCCGTAGCAGATTGAGTATTGTCAGCCTCAATTACCCCCCCTGCTGAAGTGGCAGGAGAAAATTGTATAGGCAAGTCTAGGAATCCATTAATCCCAGTAATATCCCCCGTACCTACGTTTGCAAACACCATTGTAAATGGGACATTTTTGTCTCCTGGTTGAACCTCAATCTTTTGGTTTGGATACCCAAAGTATGCGTCAAGAAGTTTGATATCGGTGAATCCATGCGTAAATGGTGATGCCCCGGGTGGAGGCTGTTCTGGTGCACTTTGTGCATAGATTGGAACTACCAGATAACCCATGAGAATTATTGTTGTTAGCAAAATAGTTTTGTAAATCATATCATGCTTGTCTCCAATTCTCCTTCGACAATCCTGCCATCTTTTATTGTTATTATTTTGTCGACTTCACCAAACTGGGGTCTGTCATGTGTCACAATTATGAAAGTCTGGTTGAGTTTTCTGTTTAATGATTTTAAGAGATGAACTGTAGTCTCTGCTGATATCGAATCCAAGTTTCCGGTAGGTTCGTCTGCCAAAACTATTGTTGGCTTGTTTATCAAGGCTCTTGTAATGGCCACCCTTTGGGCCTGACCGCCCGAAACCTTATTTGCAAATTTGCTCATCTGGGTTTCCAGTCCCACGGTTTTAAGAAGTATTCTTGCTTCTTCTATTGCACCACCCATTGTTCCTTGAATTTTCCTTGGAAGAAGGACATTCTCCAAAACTGTCAGGTCTGACAATAGATTTGAAAATTGGAATATGAACCCCAGCTTTGAATTTCTAAAAGAAGAAAGATGATTATCATCCAGAGTAGATGTGTCAATACCGTCAACTAGTATGTTTCCCTTCGTTGGTCTGTCAAGCAGACCTATCATGTTCAGTAATGTTGATTTTCCAGATCCGGAGCTTCCTACTATCAGGATGAACTCGCCTCTTTTAACAGTGAAATTAATGTTTTGCAATGCCTTTACTGCAGTATCACCTTCGCCGTATATCTTTTCAATATTACATATTTTTAGCACACTATCAGGCAAATCTCATGGCCTCTACTGGTTCTAGCTTTGTAGCCTTGAATGCTGGATAAATTGATGCAATAATTGCAAGCACAAATGCCATGACATCTGTTTGAGCAATTCCTATCCAGTTGTATTGTACATCTAATGCAAGGCTTCCTTGGAATGTCATATGAGTCTCCTTTGCATATACAGTATATCCAACTCCCATTACAGTTCCAAGACCTGCACCGATTGCACCTATTACCATTCCTTGAAATATGAATATCAATAGTACGTCCTTTCTCTTTGCTCCAATTGCGCGCATTACACCTATATCTCGAGTCTTGCTTGATACCTGCATCATTTGTATAGTAACAACGGCAAATGCCGATGACATCATTCCAAAGTAACCAACTAAGTTAATTAGTGCAATGCCTGATCTGAAACCAGCAAGCTGTACTTCTGCTGCTTCTTCTATCGTTTGAGCTTTGAATTTATCAGCACTTGATGGGAATGCACTAAGGAAGAGTGCCTTAACATAATTTGCCTTTGATGGATCATTTAGCCTAACAATGATTTCTGAGCTTTGACCAGGTCTAGCCATTATTTCCCGTAACGTATCAATGTTGATGATTACGCCGTTGTCAAATCCCTGACTGCCTGCAGTTTTGGAAATTCCAACAATTACAAATCTTTTTAGTACATCATTACCAAATTGATCTTTGAATTTTATTTTTACAGTATCACCAATTTGTGGATATCCAAGATCCCTGTCAACTAATGCACCCAAAACTATTGAGTCTCGGTATGAGACATACTGACCTTGTACAGTTTGGTACAGTGTAGATGCCTTCATGTCCCATTCTGGTTTTACGCCAAGTACAGGAACAGGTGCATTGATATCTTGGATTAGCTGACCATTTACGGTTGAGTTGATTGATAGTGCGGAATATTCAAGCCTTGGAGCAGCTGCCTGAACATATGGAATTCTGTCAAGCCAGTTTACCAACATAAAATCTGATCTTGTGATAAAGTCTCCCTGTTTTGAGATGAAGACATTCCCAAATCTATAATTTGTTAGATCTCTTACGATTGCGTTGTAAAGACCCTGGAAAATGACAGAATTAACCTGAACCACTAGGATTGCGATTGCTACTGCAAGGCTTGCTGCAATAAGGCTGCCCTTGCGCCTGGTGATGAATCTAATTCCTATCTGGGCTCTATAATCCACGAAAGATCAAGAATTAGTCTCATATTTAATATTTTGTCGTAGTTTTATTAAATAATAAGACAATTATATATACAAGATGTTCTAAATTTTAAGAATAATGAGGCAACGATACATAGAATGGACAAATTGGATATAGAGATCCTGTCACGTTTACTGAATAACTGCAGGACACCTGACAGTCAGATAGGCAAGGAAATTGGAGTTTCAGGAGTAGCTGTAAAATCTAGAATTCAGAAAATGATGGAGCAGAAAGTCATAGAGGAATTCACACTAAAAATTGAGCCGCCAGTTTTTGGTTACAGTGTATTATATTTTGTAGTAATAGGAAAAGAGATTGGCTATATTTTAGACAAGATACGACTTGTTGGTGAACCATTCTTTGTTGTTCCATGTGTAGGTGGGGTTACTGTATGCAGTATTGTTGTAAGAGAAAATCCTGAGCATGCAATGGAGATTGCAAAAAATATTCTAAGAGATGTCAGAGTCCTTAGCATATTTGAAGCAAAAAATCCAGAGATAAGATCTGACTTGACAAAGACTGACATTGAGATAATTGATATATTGTTAAAGGATCCACGGTTAAAAATAGAGGCGATTGCCAAGATCTCAGGCTTTTCCACAAAAACAGTAGCAAGATCACTTGACAAGCTACAAAATGACGAGGCAATTGTATTTACTTTGATTTACAATCCAAGAAAAATGGGAAAATATATTCCATTTGCAATTCTCGTTACAGTTAATGGAGATATTAGAGAGGTTTTATCCAAATTAGAAAAAAAGTTTGAAAGATCATTTTTACAAAAGCCTTTTGTTCATCTAGATAAGATAGTAATGTTTCTTTATAGCGATAACATCTACAAAATTGATGAGATTAGCCAGAAGGTTCACGAAGTTGATGGCATACAATCAATTGATCTTTTCATTCCAAAAAAGATTAACTTTGTACAGAAATGGATCAAAAATTCCATAATACATACAAAGAAATCAAAGAGACTTCATCTGATTCCCGAGATACGTTCATAAAATATTCAATTGTAATTTTATTCAATGCGAAAGAAAGTTTTCAAGGGAAAGATCCTTTCTCTTAGCGTCTACAAATTATTACTTGGAGGACGCAAGGTGACAAGAGAGGTAATTGAACATCCAGGTGCTGCTGCCATGCTTGCAATAGAAAATGGAAAGTTGTTGCTTGTGAGACAGCATAGGTTTCCTCACGGGGTTGTGCTTGAAATTCCTGCTGGAACACTAAACAAGAATGAAAGTCCAAGGAAATGCGCTTTTCGGGAGCTAAAGGAAGAGACTGGTTATGAGGCAAAGAAGATGACCCCACTTGTCAAGTATTACCCTTCAATTGGGTACAACACAGAAGTAATTCACTGCTTTGTGGCTTCTGGAATCAAAAAGGTATCAGAATTAGAACTTGATGAGGATGAGATAATATCAGTAGTAAAGATTGATTTTAGAAAAGTGTTGAATATGATCTTATCAGGAAAGATTGTTGACTCTAAAACAATTTGTGCAGTGCTGACATATGCAATGAAAAAGAAGATCTACGTATAGACTGGTTTTACCAAATCTGCAATATCAGCCCAGCATCTTGCAAGTTTTTCAAGGGTATATACCAAATCCAGAAATTGTATCGATACTTGTTTCTTGGGTTCAAGCGATGAACGTATATCAGCAATTTTCTTTTGATAGTTTCTAAATGACTTGATGGCCTCGATTGCAAGCAACCGGTTATTTTCGATAAATGATGTAATGGCTTTTTCATGTATGTTTTCAATCTCTACTGCCAAAATATGGAGCTTCTTTGCCTCTATTTTTGATCCACCCAATTCCGGGATGGAGTTTGCAAGCTCTACAATTGTGTCACCTGCACTCTCCATTAGATTTGCTGCAATTCTATAATCCAAGATGTCAATGTTTCCGAGATTGAATGCAGTTGCAAGCTTCTTGTCCACCATTGCGCTGCGAATCAGCCTGACAAGTAAAAAATATTGCCTGTCGATTTCATCATCCCTGCTTGGAATTGTCTGTAATACTGTCTTGTCGTCTGACATGAGAGAATTTATTGTATCCCGAAACAGGCCAAGCGCAATTGAGCTCATTCTCTTTAGGATTTTGTCAGGGCTGAGGGTTGTAGCATCCAAGAGAAATTGCACGTTAACATTTGTAGCATCTTCGTCAACAATTTCCATGCCGACTAGCCTACGCATAAGGCCACGGATTTTTTCTCGGTCGCCAACTGAGATTGCAGATTTTCCTTTTATCTTAATTATATCGTATCCCAGAAGATAGGCACCTGTAATGTCTGCACTGATGTTTTCCTCCTTTGATACGGGGTATTGTATCACAACCTCCTTTGGTACCCTGCTGCTTCCAGTCAGGGTAATCGATATGCTGTTGGTTCCTGTCTCAATCTCTACCTCGTCGCTTTTTTCAAGTTTGTTTGATTTCACCCACTCTATTGGTAATGATACCAGGATGCTGCTTCCTATCTTTTGTAGGCGCCGAATAAATTTAGTCAATTTATACTAGTATAAATAATATAATGATCATTTTTATATTTTTATCAAAATTTAAATTAATCATGCAAGCAACGGCCTTTGCTCCAGGTCACATAACTGGTTTTTTTAAGGCAGAAGTAGAGCCGATAAGGCCGGAACTGAAAGGATCTATCGGAGCAGGATTTTGCATAAAGGAGGGTGTCACAACAAAGGTAAAGGTTACAACATCTGACAAGCCTAGTTTTGGAATTACTGTTACCGGTTACAAGTCTGACAATACTCAGGTGTCAGAATATGTTGCAAGAGAATTCTTGAAGCTTGCCAAGACAAATTATTTTTTCGAAATAGAGCACCAAAGTGAGATTCCCGTTGGTTATGGATTAGGTTCTAGTGGTGCTGTTGCACTGAGCTTGGCATTTGCATTAAACAAGGCTCTTGGAACAAATCTTTCTCGGACCCAAGTTGGACAGATAGCCCACAATGCAGAGATTCACTGCAAGACAGGACTTGGAACTGTGTTATCATCATACCATGGAGGATTTGAGATAAGGACAAAGCATGGTGCACCCGGAATAGGTAGTCTCAAAAAGATTCACACTGATTATTCTGTAATTGTAATTTGTTTTTCTCCTATATCTACAAAAAAATTCATCAAAACACACCTTTCAAAGATAAACGGCCTTGGTGGAAAGATGGTTACAAGGCTACTCAAGTCAAGGGACCAGATGGAGTTTCTTGACATGTCACTGGAGTTTGCCAAATATGTTGGAGTTATCACTCCAAAGATGCAACAGGTAATTTACGACTTGCAACATCACGGGTTCAAGTGCGGTATTGCAATGTTTGGAGAAACTGTATTTACGTTAATGCCAAAGACAAAAGAGTTACAAGTTTTACAGATTTTAGAAAAATACCAGGATGGAATAATTATCAAGACAGAGATTGACAAAAGCGGAGCTAGAGCATCCTAGTGCTGATTCCAAGATCTCATCCCAGGGCTGCATCCCTACACATTAGAGAGAGGCTGGTTCGTGGATACAGAGATGGTTTAGTTGTAGAAGAAGGCCTCTTGGCACATGGTAGAGGCGAGATGTTTGACTATCTAATAGGTGAGAAAACTTCCAAAACCTCTCATGATGCCATAAAGGCTGCCGCACGCATGTTGCTTTTGGCAAAAAGGCCTGTCATATCAGTAAATGGTAATCTTGCTGCCCTTTGTCCAAAAGAGATAGTCTTGCTTGCAAAAGTAGCTGTAGCCCAGATCGAAGTCAATCTGTTTTATGCAAGCAAGAAGAGAAAAAAGGTAATAGCTAATATACTCAAAAAAAATGGCGCAAAAGAGGTACTAGGACTTGATACCAAGTTTTCACAAAAGATTCCAAACCTTGACAGTGCAAGGAGAGTTGTGGACGAGCGCGGAATATTCATTGCAGATGTCGTACTGGTACCACTAGAGGATGGCGATAGAACAATTGCTCTGAAAAAATTTGGAAAAAAAGTAATAACGTTTGATCTCAACCCAATGTCGCGCACCGCACAGACTGCTGACATTACCATTGTTGACAATGTAACTAGGGGAATGCAGATTCTAATTGAATCCTGCAGAAAAATGAAAAAATCTCATCTGAGTAAAAAGTTCAAGTTTGACAACAAGAAAAACTTGGATCAGTCCATTAGTATAATAAAAAACAATCTTGGGAGAATGGTACATGCCTAAATCTGTAAGAGACATAACCTCCATGAAAAATTCTAAGAAGATCACAGCCATCACTGCATATGATTATACTACTGCGCAGCTTTGTGATAAAGCTGGAGTTGAGATCTTGCTTGTTGGAGATAGTGGTGGTATGGTGATGCTGGGTTATGAAAACACCATACCTGTCACTATGGAACAGATGTGTTTTTTTACAGAGGCAGTAGGAAGAGGCAGGCAGAATGCAATGATTGTAGCCGACATGCCGTTTATGTCATATCAGGCAAGCAAGTCACAGGCGATTGAGAATGCAGGTAGACTTGTCAAGGCAGGCGCTGATGCAGTAAAACTTGAGGGAGGAGTTGAGATCAAAGATACCGTCAGGTCTATTGTTGATATCGGCATACCTGTGATGGGACACATTGGATTCCAACCGCAAACCACTACGTTACAAGATGGCTACAAGGTACAGGCTAAGACAAAGGATGCTGCCCTCAGTCTAATCCAGAACGCAAAGGCGCTTGAGGAAGCTGGCATCTTTAGCATTGCGCTGGAAATGGTAACAAGAGAGGTATCAAAGATAATAACAGAATCAATCAGTATTCCAACAATAGGAATTGGTTCTGGGCCAGATTGTGACGGACAGGTGCTAGTTGTACATGATGTACTTGGTCTGTATGAGAAGATAAAACCAAAATTTGCCAAGCGTTATCTTGATCTTGCTGGAGATATAGTAAAGGCTGTTACGTCTTACAAGAATGATGTAGTATCTGGCAAGTTTCCATCACAGGAGAATTCGTTTTCAATTGACAAAGCAGAACTTGAAAGGTTGAGAAAGGAAATTGCGTGAACATCCGTCATTTGATATTGTAAGCTCTGATGGTTCTGAGCTTGCCGGAAAAAAAATCATTTTGTGTATAACAGGAAGTGTTGCCGCATACAAGGCAATCGAGCTTGCAAGACTCTTGATGCGACATGGTGGAGACGTTACATGTGTTGCAAGCAAGGCCGCAACTGACTTGATAAAGCCAAGCTATTTCAAGTGGGCAACTGGAAACGATGTGATTACAAAACTTACAGGAGACTTGGAGCACATCAAGGTTGCAGACTACAAACAGTCTGACTTGATTGTTGTGTATCCATGCACTGCAAATACACTTGGAAAACTTGCAAACGGGATAGATGATACCCCAATCTCCACAGTGCTAAGTGTCGGGTTTGGCTCAAAGATTCCTATTGTGATTTCACTTGCCATGCACCAGGCAATGTATGAAAATCCAGCTGTTGTAAAAAATACCGGATTTCTAAAAAATAAAGTGCAGTTTATTGCCCCGCAGTTTGTTGAGGGAAAGGCAAAGGCTGCAGAGCCTGAAGAAGTACTAGATTTTGTATTGAAAAAATATGGTGTGTCTTCCATCTTGCAAGGAAAAAAAGTGCTGATAACTGCAGGACCTACCATTGAATACATTGACCCTATTCGCATCATAACCAACCAGAGTACAGGTAGGACTGGTGTTCTGCTTGCAAGGGAGCTTGTCTCATCAGGTGCAAAGGTCATCTTTGTTTATGGCCCTGGTACAGAGTCTGCTCCAAAGGGTGCTAAAGTGGTGAGGGTAAAGACAAGCAAGGAGATGCTGGAAGCAGTAAGACATGAAATGAGGCAGAGATTTGACATTGTTGTACTGGCTGCTGCAATCTCTGACTATACAGTGGAAAACCCAAGCAATACAAAAATCAAGAGTGATTCCGACAAGATTACTGTTAGACTGAAAAAGGTGCCAAAGATCATCAACGAGATAAAAAATATTCAGAAGGATATCTTTCTTGTAGGCTTCAAGGCAGAGACCGATGTATCACAAGAAAAATTGATTGCTTTATCACGTAAAAAGTTACAGGAATCACATGCTGATCTAATCATTGCAAACGACATTGGAAAAAAGTATAGAAAAAATCCAGATCAGAACAATGTGATTGCAGTCGATCCCAAAAAGGAAACAGTGTCTGGTTGGAAAGACAAGGAAAAGATTGCAAGATTCATTTGTAGTGAAATAGAGAAGAGAATGGGGTTTAGACAATTCTTAACTGGCAGTATATGATTCAGATGTGAATTTATTTCCTTTTTCAATGTAATACTAGACAAATCAAGACATATCTTGTAGTGTTAGTTATTGTTTTAGCATAATTTTGATTCTATGTTATATTCACATCATAGATTTCTAATGTACAGATTTTTATTTTAGAATCACAACTATATTCTATGTTTAGAGATTTTCCTGAGCTCAAGCCATCAAAAGGCAAGTTTCGTGTCATAGGAATAGACAGATTTGAGACCCCAGGCAATGGACACTGGATAGTGGAAGATTTTGACAGCTGTGAGGAGGCAATAAAGAAAGCAAGAGAGATGACTAGAAACGCCTCAAAAGACGCATCCCATCCAAGTATGGCAACTGTGTTTTACGCATATGATGAGAATGGAACATATCTTGGTGGAGACATCGATGCCCCAATATAGCAATGTTTTCTGGCAACATGCAAAAAATTCGGCGACAGTCTTGATTTTATTTTATCAGCATTACCGCTACCTTGGACTTGTGCATTACATAGCTTGAGACGCTTCCAAGAAAGATCTTCTTGAAATCACTCAGGCCTCTGGCACCTATTACGATTACATCTATGTTATGTGAATCTGAATATTCCACTATGGAATGCCCCGGATCTCCTGTAAGTATTCGGCTATAAAACGGCACGCCGTTTTTGACTGCAAGTTTTTTTGCAAGAAGGAAGAATGTAGGTGGAACTTCCTCTTCTAGTTCTTTTTGCCTGAGTTCTTTTTTGTGTGACATGTGTATAACATGAATAACGGTAAGTGACGCTTCGTGTTCCTTTGCAAGATGGACTCCGGCCTCCAAGCCTCGCAGGGAATTTTTAGAGCCGTCTAGCGGTACGAGAATCTTTTTGATTTTCTGCCTTTCTATCACGGTATGACTAATACATGGTTCTATTACTGGTTTGTGCTAATTTTCAAGTATGATTCAAATCATTGTCTGTCATGTTATCGTATTAGATTTTTAAACGGTTAAAAACAACATATAGTGAATGGGTTAAAAAAACTCTTCATTATTACAATATTAATAGCGGGAGTAATGATTATGATTTTTCAACCATTAGCATTTGGACAGTACATGTGTAAAAGAAGATATTAAATAAAATAGTTCAGATGTTAGTATAAGGTCAAAAGATCTTTTTTAAGAATTCAATCTTCAAGATGCCGAACATGAAGAAATTTTTATTTCTTGATTGATTTATCTCTGTATTTTTCCATGAGGTTTCTTTGGAAATGCGTCGCATCCGCATATCATGCATGGCATACAGTGGAATCCGATGAAGACATCTCCACATCCGGAGCATTTGAGTTCTATTATCTGTCTCATGTATATATCACTGCAAAGAATTAATAAAAATTCATGGCATAACGTTCAGTAACATAATTAATGAAATAATCTTGACTTTAGCCTGGGTTGCGGTATAATTCAAATTCATATACAGAGATGACGAATTTCAGATCAATTTATGATTCCAAAAGATGTAATCCTGTAAATTTTGCTGAAACAGATTTAAAAGATTCATAAGGTCTGCATCAAAACAGTTTCTGTGCTTCTACTCCATTTGATTTTTTGTATATTCTCATAATAAAATTAGATATGAATTCTTAAGATTTCAAATTAGATCCTCAAACAACAATCAATTCTTTTGTAAACTTGTGCATTACATCAGGTCTTGTCCCAACAATCAAGGAATCCTCAATTCGTACACCGAATTTTTTTGGCAGATAAATTCCGGGCTCTACTGTTATTGCCATGTTCTTTGACAGCATGGTATTGCTCGACGGCCCAAGGTTTGGCAGCTCGTGTACCTCAAGGCCTATACCATGTCCTGTTGAATGGATGAAATATCTTCCATATCCTTTTTTTGATATCATTTTTCTGCATGCATCATCAACTGATTTACAAGAAACACCAGGACGAACTGCCCAAAGTCCTGCCTCTTGCGATGTTTTTACGATACTATACACCTTTTTTGCCTCTGCTGATATACTGCCCAACCCAAATGTCCTTGTAGCATCAGATACATACCCCTTGTGTCGCAATGTGAGGTCTGCTACAATCATGTCACCGTCCTGAAACTTGCGCTCTGTTACCTGTGCATGCGGAAGTGCACTGTTTGGTCCCCCAGCTATAATCAAAGGCTGTAGCGTGGACCTGTATCCTGTAGCAAATGCACCCTGCTCCATTGCATACGACATTAGAATAGTCTGGAGTTCCATCTCTGACATGCCTATCTTGATCTCGTCCACACAGAGCTCATACATCTCGTCCAGTATTGACGAACACTTTTTCAGGATATCAATCTCACCCCGGTCCTTTACCTGTCGTGCCTGGTAGAAGGGTTCAGTTGACGGCCTTACCCGTGGAAGGCTCTTCTTGAGAGATAACACCATATCATAGTTATTTGTATCAGTACAGATCTTTTTGCCCTTGACGTTATCAATCAAAGTAGATATTGACCCCTTGCCGCGCTCTGATTTTATCACCCTACAGTTTACAGACTCTTCCTTTGCGCGACCCATCTCAAGCTCTGGTGCAATGATGGTAACACCACTCTTGTCAAGTATACCTATTGCCTCGCCCCAAAAGCCGGTCATGTAAAAGAGGTTCTCTGGCTCAAAGGCAACAAGCGTATCACATTCTAGTTTATTACAAAATTTTAAGAGATTCTTTCTGCGGCTCTGCATTATTTCAGATCTGATACAATCTCCATTTATGTTTGCTGGAATTCTACACGGTACAGCTTGGAACGTTTAGATATTGGAATCAAAACTTTACTTTTGTGTCAGAAGAAAAGAAAAAAGTTGTAGCGCTATTATCTGGTGGACTTGACAGCAGACTAGCTGTCAAGATGATGCAGAACCAAGGGTTTGATGTTACCGCTGTTGCAATAAAAACTCCGTTTTGTGATTTTGATTGTGGAAGGGGCTGTGGTTTTGAGATTCGAGGAACTGCAGACATGCTAGGTGTTGATCTAAAAACTGTATATCTTGGAGACGAGTACATCGAGATGCTAAAACATCCAAAGCATGGATTTGGTTCCGGAATGAACCCGTGCATTGATTGCCGTGCAATGATGTTTAAAGCTGGAAAAAAAGTGATGGAAGATATCGATGCAGAGTTTATCATCTCAGGCGAGGTCTTAGGACAGAGACCAATGTCACAGCATGGACCGGCACTGCGAACAATTGAAAAAGAATCTGGTCTTGAGGGAAAAATTGTAAGGCCGCTCTCTGGTGCATTATTACCAAAGACAGAACCAGAAGAGAGCGGCATCATCAAGCGGGAAAATCTCGGAATGATTCGTGGGCGATCAAGAAAGGAGCAGCTAAAGATGGCAGAACAGTTCGGGTTTGTCGATCCTCCAAATGCCGGCGGTGGTTGTTTACTTACAGATCCAAGATTTGCAATAAGAGCTAAAGATCTTTTCAAGTATACTGAAACCCCTACAACGAATGATATTGATCTCTTAAAGATTGGAAGGCACTTCAGGTTTGATGCGAAAACAAAATTAATTGTTGGAAGAAACAAGGACGAAAATGAGATGCTAAAAGCACTTGCCCTTCCAGATGATACATTGTTTGAGACAAAGGATCACATGGGACCGATATCACTTTTGCGTGGAGACGATTCCCAAAACAATCTCAAGGTATCTTCTGATATAACATTCCGATATTCTGATGCACCAAAGGACCTACCAGGTGTCATGCTGGTACAAAAAAGTAATACCAGTTCAGAAATTCCCGCAGGTACTATTTCCGAGCCAGAGTACCTAAAATATATGCTCTAGTCAAATCAAGCTAGTCTGTGAATTGCAATTGACTACAAAGACTTTTTGAGGGAGGTAGATCCATACAAATGATATGCAGACGCAAAAGGCCCCGACCTTCCTCAAAGCGATTACGCTTCGAGACCAGAGCGACATCCATACTGTAAAGGAAGATATCAAAAAGGGCATGATTCTTGTCTTGCGGGTGACTCCACTTGCACAAAAAAATGTAGACGAGTTAAGAAAAGTGGTCGAGGAAATTTACAGTATTGCAAAGACAAATGATGCAGATATTGCAAGACTTGGAGAAGAGAGAATTATTGTGACCCCATCTGGAGTCAAGATCTGGAAAGCAGAATACGATCTAAAATAATTTTTACAGTACGATCTGAAATGATATTATAGTAGTCTAATGCCTTCTTGCACTTGCGGACACGTTGTTGCAATTCTAAACATTCTGTGAATCGAGCTTGCAAGGTTCTCGCACTTTCTTCTCTCACCGTGATTTACAATTACCCGTCTAAGCTTGGGTCTTAGCTTGTGAACATATGACATCAATTGATTATAGTCACTGTGTCCGCTAAACCCATCAAGTTTTTCTGTAGAACAGTTTATGTTGATTACCTCAATCTTTCCGTCCTTTCCAACTACTGATACCTGCCTTGATCCGTCAAGCACCCTTCTTCCCATGGTTCCATTTACCTGATACGACACAAACAAGATCTTGTTCTTCTGTGATGGTGCAATATTTTTGAAATATTCAAGCACAGGTCCACCTTCTAGCATACCAGAGGTTGCCATTATGATGCATGGTCCCTCTCGTAGCGCCTCTTCTCTTGCATCAGAGTGTTCTATGTTTGTGAAATATTCAGAATCAAATGGATTTTCTTCGGTACTCAAAATCTTTTCTCGTAGGTCTCGTGTCAGGTATTCCGGATATGCTTCATGTATCGCAGTTGCCTCTGATATCATGCCTTCTGTAAATACAGGTGCTTCCATTAACTGTCCTGCCTTCATATATTGATCAATTACCATCATCAACTCCTGTGCACGGCCAACTGCTGGAATTGGAATTAGTACCTTGCCGCCATTTCGCAGTGTCTCGTTTACTGACCTGATAAATGCACCTTCCACTTCTTCTCTTGTTGCTTGGATGTCTTCTTTTGCGCCATATGTACTCTCTATCAATAATGTTTCAACCCTTGGGAAGTTCCATGATGCACTATCAAAGAGCATGGATTTACCATATTTTAGATCGCCGGTATAGACAAAGTTATGATTCCCGTTTCCTATGTGGAAATGACATGACGCAGAACCAAGTATGTGCCCCGCATTTGAAAATACAAGTTTAATGTCAGGCGAAATATCAGTGACAGTTCCATATGCAAGGGGTATTGTCTGCTTCATTACCTGCTTGACGTCTCTTTCAGAGTAAAGCGGAATCCTGCCTTGCGCGGCAGCCACCTTTATGGCGTCAAGCTGGATAAGGTTCATCATTGGCAAGGTAGGCTCGGTACAGTAGATTGGCCCCTTGTAGCCATATTTAAAAAGGACCGGCAAAAATCCGGTATGATCAAGGTGAGCGTGACTGATAACAACCGCATCGAGCTCGTCTAGTGTAATATTTGCCCAGTCAAGTCGCGGATATGCCTCCAATGGGCTTTTGGCTCCAGGATTTACACCACAGTCTATTAGGACCTTGCTTTCGTGTGTAGTCAGCAACATACATGACCTACCTACCTGACTGAATCCACCAAGTGTAGTAAGCGAAACTTCTGCGTCTTCTGAGAGTTTTGGCCGAAATATCTGCTCGCCTATCTGTCGCAGATGCTTGCTTCTTTCAGTTGACGATATCTTGAGGTTATAGTTTATTGTCTGTATGGTCTGGGATTGGATGGTAGTTGCCTTTCTTATTCTTACACGCCAACCTGTCTTGGATACAAGGTCTGCCAGATTAAAAGACTCGTTGTTATTTAGAAGCCAAGGGTGCTTTACTTCTACTGTAAGCTCACCAATTGCCGTATCAAAGAAGGTGCCACGCAGATCAATCTCCTTTGGAAGCATTTGTATTAGGATCTGTCTTGCTTCTTCCTCTGTTTTTCGAATAGACTCTTCTGTTCTGACAACAATTCTCTTTTTTATTACGTTGACCATGTTAGATATTACTTCATTGTGTTCCATCAGATAGCGTGGGTTTCTCGTATAGATTGCAATTCTTGGACCCTCATACTCTATCTTGGTCACTTCGGCTTCTTTTGGTATACTCTGTAGTATGGTTCCCATGATATTGGGTAATGGAGATATTTCTCTTTGTTGCTGTTTTCTTTGCATTAAATCACTTAGAGCGTAATAATGGCTTTCTTCTGTTCCTTTGTTAAGAGTCGGTATCCTTGCTTGTCAATTATTGCGACATTTATTCCGTCACCTGTTCCGATGTTTCTTGTTATCGCAGCCTTTACAGCTCGGAGAGCAATAGTTTTGCCTTCTTCTACTGCAAGTCCGTCGCGATATTCACTTTCAAGCAAACCATATGCGACTGGTGAGCCGCTTCCTGTTGTAACATATTTTTTCTGGTCAAGAGAGCCAAACATGTCTATATTGTATAATGCTGGCCCTTGTTTGTCATATCCGCCTACAAGAATGTCGGCGATAAATGGATAGTATCTATTCTGGAAGAATATTAGCGAGGCAAGCCTTGCAATTGACTTTACTGGAAGATATTCCCCCTTGTCTACCCTATGGAGATTGCAATGATATCTTAGCATGTCAGTGACATTTTGAGCATCTGCTACTCCGCCGGCTATTGTCATGCCAGCATGGTTGTCTATTTTTTGAATCTTCATTGTGTTATTGTTTGCTATGAAATAGCCAGCGCTTGCCCTCATATCCGCGCACAAGACCACACCGTCGGTGCAGGCTATCCCTACCGTGGTTGTGCCATGAAATGTGTGTTGTTCAATATAGTCTGACAAATAACATTCTTCCCTAACTAGAGATATCTGAGGTAGGATTTCACCGTTTAATAAACTTTGGATCGCTCTGGGAATCGATAAATAACGAGGCTTGAAGAAAAGCTCATGTCTTCCCATGTCATGGAACTGCCGAGGCAAATAGTCGTAGGCGAGAAAAACACCAGGGATATTGGGAATTTTCTGCAAGGCCTTGCCAACCCAAGAAAAGTTTCTCTTGTTTCAGGCGATCAGGTAAGAAAAATTACGTACGAGAAAGTAGCCAAGTCGCTTGCCGGATCAAAGATAAAAAATGTCTGGCATCTTTGCACCAGCAATGATGTAGAGACTATAAAAAAGACTCTGTTTGAGATAAAAAAGGACAGAAGCGATCTTATTGTTGGAATCGGTGGCGGCAGATCTGTCGATATTGCAAAGATGATTGCGTTTAAGCTAAAAAAACCATTTGTCAGCGTTCCAACGTCTGCATCACATGACGGGATTGCAAGTCCGTTTGTCTCCCTGCGCGGCGACAGGCCGTATTCTATTGTTGCTACCGCACCACTTGGAGTCTTTGTGGACATTGAGATACTAAAGAAGGCGCCACACAGGCTTATTGCGAGCGGATGCGGCGATCTTATGGCAAAGGTAACTGCTGTGCGCGACTGGGAGCTTGCAAGGGACAAAGTTGGAGAATACTTTGGTACTTATGCTGCAAATCTTGCATCGATGAGCGCTAAAATAGTAATTGACAACTCAAAGAATTTTAAGAAAAAACCAGATGTCAGAATGATTGTAGAAGCTCTTATCAGTTCAGGTGTTGCTGCATGCATTGCTGGTTCCAGTAGGCCGTGCTCTGGTGCGGAACATTTGTTCTCACATGCGGTAGATTATCTCCAGCTTGGTATAGGATTACACGGTGAAAAATGTGGAATTGGTGCCATATTGATTGCAAAGCTACAAGGTCAGGACTGGAAGAAAATAATCCAGATGTTAAAAAATGTTGGAGCCCCTACAACTGCAAAAGAGATTGGACTTTCAGCTCAGGTTCTGGCAAAAGCTCTTGTCATTGCACAGTCATTGAGACCAGAGAGATATACCATATTAAGCGAGATAAAAATGACTGAAGAAAAAGCTATTTCTCTTGCAAAAAGTACAGGCGTTCTTTAGGCAACTTTTGGCTGCGCTGGCGTGGCTTCAGCCTTTTGTTCTGTGGGTTTTTCCTGCGGCTTTGCCTTGTTGTATAACTCTACAAAATTAATTTTGTCAAGTTTTGATACAAACTTGAATACTTCGTTTGCTATTGCTCGCTTTACCACCTGAAGGCCTTCCATCATCAGTGCCTCTTCTGGTATGTTGATATCAAGCTGCATTTCCTTTATCTCAAATTTTAGTTTGGATTCATCCAGTGGGAATCTCCTTTTGAGCAGTCCCATGATTTTGTCCTGATCGGTGTCAAGTGACTTTAATACATTAATATCATACAAAATGGTTCTACCTGCAAACCTGTGGTTGAAATCAACTTGGACTCGTCCTGAGCCAATGAATCTGATAATTCCAGTTCTGTCATCGAGTTCAATTGAATCGCCGACAGAGACCTTCTCTGCATCATCTCCTAGCTTTCGCAGTGGAATCATTCTTACTTTGGCTGGGTCTCTTGTGCCAAATCCCTTCTCTGGTGGCACTTCTACTGTAAGCTTGTCACCTGCGTTTGCTGCCAAGAGTGCATCGTCTAGTCCCTTAAGCACCCAAGACTCTCCCACTGAGACAAGTCTTGGTTGATATTTGACGTTTGCATCAAAGATGTTGCCAGATTTCGCATCAGCTTCCCTGGTAGTTTCAAAGACTTCGTTTGTGTCTTTTACCTTGGCAGTATAGTCTGCTAGAATCAAGGTGCCTTTTTGGAAAGCCAACGTCAACGATCCTTTTTGTTCCTTATATTAAGTTAAAGACGGCCTTTAGATTTAATGAATAAGAACCCTTCTTAGCAAACCAGTGATAAAGTAATCATTAGATGGAAATAGGATAGCATCGAATCAGATACTCAAAAAATTAAAAAGGAAATGCATCATTACAAGCGAACCACAGATAAAGAGATAAAACTTTTACATGTGCAGATTATCAAATTACAGAAAATAATAGAGAAGAGCACAATACCAGAAGACAACATATTAGTTTAATGAATTCAAAGGCACAAACTTCATATCGCTTTTTTTTCTTTTTGGATTCGAAATCTTTCATTGCCTTGATTTCATATGCATCTAGCTGTTAACTCTTGTAACAGGTAACAGTGAATTGACTTGTCAATCTACAAGGAAACAGAACTACAGGGATTAAAGTTTAATTTTGTCTTTTGCAGTTTTTGTCAGAATTCCAGAGCTACATTAATCATTAGCATAATTGACACTAATCATTCGTACTAATCATTCATACGCACTCTTAATACAATATATTGATACATACTTTTTCAACATGGCCTTAGAATTAACTGATGAGTTGGGACAAACAACAATTTTTGATCACCATTCGGATCAGAGCATGCACATCTATCACGAATCACTTGATAAATTAGAAGAACAGTTTGCCACGCTGGGGCTTTCTGGAAACCAATTTAAAGTATTTTTATACATAGGAAAATACGGATCAAAAACTGCGATCGAAATTTGTAGAGCACTAAGAATGCATCGCACGGAAGTTTATTCTCTTTTGAAAAGACTGATGAATCTGGGCATAGTGTCTGCCACGCTGGAGAGACCTATAAGATTTAGAGCAGTTCCGCCAGATGTTGCAATGGAAATTATACTTGATGCAGAAAAAGAGCGATTGCGCAGCATAGAAATGCAAAAAACATCTGTTTTGGATCTGTGGAATACCCTTCCTAACTTTATGAGAGGAAATCTTGAGGAAGTTGAAGAAAAGTTTCAGATTATCAAGGGCGTAGACCAGATACACTCCAAAATGAAGCAGATGATTTCCCAATCCAAAGAGGAGTTTCTCATAGCTGGTTCAGAAAAAAACTATCTTCAATTCTATCATGCAGACATTTTTAGCTCGTTAGGAGAATGCAAGGCCGAGCAAAGATTTGTAACAACATCAGACGAGCGCTCGTTTTATGTTTTTGAAACCATAAACGGATCAAAAGTTAGAAAAATTCCATTAGGTATGGTGAATTCATTTCCATCTTTTGCAATAAGAGATGGGGAAGAGATGTTGTTACTCCTAGGTAAAGCAGATGCAAAAAGCAGAAAAGCACAAACGGCGATCTGGACTGATTCTATAGAGATGATCAATTCTCTGCAATTGCTGTTCAGGCTTGTCTGGTCCCAATCAATGGAGACAAGCCTTACCAAAGCATGTTTAAGATAATGTGCAGATATCTCTTGCCTGTCCTGTTATAACGCATTTTTTGGATAAGTTGACACAAAAATTAGAGTGCTTTTAGTTTCTCTTCAGCTACTTTGAGTGCTTCGGGATTTGTTTTGTATCCCATCATGTCAAGTGTTGAATGAATTGCAGAGATTGTTCTCATGACATGATATTTCTGTACCTCGCCCATGCTGCCAACTCTGAACACCTTTCCTTTGAGTTCACCAAATCCACCTGCAACCAAGACACGGAATTTTTCTGATAGTGTTCCCCTGAAAGTTTTGTCGTCTAGTCCCTGCAAATAGTTTAGTGCAATGACAACTGTAGATCGTGCATCCTCTTTTGCAAATGGTGTAAGACCCAGTGCACTCAGACCACTATAAAATGCGTCAGAGCATACTCGGTGTCTTTTTACTCTATTTTCCATCCCTTCTTCTAGAATCATGTCTAGTGCTTCTCTGTAAGCATACAGCAATGGGATTGCAGGAGTAAATGGAGTCTCCTTGTTCTCATCATAATACTTGAAATATCGTGCCATGTTAAAGTAGAATGTAGGAGGCTGGTTTGCAATCATGTGTTTTTTTGCCTTTGGACTTATTGCAATTGGTGATATACCTGGAGGAGCTGCTAACGCCTTCTGTGCCCCTGTAACACAAACGTCTATTCCCCATTTATCCATGTGTAATTCCTCGCCACCAACTATTGATACACCATCTACTACAAAGAACGAATCATTTCTTGCAGTAAGGCTTGAAATTTTATCTAGATATTTTACCATCGTTCCAGTTGATGTTTCGTTCCATACCACATAGAATGCCTTGACATCTTTGTTGTTGTCAAATGCCTCTTTTACTTGATCAAAGCTTGCGTTCTGTCCAAATGGTGTCTGCAGCTTGATAATATCTGCACCTGCCCATTCTAGCATGGTTGCAAGTCTGCTGCTAAATTCGCCGTTGACCGGAATGATTACCTTATCACCTTTTTTGATCATGTTTACAACAGAAGCCTCTACTGCACCAGTGCCGGAAGCACTCAGTGCCACAATATCGCCTGTTGTATCAAAAACTTTCTGAGTCTTTTCTACTACATCAACGTATAATTTTACAAAATCCTTGCTCCTGTGATTTATCATGTGAGTAAACATTGCACGCGTTACTCTTTCCGGAACATTTGTTGGTCCGGGTAACATTACTAAATATTCCAAATTCTTCATTCCCTAAAATTAATGACCGCTATTTATAATTACAGAATTTTGGACAGCCTTTCCTTGGCATTTATCCTTAGCAGAATATTCTTTGTTCCTTGGGGAACAAGATTTGACCAATCTTTGTCTTCAGCGATCATTTTCCGTATATTTGTGCCAGAGACTGTTTCTCTTTGCAATAATGGAACGAGAATTGTCTTAACCCCCATTTTTTTGTATAAAGATAGCGTAAAGTCATCATTTGAAAATACTACATCATACTTTGGCATAATTGAATCAACGTGATAGGTCCATTTTTCGTGGTCACCTGTATCTGGTACATAATATACCTGAATCTTCTTTGCGTTTTCAGGGTCAAGTGATGAGAGAATCATCTCTTTTCTTTCATCTGCAGTAAATGGATTTCTTTTTTCATGACTCTTGTTTGAGCTTCCAATCCCTATCCAGAGGTTTTCCACTTTGGACAGGGCAAATTTAACCGCGGATAGATGTCCCAGGTGGAATGGCTGAAACCTGCCAATTAAGAGCCCATTCATTGTCGAGATCTCGCTTACTTGTTTAAAAAACCATGCTATGAAAAAAATTAAAGCTGTATAATCCATTACTAATTGTAAACCTAAACAATTCACTCTACCAAGTAAATATCTGTAGGCATTGAGAATCTATGCTTTGTATGAACAAAACATCTCAAATGAAGCCGCTCTACAGTTTTTTTTCCACATTTTATGCAAATTTGCTGTATTGGTTTTTTACATTCAAAGCATTGTGAATATCCAATCAACTCTTCACCGCAGGTTCTGCAGATCTTGTCTGGCATTATTTTATCACTGCTTTATGTAGATTCGCGATGCAACTTTAATCCAACGCAAATAGTTGCCATAATCTCTATATCCACATGATGTCTTCTTTCCAGTCTATAATCTACATTAGTAATACTTGAAAAAAATAAAAATTAGAGTGAGCTAGAATTTTGGTGTAAATCTCAGACCGGTTCTAGCAGAGACTGCAATTATAGATATAATCGCAATTGCAAGTACCAAGGCTGTAATAGGACCAAATTCTGGAACAGCAATCCCATTGAATTGTATTTCCGCAAGTCCTTGTTCGTCAATCTTCACTACTGAAGCAGGCAGCGGTATGTACAGCAGCGATGTAGAGTATTTCTGCCCATCATGAATTACCCAGTTTAAGAAATTTACTACTTCAGTTGCCCTACCTTGTGTTTCTCCACTGACCTGTCCCAAGTCCTTGTAGACCATGATATAGGTGAAGGTCGATATTGGATAGGAATTACTACCCGGTTCATTCACTA